>JAXIPJ010000374.1:0-2232 GCA_045402985.1 Anaerolineales bacterium
CTCATTGGTAATATCGCGATCATAATAACGATCAGACGCCGAAATATCTCCGGGCAAAACAAAACCGGGCAGTGAAGCCAGCGCGAGGTTTGAAGCGCGACCTACACCAGTTTCCAACATGCCCCCACACCAGACCGGTACATTTTGTTCGCGGCAATGATCGTGAATGGCAATACCCAGGCTCAAGCCACCCACACGCGCGGGCTTGATGTTGATGATCCTGCAGGCTTTCATCTCCAACGCATAACGCGCATGCCGCGGCGAAACAATACTCTCATCCAGGCAGATCGGCGTTTTGAATTCGGCCTGCAATTTGCGATGATCCCAAATATCATCTTCGAACAAAGGTTGTTCGATCAGTAATAAATTCAGATCATCAATTGCTTTCAGAACGCTGGCGCTTTCCAACGTATATGCAGAATTCGCATCCACTTGCAGGCGGAGATCTGGATACACGCGTCGAACGGCGGATGTCTCATCCACTTCGCGGCCCGGCTTGATCTTGATCTTGACGCGGCGATAGCCATCCCGGAGATAAGACTCCACGCTTCGCACCAGGGCGGCGGCGGATTCCTGAATCCCGATCGATACTCCCACTTCAACTTTATCCTTTATCCCCCCAAACATTTCCTTCAACGATTTGCCATCGCGTTTCCCCAGCAGATCCCACAATGCCATCTCTACACCAGCCTTGGCGAGATAATGCCCGCGAATCCCATCCACGCGTTTTTGGAAATCACCCGGGTCTTTTATATCTTTGCCCAGTATTAGCGGAGCGACAAAATCCTTGAGAATGTGCAACGCCGTGCCAGTCGTTTCATAGTTATAGCCCGGGTCGCGCGTAGCAACACACTCGCCATAACCTGTGAGACCTTCGGCTTGCAAAGTGATGATGACACACTGACGATCCGTCTCGCGCCCAAAGGACGTTTCAAACGGTGATACAAGCGGCATGGAGATATGATGGAAGGTGATGGATTCAATTTTCATAATGCGTTACCCAAGTGTATAATATTTTTCGATCCTATACAATGGTGAAATCATAGACCAACACCCAGTTTGCTTCATAATAAAGGTGTCAAAATGAATGATAAACCACCAGATATCGAAAAATTTACGAGGAGCTTTTTAAGGAATTTATTGCTATTTATGAGAGCAACCGGAAGATTCATGCCCGTTTGAATCGGCTTGTATAAATTCGAGGTAATGGGTCGAAAAGTAGGGAGGCCTCCGAAGTTTGCGTAACGAAGCAGTGAATGATGGCAAAGAGAAGATTCTGTGGCGAGGGGTCCACTACAAGCCCTATATCCACAATATTTTGTGTAGGGTATATATGGTCTTCTACCAGAACTAAATGATGATTTTGTTTTCGAGTCTAATCCTGCTCGCCCGCCCCCGTACCTCAATGGATAGAGTAAGAGACTTCGAATCTTAGGCGGGCAAATTTTTTATGCCTATATATGGATAAAATAATCACCTACAAAATATTAGAGCCAAATATGGGGGCATTTCTAAAATACTACTGCTTGACTACTGCTTATGTAGGAAAAAAATAAGACAGCCTGGGCGTCTAATTGGCCCAGGCTGTCTTATTTTTCCAACTGCTCACATCGCTCTTATTCTTTGGTTCTTTATTCTCAACATTCAGAGTATAAGCCCAAAAGATTAGCGCGAGCTACATTCCTCACATACACATAATCTTTTTGCTGTTCACCATCCCAGTCAACGCGAACGGGTTCGTTGAGCAGGATTTGGCGAGAAAAAATGGCGATCACGCCTGCCTCCCCGAGAGGATCCTGTCGCGGTCCGTAGACATTGCCGTATCGAAGAGTTGTGAAATCCAGCCCGTACATATTCTTCCAGAACCGGAGATAGCATTCACTAGCCATTTTTGTGATGCCGTAGGGTGATTCAGGATGGTGGGTGGTACTTTCATCCACTGGCATCTTCTCGACCGTGCCGTCGGTAGCTCCTAATGATGAAAAAACAACTTTCCGTACGCCAAACAGGGTCGCATTTTGCAGCAGATTGATCAAACCAAAGATATTGATACTCGCATCATGGATAGGATCATCGGTCAAAATCTTGACACTATGCTGAGCAACCAAATGACAAATGGCTTCTGGTTGCTCTTCTTCAAAGACTTTTTGTAGGGCTGCGTCACGGATAGCTATCTTATGGAAGTCGGCCTTGGGGTTGACATTCTCCATCTGCCCTCCACCATGTTCTCAT
>JAXIPJ010000215.1:0-9182 GCA_045402985.1 Anaerolineales bacterium
GATTCACTTTAGGCTTCAACGTTAAGGACAGGAAAACCATGACCACAGGAATCATCATCAATATTGAGGCTGTTAACAATGAATCTTGAGTCACGGGAAACGGTCCCATGAGTCCTTCTATCATTTCCTCTACCTGGCCTGGCCTAAATAATGAAAGTATGTCAGCATAAATATACAATAGCATCATAGCTATCCATAATGCTGAAAGCTTCATTTTTACGCTTATTTTCACATCTTCCAATTCAGTTGTCTTATTGATTGAACTCATTTTATTATTCCTTCTTTGACGATGTTGATAAGTTTCAAAGTTTTAGCTCTGTGCAATTCTTTGTCTTGGAAGTGATTCGCGATCGCGAATTGCGGCTTTGTCGTGGACTTAGCCCACGACAAAGCCGTTTGAAATCCATTACGTTTCGATGACGCTATCTGGAGGGGGAAGCTCATTAGTCGCCTTTACCTGTTCCAATGCCAGCGCTTCGCGATAGGTCAACGTCCAGGCGCTGGAAGAGAAGACTTTCTGCCAGCCGCCGATCAGCGCGCCGGGGATGATGACAGCAATGAGAAAGATGGGCGCACCAACGATGGCAGCCACAATCCAGGGTGTAGTTCCCTGCGTGAAGAAGCCAGCAATGGAGCCTGCCAACAGGGCAGGGAGACCCGCAATCAGGGCCGCCACTACAATAACAGCTAGGATGATCGGAATGGTAACCACTAACCAAACCAACCCGATGCCAAACATCATCACACCCATCATGAGCAAGTCACCCAGGCGCTGTTTGACCATCTCATAGCCGCGGCGGAGAGAGGCGCGCACACCCAGATTTTCCAACGCGCAGGCACGCCGGGCGAAGATCATGATCAAAGTTATAGCCAGCGCTGCGATGATGGCGACAAAGACCAGCAGAAGAATCGATCCGGCTGAGACGATGGTTCCAATGACTTGGAGAGGCGTATTTTCGGTAAGCCATACCAATAAAGGCAGCGCCGCGAAGGCCAGCAGAAGCAGAAAGACAGTCACAAAGCCCAGGCCAACCAGCAAATCCATCAGGAACATTTTCCAGGCCGCACGTGACCAGCCAAGGCGGAATCCCTGACGAATGCTCAATTGCTCGCCGCTATTCTCGTGCTCATCAACCATGCGGATCACGGCGGTTTCCGATACGTAGCGGGCAATGGATCCAATCAGGATCGATACCAGGAGCAAGCATGCCAAGCCGATTGCGATCCCAATCCACATATTTGCTAATTCGGGTGAGAGCTGTGGAAATTCGCCGAAGGGGTTTTGCCAGTTAAAATTCGGGTCAGTATTGGGCGAGGAACTATTGCTGCCTCCGCCATTGCCGCTTCCACTGCTACTGGTAAGGGCAAGCAGAATACCGAAGATCCACAGGGCGCGATAGTTGATGGTGATATTAAGAGCGCGTTTCAAGATATTGATGTGATTCATGTCACACCTCCTTTTATAGATGATGCATTTTTGTTTCTATTCCAGGCCAGCCACAAAGCCATCCAGGCTGACCAGAGAATAATTGTGCCTATGAGTAGAATACTATTGAGCAGAAGCAGGTTGCCGCTGGTTTCTAAGAATCCTTTGGTTGTAATCCAGCTGGTAAAAAACACAGCGCGTGGACCGAATACCTGGTCTGCCGTCAAGATAAAGGCCGTGACCTTAAGGGCGGCTTGTAGAAACGCCCAGACGATGATGAGCGCGAGCGGAACCCCCAGCACCCAACGAGGAGGCTGGCCTGCTCTTGCGTAAGTGTGTGACCGCGCTGCTCGGGGTAAACGTAACTGCACCTGCGCGGCAAAACGCTCCGGGGGAGTGTGATGCGGTACAGAATCCGCTTTCAGAAAAGATGAAAGCTCTTCTAGTGCTTCCAGTTCGGCGCGGCAGGTTGAACAATCCTCTAAATGGTTTTCAACCTGATGCCTACGATTTGGTGGTAATTCACCATCGTGGTAGGCGGAAAGCAATTCACTAACATGTGGGTTCATGTTTCCTCCAATAGAACGAGCAGTTCATGACGTAGTTGGACGCGGGAAGTGTTGAGCCTGGACATAACCGTGCCAATGGGGATATCCAACGCATCGGCAATTTCCTGGTAGGTGAGTTCCTGATATTCCCGCAGGATGAGAACCACGCGCAGAGGTTCTGACAGTTGAGCAATAGCCCGACGGACATGCACAGCCCGCTGATTGTCCTCGACTGATCGCTCCGGAGTTGTACCGAGATCGGCCAGGGATAAAGAATCGAGTTCTTCACTGGGGCGCTCCCGGCGCAGAGAGTCAAGCGCGGCATTGGTGGCGATACGATATAACCAACTACGAAAGGCATACTTTGGTTTATAGCTGTTAAGGTTCTGCCAGACCCGCACAAAAGCTTCCTGGGCCGCGTCTTCCGCCAGGCGGAGGTCGCCACACATACGGTAGGTCAGGCTAACTATGCTGCCCTGGTGGCGGCAGACCAGTTCAGTGAATGCCTGACGGTCACCTTGCTGTGCGTAGGTGATCAGGTCGCGATCATCCATTTCAACGGTCCCTTGCGGACTGGTCAGGTTCATATTGTCTTTCTATAATCACTACGAGGTTGGCCGTGATTTTATTCAGTAATTAAGAAAAGAGCCGGAATGTCATTCCGGCTCTTTTCTTATTGACCGCCATTATTTGTTATTCTGTACCATAGTGATGACTACTTTTCCCTGGGCATGTCCTTTTTCAAGGTAGCGGATCGCTTCAGGAGTTTCGCTGAACGGGTAGCTTCTATCTATCACTGGCACTACTTTGCCGGCTTCAAGAAGATCCTTGATGAAAAGCAAATCTTTTTTGTTTGAGTATGCCGTCTCCATCAGACCAACTTTCTTGCCTCCCAGAAGCATAACTTGAAATAACCGAGACAGGCTTGTAAACCCGGCAACAGAACAAATTCCATTGGGACTTAATGCACGCTTCAAATCCGAAACTGAACGGTTTCCCACCGCATCGAAGATCAGGTCATAGCGCTGACCAGTTCGGGTGAAATCTTCTTTGTTGTAATCAATGACATGGTCTGCACCGATCGAGCGCACCATGTCCAGATTGCGTATGCTGCATACGCCAGTGACTTCAGTCCCGAACGATTTGGCGATCTGCACTGCAAACGTACCTACACCACCAGCTGCACCATTGATCAGAACCTTTTGACCTTGCCGGATCTGTCCTTTATCGCGCAGGCCCTGCAAAGCCGTGAACGCTGCTAAAGGGACGGCTGCTGCCTGCTCGAATGTCATGTTGGCTGGTTTCAAAGCTAATGCATCTTCATTACTACATACATATTCGGCAAAACCGCCCAACTCATTTAAAGGCATTTCCCCAAATACCTCATCTAAAGGCATTTCCCCAAATACCTCATCACCTGCTTGAAACTGGGTTATGTTTCTACCAACCGCTTCCACGCGCCCGGCTATATCCGCGCCGAGTTTCGTGTTTTTGGGTTTTAGAAGCCCATTCTCTAAACGTGCCAGGAACGGCTCTGCTCTCATAAGATGCCAGTCAGCCGCGTTTGCGGATGATGCGTAAATTTTGATCAGTACTTGATTGTCTTTGGGTGTAGGTCTTTCTACGTCCTTGAACTGAAGTACATCCGGTGAGCCGTATTCTGTATATATGATCGCTTTCATAATTCTCCTTGTTCAAATATTACTTTCCAACCAACTCTTTCCTTACGTATCTCCTTACATAGTTGCAGGAAAGTGAGAGAAGTATCGAAATATGAAGGTGTCAAATATCGGATCGATACATCGTAATGATCCTTCGTCTCATATTCATTCATTCGTCCCAAGAGAGAAACAACAAATGGGCTTTGCGAACTGCCAGCCAGAGCACTGGCGACCCGTCCCGCACGCTCTTTACGGAGAGGACACTGTGTTGGGACGGGACGAGACAGCGCCGCTTCGTCGGAACCACCTCAAGGCTAGTGTAACTCAATTTTAGCGCGGCGAATCCCACCACCTGCCCCAACGCCGTTTGCGCGGGTTTGAGTGCACGTTTTGTTAGCCTGCTTTTGTCTTTCAGAATTATCTAGTTTTTACCAAGAACGAAGAACTTCTGATTTATTCCAAAGTTGGTCAAAAGATTCGCAATGAGCTCTAAATAAGTTGAAGACATTTTTCTTTGTCAAAATGTAATATGGCATTTCTCTAACGTCTACTCCATACAATAATATTTCGGATTGTATCAATGTTGGATTCATTCATATTAATAATTTAATGTTCTCGGGCTTCTCTTAACACTTTTGCTTCATCAGCCTTAACACCCTGCTTCATGAAGGATTTGCACAACGAGTGGACATCCCTTTCAAGGAAAGCATTCGCATTTGGGTTATTCTTGAATTCCATCACCTGCGGAAAATCAATGACAACCGCCTCTTCATTGTGCCAAAGAATATTGAAGGTGGAATAATCGCCGTGTACCCTGCCTGATTCTACGATCCGCTTCAGATTCTGGACCGATTGCCTGAAGGCTTCCTCCGCCACCTCCTTTTCCATTTTCAAATCGGAGATGCGTGGAGCGGGATTTCCGTCTTCATCTCCGATAAATTCCATCACGAGCGCGATCCCGCTGACGGCAATGGCTTTCGGTACCCTGACGCCGTGCTCGTAAAGATGTTGCATCTGCCTGAACTCCTCCTGCACCCAGAGGATCTGATGGGCGTTGAGACCTGCCTGACTTCCCTGCTCGATGGCTTTTTTTATCCTTGCATCACCGATAAACCTGCCTGCTCTGTAAGACTCATCACGCTTGAATGACCGCACCAGCAGATCGGTATAAACTTTTACCGCAACGAATCCACCTGAATTTTTGCCGAGAAAGACCGAAGCCTCTTTTCCCGTTTTGATCCCGGAGATCAACTTGTCAAGAAAGTCCATCCGGGAGAGTTCGTTTAGATCGGAGTTCTCGAATCTTGCATCAGGGTCTGATTCATTTGCAGTGCGAGAAACCAACTGCGTGATCGACTGCTTGCCTGTCAACTTGTTCTTTTTGCGTCTGAGCTTTACGAAATTTTGTACTTCCAGATCTTCTGCATCCAACTTGTTTAAAGCAATTTTCATTATTTATTTTCCTATAAATAGACCATCCTGCGTTGTTAAATAAAATCGCAGGGTTGCGCGCCCTGCGATGAATCACAGAATCAAAAACCGCAGGCTGCGAAGCGGCTGCGCCTGCGGTTGGATGAGTCAAAGGAAACGAATCAAATCGTTGCTAAAATCCACCTGTGGGAGGCGCGCTCAAAACAGAATTTATGAGAAAGTTATTGATTGTCATATTGTTTCGTGCCTCCTTTTCTTAATTTTGGAACAGTGCTCTTATTTTATCTGGAGGAATAACCCGCGTCAAGAACTTTTCACTGAACTTCACACTTGCTTGAGTTGCTTTACAACCTGTCTTGACCAAGTTGTGGGTTTGAAATCGGTGTCAGGCTAAATTAATTTCCAATAGACGAAACGCTCCTTCAAATTCTGGCATTGTTCTGTGATATCCATACAGCCTATCCCATTCACCTGATGCCAGGGCATCAGAAAGCCTTTTCACATACCCAATCTCTATCTTTTTGTCTAGGAATCCCCAAGCTGATTGAGCTTGTCTAACTTCCTCTTGTAAAAATGCTTCAGGTCTTCCATAGAATGCTTCTTGAAACCCATCTGTACAGTCCAGGGGAATCTGGACGTTTGTAATTTTAATTTCTTCACCTAAGTACTCAGCAATCTGATCTAATTTAGGATATCTATTCCGCTCAATCTCAATTAACTGAGGAAAGTATTTGACATTCCAAAAGATGTCCAGCATTTCCGGGTCATATGTCAAGATAGAGATTTTCTTTTTTGAAACTCTTTTAATCTCCAAGAGTCCGGATCTGAGGTCCGGCCAATGGTGGATAGTTAACACAGCCATGACGGCATCAAAAGATTTGTCATCGAATGGTAGATCATCTGCCTTTGCGTTCACCGCCGGATTCCTCCCTAAAGAGAGCCGTTTTGCGCGCATGACCGAAGAAGGTTCAACTGCAATTACAAACTTGTCTTCTGGCTCATATGATCCAGTACCTGCTCCAACATTTACTACGGTATCACAACCGTTCAGCGATTTGTGAAGGTACTCTTCAATTCTTGGGTCTGCTTTCCTTAGTGCGGAATAATTATGATTTTTATTATCATAATCAAATGCCGGGTTGGGAATTTGCATGGACTACTATCTCCAAGAATTATTCAAATCATTCTGGAATGTGCGGGCTAACGGTATGCGTTTGCGCAGCACTCTGTAAGGGTATCCCGCTGGTGGACGGGACGAGATAATGCCCCTTTGCCGGAACCAGCTTTGAGCCCAGAAATCTGCCTGCCTTTCGGGAGGCACGGTGAAAATGCGCCGACTCCCACTAGGCCGGTGCATTATCCCGGTGCACTGACGGGACGCTGTGTTGGGCGGCTAGCTGATGTCGTTGCTCATGTTGTCGAAGGAAAGACCCACGAGAGCGCTTTAGCAATTCGCCCATCCCACTCATCTTCGATATTACCGAAGCCACGCGCTCTCAACAGCGCCGTAACCCGTCGACCAACGATCTGTTGCCGACCTGGGTCGCCGGTACCGATCAGGTCGAGCAGGGTCGCGTGCAATTCCTCAGACCGCCATCCTTGAGGTTCTAGTTGATCGAGGTGGAAGATGAGACGACTACTGTAGGGTCGCCACTGGCGTTCCAAGGCAAACAGAACGTGAAGCAAGTAATCGGCAGTCTGCGCCGCTTCCATTCGTCCTCCAAGCTCGTTCCCCCATCGCCATGACTTTAAGGAGCGGAACATCCCATTGAGGTAAGTACCATACCAATTTGCAACCGCAGCTTGCGCCTGGTCGGCTGGCATCTGACGGAGCGCATCAATCACGAGTGTTGTCTCACCTGTGGGATCATAAAGCACGCGTGCCTCGGCATAGGTTGGCAGGAACCAGGACTCTATTTTCTCCACCTGTAAGTTGCTGGGAGAGTCGTTCCAGATATCCTTGGTATTAATTGGCGGGGTGATGGTCGTGCCACGTGCGGGTGTTGTCTGCATTTGCTCATAACGTACAAGGGCCTCGTCGGTGACCACAAAAATCGCATCATAATCCGACTCGGGCGTGACTGCATCAATCGCACGCGATCCAATCAGCACAAGTCCAATTACGTCAGCGTCGGCTTCTGCTTCAGCGATCAGCGCTTGAATAACGTCATTTGTATGTATATCGTAGTTTGTACTCATCGATTCACCATCTGCAAACATAGATTGTGAAAGTATAACCAAGAATGATGGCTAATAAGGTGTGTGTTGGGGATAGAAGCCGCTTAATGGCTGGTGGGAGGGCGTGGACCAGGTTCATTATACGGAAAATGCTCAGGTGCGAAGAAAGCTCTTTTTAGCGCGGCGAGTTCCCTTGTGATCTCGCGGTTGGGCAATGCTTGTTATTGGGGCGCTGATGGCCAGCGAACCGTGAGGACAAGAGATTCCTCAACCGAACGAAACGAGTGCGGCATTCCGGGACCAAAGAGGACAAAGTCTCCCTCCTTCTCAAGAGCGATTTCTTGATTCGGAAAAAGCAGGACAAAGTGACCGCGGATAAGGATATTGAGGGTCTTAAAAGGATTCTCGGGCGCCCATTTAACACGGGTCTCTCCTTTTGCGTGAGTGTACCACTTCAACTCCAGCTCCCCGGTCCGAAGCGGGTTCTCTTCACCCGGCATGAAATGACCGAGAAACCAGCCACGAGTGCCCTTCGAAGCATCGTTGACGTTTCCGGAAACCGGAGTAGATGTATGTGATTTCATGTCATTTCTCCTCTTGATCTGCCGCCCAACGGCTGGCGGCCTGTCCCGCACGCTCTCTGCGGGATACTGGCAACTGGGCGGAGTGCGGACCAAGGTCAAGCGCAGAAAAACTCAAGGCCAGAAACCTGCCTTTAAATTGCGCAGAGTCCCAGTTGTGCACTGCACGCTATGTTAGGTGCCTCATTTTCTCAGCAACTCTATCTAAGGATAACGGCACAAAGTCTGTACAATCAACCCCTACGTCAAAGGACTTGCCAATCCCTTTTAGCTTACCATGAGTGTGGCCAAATAGATGCCAGGCGCCATGATTCGAGCGGTCCCAGACCTGCATCGCGTAATGACAGAGGACAATCACCTGAGGTTTTCCTACCGGTCCTAATTGCGAAAACGCTAAAGAAATGAGCGGTGGAATTACCTGAACTTTCTGGCTAACTACAAAATCCTGGAGCCAGAACCGATCCATGTTACCCGGCAGGATCCTTATGTTTCCATTCAACTGCTTGGCCCATTTTGTAAACTGGCTTAGATCCTTGGGCGTGAAATCACCTAAATGGTAAACAACATCCTTGTCTGTAACAACCTGATTCCACCGTTCCACCATGACAGCATTCATCTTGTCCACGCTCTGAAATGGACGACTGAAATACGAAATAGCAAACTCATCGTCAAAATGTGTATCAGAAGTAAAGAATGTTTGCATCAACAATTCAATTCGCTGATCGGTTTGCCAATCCATCGCAGTGCTGTCATACGCCTTCCTGGTCTTGATCCAAGTTAAGAATGTTATACCTTCTTTCTAGTCTCTCGGAGAATTGACCAAAATATTCATCGTTTCTCCGTTTGTTTGTAGAATTTTGCGGATGTGTCCTGAAATCGCCGTAGAGGTCAATAAAACGCCAGCAACCCATAGCTTCCAGTGAGGAGGATTCTAGTGCCAGCCCAAGATAATCTTTGGGATATTGAAATAACTTGACAAGATAGAACGTTTGTACTATAGTTAACTTATAAGTTAACTACAATGACCAAGATTAAGGACCTGCAAGATTTAGATAATGTTTTTGAAGCTCTCGCTAACAAACATAGGCGAGAGATCATTTACGTTTTAAGCCTACAACCTTGCTCTATCAGTAAGTTAGCTTCTATGAGAAATCTCTCGCTACCTGCAATTCACAAGCACATAGGAATACTTGAGAAAGGAGGCCTGATCATCCGTAAGAAAATTGGGCAAACCAATTTTCTTACCCTCAACCGGGCAGCATTACGCGGTCTTCAAGATTGGGTAATGCAGTATCACACTTATTGGGGTAACGATGAAGCCACCTTAGAAAACTATGCTCAATATCTGGGCAGAGAT
>JAXIPJ010000060.1:0-8843 GCA_045402985.1 Anaerolineales bacterium
TGGTGGGATTCGCCCTTCAGCAAAGGTTCTATTATTCCTTCGGAGCAAGGATCACCTGTTCTGCATCGCGCGCAAGGATTTCATCAAGGTCCGTCGGGTAATCTATTCTGACAATGCGAGCATCAGTAATTTGTAATACGACATTCAAGTCGTTTTCTTCGCCGACAAGTATCATTCCATAATTCCCTTTTGGAAAATTTTCATCGGAATATGCGCTCTCTGAAACCTGATAGACCGCATATAAACCAGCCACATCCAGGCCGGGCCAATTGCTGATCTCATCTTTGTACAGATAATAGCCTTCGGATGAAAGAACTGGCAGAACTTCAACCAGCGTGCCATCTGCCTTTCCTTCGGGGCAGGGTGGAGGTCCGCCCAGCCCATTGACGATGGTCTTGCATGCAATGGTGATGTAGCTGAACAGGTCAGTTAGCTTCTGCTTATCATTACTATTGATGGCGGCAAGAATGGTGTCAACTTCCTCTATCGTGGTTGGTTTATCAAGAGAATGGTATTTTTCAGCCAAAGTTGGTGAGGGAGCCAGCGCGGTCGCAGCTGGAATAGGAGTTGCCATTGGGAGACAAGCGGAGGCCAGGAAGGCAACAAGCAGCAAGACGCTGATTTGATAATGGCGTTTCATCAATCTATTCGCCGCCGGGGACGGCGGCTCGAGCAGGTGATACATTTTCATTTTGGAAACCTTTCATCCGAGTAGCAAAGGCAAGGCATGGCAAAGTTTATCCACGTCTCGTTTTGTGTTGTATCCTTGAACGGATACACGGATGAGTTTGTTCCCATTCCATTCAACCAGCGGCACTTCAATGCGATGCTCATCGTAGAGTCTCGTTTTGAGGCTGGCGATATCGGTATCCACCGGCAGGGGCGCAGCGATCATTTGACGGAACCAACCATCAGCGTCGGAGTGAAGTGGGGCGAGACCTGTTAATTCGCAGATCCGTTGCTGGGCATCCTGGGCCAGATCGTGACATGCGTCCCGCACGCTATCCCAATTGTGCTTTTCTAAAAACTCTATCGCCGCAGGGACAGATAAAAATGCCGCAATGTCACGTGACCCCCACCACTCGTGCTCATCAATGAACGTGGAACCGCCTGGCGTTTCGGATTCATATCCCCAGGAAACGACCAATGGCTTGAGCAGGTGTTGTACTTCAGGCCGCGCATACAGAAAGCCTGCCCCTTTCGGCGCACACAGCCATTTATGAAGATTGCCGCCATAGAAATCCGCACCCAGTGAATCGAGATGAAGCGGCAGTTGACCTGGGACATGCGCGCCATCTATGACCGTGAGTATGCCCGCTTCACGCGCACGCCTAACGATCTCTTTGACAGGAAAGATGATCGCGGTCGGAGAAGTGATATGGCTAATTGCAATGACGCGCGTGTAAGGCGTGACACCGCGCCAAAATTCCTCAACGAAACTCTCTTCGTTTTTAATCGGAGTTGAGATCCTCTGATTGATATAAAGAAAGCCGCGTTCTTTGGAGAGAAATCGCCATGTTCGATCAATCGCTCCATATTCATGGTCTGTTGAAAGCACTTCGTCACCATTGCCTAACCCAAGCGAACGCGCCACGATGTTGAGCGAGATGGTCACGTTTTGAGTGTAAACAAGATTATCAGCGTGCGTGCCTAAATAATTTCCAAGCGCGGCGCGCGATTCAGCCATTAAATATGTAAAACGACGACCCAGAAATTCAACGGGCTGCTTCTCCAATTCAAGCTGCCAGCGCTGATATTCACGGAATACTGGCTTCGGCGTTGCACCGAATGAACCATGATTGAGAAAGATCACATTTGGATCGAGGAGAAAATGTTTTTTAAGTGAGTTCATAAGATGATTATAAATGGAATGCCATTTACGCCTGCATGTGCTGGGATATAACTTGCACAATTTCATTTACTGAAAGTGAGGCATCCACAATCCATGCATTAAGTGGCTCTTCCAGCGTATCAAACTGCGAACGCAGCATTTCAGGTTTCATGTAATGTTCCGTACGCGAGACCATACGTGACCAAAACAAATCATAGCTTCCTTTGAGATAGATAATTTGTACGCCATCGTTACCTTCGAGCAGCTTCTCACGATAACTCTCTTTGAGGGCAGAACATGCCAATACGCCAGGCTCATTCTGCGTCAGGCACG
Organism: Anaerolineales bacterium; assembly: GCA_045402985.1. Lineage (GTDB taxonomy): Bacteria > Chloroflexota > Anaerolineae > Anaerolineales > Villigracilaceae > Defluviilinea. The sequence continues at coordinate 2,165 of JAXIPJ010000060.1, forward strand.
ATTTGATCAAATCGCGAAGTGAGGCAAGCCAGGGCGCGCGATCTGAATCGTCCAATGGAATCCCCTTTGCCATTTTGGTGATATTCGCCTGCGGATGAAAATCATCGGCGTCGTAAAAATCCCAGCCCAGATGCGCGGCAAGCGCTTTGCCCACGCTGGTCTTGCCGCTCCCTGAGACACCCATTACGATGAAAAAACGTGTATCGGACATGGAAGCAATTATAGTGAATACATTTGTAAAAGGATAAGATTTGATAGGATTTATTGTTTTTTATGAAGGAACGGTTTATACTACCGACCGTAAGATCCTCTTCAATTTATGACCAACCCACTCAACGTGGTATCTCACCAGGCCGAACGAACCCAGTTGAAAAGAGATCATGCAACCCCTCAATAACATTCGAATTTTAGATATTACCCGTGCCCTGGCAGGCCCGTACTGCACCATGATGTTGGGAGACCTGGGTGCAGACGTGATCAAAGTAGAACGACCCGGCGTCGGCGATGAAACGCGCGGTTGGGGACCTCCATTTGTCGGCAAACCGTATGGATCCTATCCCGGCGAATCCGCTTACTTTATTGCGGCGAACAGAAACAAACGAAGCGTGACCGTCAATATCCAAAGTAACGAGGGGCAGGAAATTATCCGCAAACTCGCGGGTATGTCCGATGTGCTCGTCGAAAATTATCGCACTGGCGATTTGGACAAACTTGGTTTGGGCTATAACGATCTGCACAGCCTGTATCCCAAGTTGATCTATTGCTCAGTCAGCGGATATGGTCGCACGGGGCCGTATGCAGACCACCCTGGGTACGATGCGATTCTCCAGGCCGAGGCTGGGATGATGAGCATCACCGGCCCTGTGGATGGACCTCCCTCGCGAGCGGGCATCCCGATCATTGACATCACCTCCGGTATGTTTGCCGCCACTGCGATCCTGGCGGCGTTGCGAGCCCGCGACCTCACCGGCGAAGGGCAACTGGTGGACATCTCGCTGTTCGATTCGCACGTTGCGCTGCTGACGAATGTGGCCTCCAACTATCTCGTTGGGGGCGAGCCGCCGCGCCGCTACGGGAACGCACATCCAAACCTTGTCCCCTATGACTCGTTTTCTGCGCGCGATGGCTGGTTCATCGTGGGCGTCGCTAATGACAAACAATGGGGTTTGTTGTGTAATTTGATCTCTCGCCCCGAGTGGAAAACCGATTCTCGTTTTGCATCCAACCGCAATAGGGTTGCCAACCGCGAAGCGTTGGTCGCTGAACTCAATCGCATTTTTTCTGAACGGGATGTGGATAACTGGCTCGCCGATTTGACGAAGGCTGGTCTTCCGTGCGGACGCATCAATTCAATTCCAGAAGTCTTTGCCCACCCGCAGGCACAGGCGCGCGCAATGACTTTAGAATCAGAGCACGCCTCTGCCGGGACTGTGAGGCTGACCGGCTTCCCCTATAAATTTTCCCAAACTCCGGCAGAGATCCTCAGACCGCCGCCGCTGTTGGGCGAGCACACCAATGAAGTGCTTACAGGTTTACTGGGTTTTTCATCTGAAGATGTTGTCACTTTGCGAGGCAAGGAAGCCATATAGAGCAGGAAAAGTGACTAGGAATCCAGTAGGTTTTGACGGGTTATAATTTTAGGAACAGAGGTGGTTTTTGCGGTTTAGGCCGAACAATACCAAACTATATAGCATTTGTGACAAATGTGAGCTATAAGCAATTATGTGGAGGCTGTCAACCCAGTCATGAGTTAGGCTGCTTAAGATCATTGAAGGCTTGACAAAGAAAAACTGATTATGGAAACGAACATCACACAAAACATATCTCTTCCTTGGTACAAAGTCTGGATTAATGCTCTTATCCACCCATCTGTTGCCGTCTATGAAAGCTTCTTGCAAGACATTAATGCGAATTCCAAACGCGCTTATATCTGGTTAATTATTAGCGGGATGATTGTCGGCCTTATTTCTGCTTTGACCGACAGAGAGGCATCCGCAGTAATTCGGACAATATGCGACCCGCTGTTTCCTATTATCGTAATTGTATTCTCAATAACAATAATTACTGGGCTTATTCAATTATTGGCTCAGGTGATGGGAGGGACTGGCACATATTCCAAATTGATCTACGCTCTTGCGGCTTTCAATGCGCCAATGACAATCATTTCCAGTTTGCTTTTGTTTACACCCTATGGTCTTTGGGTCAATGCAGCAATGGGTATTTATTGGGCGGTTTTGAGTGTGATTGCAGTCAAGGCTGTCCATCAATTTGAGTGGAGAAAAGCAATTATTGCCATATTGCCAATCATCCTTTTGACGATCCTCGTTATCGTGGCAACACTGCTATTAATCAGATTTTACACAAGAATTGAGTAGACATGCTCCCTCAAAAGCAGCCCAGCATAGCGTGCACTGGACGCTTGTGATTCTGCCGCCACGCTTCGCGCAAGCAGTTTTCTACGCCTCAGCCTTTTTCCGCTCGGACGAGGGCGAGCCGTCCGCCCCCAGCACCATACTCCCCCCTCGGGGACGATGTCCACTCGCTACACTCGGGATGATATCGCAAATCGTTGGCTGGCTTCGTTCAACACACCGCAAGAGAAATCTATTAACAAATGAACAGTGACATTATCCAGTTTAGTGAGCGTGAACAAGAAGTAACAGAATTCCTTATGCAAGGCAAAAGCAACAAGCAAATTGCCTTAGCGCTCGGTATTTCTGCAAGCACCGTTGAATATCATCTAAAAAATATTTACAAAAAACTTCAAGTAAATTCCAGAACGGAAGCAGTTATACGATTGGGGAAATCCATAGGTGGCAATGTCACGAGTGAATTAAGGAAATCCGTAGTTGAAACGAATGGCAAAATCGCCGACAACGGCGTCCAACCTGTTTCAACACGGAGGATTCCTATGAATAAAATGTTTGCGATTATCGGCGGTAGTTTATTAACGATCGCATTGGTTGTTGCTGTGTTTGTCCTTTTCAATACGTCAACGAATGATTCATCACTGCCTGACCTGTCGATTACTTCTGCATATGTAAGCATGGTAGATAACAACGGAAAGTGTCTTCCCTATTACGGATTCAACATAACTGTTATCAATCAAGGCAACGCCCCTGCACCTGACGTTGTGCTTTCTGAAACCAACACAGGACAAGAAGTTCATATTGGGACTTTGGATCCGCATCAAAGCATATCAATGCCTTTCGTTGCAAAAGCAACGAGCGGGACATATACAGTGGTTGCTGACCCGCAAAATGCCATTGTTGAAAGCAATGAAAAAAACAACAGCGCCACTTTCTCTGAATCCACAGCAACACCACCTGCTTTCTGCCCATCAACGCAATTTGGGGATGGCACAGATATTCCCACATCTGCACCCACAATGGCTCCTATCCCTTCCCTAACACTGACAGCCACAGACACACTACGCCCCACCCACACTTTTGTCGCAACCACTTTGGAGCTCACATCACTGCCTGACCTGATTATCAAATACATGTATCTCGAAATGGAAGGAAGGCAGGGTAATTGTGTCGAGGCCTACTCACCTTATGAGATCCGTGTAGTGGTTGAAAACATCGGCCTGGCCAACGCCGGAACCTTTGTAGTCGTTCTGAATGGCACACCACAAGAGGTCAATGAGGGGCTGGCAGCTGGTCAGCAGATTGTATTACACTTTGCAGGTACCACGCCGAGCGGGTGGTATGAGACGACCGCCGATTCGATGAATCAAGTAGTCGAGCGCGAGGAAGATAACAACACGCTATCCTTTACCGCGCCGACCCCAACTCCGCCGCCACTCTGTACAGCTACACCAACCTCAACGCCATAATACACAGTATCAATGTGCAGATCTAAATGAAGAAAAAATTCAATGAACAGTGAAGAGCCGGCTACACTTACTCGAGGATTTAACAAACTCCGTTTCGCCTAGCGAGAGGCGCGCTGGATAACAAAGTGTCTGAACAGGGGGACGTTTCGCGGTCGCCACGCTTCGCGTCGAGTATTTTTCTGGCTTCGAGTTTATTCTGCTCCCAAGCACTGTCCACGCCTACCCACCTGCCAGTAACGCAAACCGTTAACATCACAAATTGCCACATATCTACCCAAGTTAATCTACCGCCACCTCATCACGCGCTCTTGGATTCGTTCATCCCCCATCTCCTGACACAACTTCTTCAATCGCGGATACGCTCCCAGCCATTTCAAATCGTTGAGTTTCTCTTTAAGCGGAACATCTTCTCGAAGTGTGGATAATTCCCTGAACAACAAGGCATCGTTGTAATTCTGCTGTAAATTCTCAACCAGCGTTGTCGCACGACCCAAACCAAGCGGGAGTTTTTTCGGGTCTTTGGGAATGGACTCGATGTGTTTGAACTTCGCCAACACACTCGCCGTAGACTTTGCTCCCCAACCTTGAATCCCTGGGTAGCCGTCGGCTGAATCACCGACAAGTGCAAGATAATCTGGGATAGACTCTGGCTTCACACCAAATTTTTCGATCACGCCTTTTTCATCGAGAATGATCTCGCGGCGCCTGTCCCAACAAACCACTCGTTGACCTTCCACCATTTGAGTCAAATCTTTATCCACCGAGCAAATGACGACCTGCTCCACGGATTTATTCTTCTTGAAGCGTGCGGTCGCCGTGGCGATGGCATCATCCGCTTCAAACTCCACCATGGGCCAAACGACCGCTCCCAACGCAGAAACGGCTTCTTCGGCTAAAGGAAATTGGGCCAGCAGGTCCGGGTCAACGCCCTCTCCGGTTTTATATCCGGTATAAAGGTCATTGCGAAAAGATTCGATCACATGGTCAAAGGCAACCGCGACATGTGTCACTCCCGGGCTCATCAACATCATCAGCAGGCTTCTTACGAGGCCAAGGGTTGCCCCCACCTCCTGACCGTTGGGAGCTTTCTTGGGCGGAGCGCCAAAGTGACTGCGGAACAATTCGTATGTGCCATCTACCAAGTGGATTTTCATATACAACGAATTCTATCATTTGTTATTCTTTTCTATCAGGCCCGTGAGCAAACTGGCTGACAGGCTATCGCTAGGACGGGGGGATATTCTGGTTGCGGCGCAGGATGTTGTGTGGGTCGTATCGCTGCTTTAGCGCCTGGAGGCGATCGAATGTTTCAGCACCGAATGTAGCGCGCACACGCTCGATCGGCTCATCGGCCTGCATGTAGTTGACATATCCACCGCCGCTGAATGACCACGGCTCGAGTGCGGCCGCGGACTCACGAGCCCAATCGATCTGTTCAGCGTCAAGGACAGGGTTTTGCCAGACTGCCAGCACGCTGACATTGAACGCGGCGTGGCGGAAGCCAACCGCCCCGGGAGGTGCATCAGCATCCTTCGGCGCAGCATGTAAAGATTCGATCATAATCCCTCCGGGTGGACGCCCCAGGACGACAAGACGCTCGAGCAGCATATCAAGTAACTCATCCGGGAGCTCCCGCACAAAGTGGCCCTTCCAGTAGTGCCGATTCTCGCCATATGCCGAGTCAATCACGCGCTGCTGTTCGAGAAACGTCTGTATGCGCACGCTATCTTCGATGAGCCCTGGTACCGATCGGAGCGTCCGCAGTTCCTCCGGATCCGTATCCGGGCCTGTGTAGCAGGGCACAACTTCAAGTATTGGTGTCAACGACTCATCGAGCGCAAGCGCCACCTGGCAACTGAGATCACGCGGAACACGTGTAACGATGTCCCGGTAGCGAAGAAGCGCCTCACGAACACCTGCTCCCTTGTATACGAGCCGACCACCCAGGACTTGTTTGAGGGGATGCAAGCGGAACTCTGCTCGCGTGACCACACCGAAGTTACCACCTCCACCGCGCAGTCCCCACAGGAGATCTGCATTCTCCTCAGCATTTGCGTTAATCACTTTTCCATCAGGAGTGACGACCTCTGCCCCGATAATATGGTCGCAGGTGAGACCGTACTGGGCGGTCAGGTGGCCGATGCCTCCACCAAGACTGAGCCCGACCACGCCGGTGGAGACAACAACACCTCCGGGCGTGACGAGACCAAAGACCTGAGTCGCCGAGTCAAAGTCAAGCCAGGTCGCGCCGCCGTCAGCGCGAGCGATCCGTGCTTCACCATTCACCTCGACTGTGCGCATCAACGAGAGATCAATCACAAGTCCGCCATCACAGACGCAGTGTCCAGCGGGATTGTGCCCTCCGCCGCGCACAGCCACCTCGAGTTCGTGTGTCCGCGCGAAATCAAAAGCAACCGCGACATCGCCAGCACTGACACAGCGCGCGATGACCCCCGGCCGTCGGTCAATGAGCGCATTGTAGCAGCGGCGGACCGCGTCATACTCAGCATCCGCGGGGCGGACAATGGTGCCAGCCAGTGAACGCCGCAACTCTTCCAGACTCTTATCGGATAGAACTTTTTCCATAAGACCTCCAGGTATACTTTTTACAACCTGCTCGTTGATGTTACTTTGGACCTAGTTGGTTGTACCCTCAGGTTCTATCTTCTCATCAAAGTGCTTCATAAAGGGGAGAAGGTAAACACCCAGGGCGATGAGTCCCATCGCGATGGCGCAGGCTACGAGACCTGTCCTGGCGGAAGTGGAGTTGATAAGCCAGCCAAAGAACAAGGAAGCCAGCGCGATAATAATAAACCCCACACCGGCACCCAGGCTGTTCAC
>JAXIPJ010000106.1:0-12541 GCA_045402985.1 Anaerolineales bacterium
TCGTCAATGCCTCGTTGAAATTTGATATCAAGACTCTGCGTCCCACGTATCACCTAACGATTGGACTCCCCGGACGCTCGAACGCGCTGCTGATCGCCCAGAAACTCGGTCTGCCTCAGCCGATCATTGATTCCGCCAAAGCAGAGATCCACCCGGACGATCTGCGCGCCGACAAATTACTCGACGACATCCGTAAGGAGCGTAACCGTACATCACGCGAGCGGCAGAAGCTGGAGAAGGCGCGCGACAGGCTTGAGAAGCAAACAAGTGCGATTGACAAGCGACTCGAAAAGATAGAAGATGAACGCCGCGAGGTATTAGCCAAAGCGCGCGCCGAAGGTGAACTTGAAGTGGCGGTGCTCAAGCAGAATATCGATTCTTTGAAGCAACAACTTAAGAAGGCAAAACAGCCTCTGGAAGCCTTGAAAGAGATCGAAGAAAAATTGGAAGAGATCGAAGAAAAGATCGAAGCGCCAGTCGAACGTCAAAGGTCGAAGGTCGAAACTCAATCTCAAGTCTCTAATCGCCAGTCTCTAAAGTTGGGTGAACGTGTCACCGTGGGCACGTTGAATGCTGAAGGTGTGGTGACAGCCCTGGGTGAGTCTGATGCGGAGGTGCAGATCGGGAGTCTGCGCGTGAGGACGCGTCTTGTCGATCTGGTGAGGAAATCCGGTGAGCATAGTCCAGTAATCAGTGAACAGTCACCAGTCTCTAGTCGCCAGTCTCCAGCAGTTAGCACAAAATCTCCCGGGCTGGAAATTAATCTGCGCGGCAAACTGGTAGATGAAGGTCTTGAGGAACTGGAAAGATACCTGGAGCGCGCCTATTCAGCGGGTCTGCTGTTCGTGCGCATCGTGCATGGCAAAGGGACGGGCAAATTACGCGATGCAGTGCGCAACGCGCTGAAGGCCAGCCCGTATGTCACGTCGTTCGAGGAACCCAAGGAGAATGAAGGCGGCGCGGGCGTGACGGTCGCGAATATCGCGAAGTGAATGTCATTGCGAGGAGGGTGCTCTTCCCGACGAAGCAATCCCCAACATCTACGGGAGATTGCTTCGGGTAAAACGCCCTCGCAATGACATGGACGTTATTGAGTTGGTGTAATTTTATTGGAGCGAATTATGTCTTTAGATGATGCCATTAAACAAATGACTGATACGATCAAAACTGCATGTGCGAGCGCGGAGATCAAGACGGTTAGGATGTCTGATGAAGAGGCGCGCTTGAGCGTCTATGCGCCGGCGGGAGATATGCAGAGTATTCAGGATGCAACCTTCATGCCTGCAATTGATCTGTTGAACAGTGATGGGATGGATATTCAGGTGTTTGTGTATGACAAAGACGCCCCGCCATTGAAGGGGTAGGGCTGTTATCAGTGAACAGTCAACAATTTGTGGCTTTATTGAGTCGGCGTGAGAGAGATGTAGTGAATTTATTGTTACAGGGGAAAAGCAACAAGCAAATTGCCCTGTCACTCGGCATTTCTGAAAGAACGGTCGAATTTCATCTAAACAATATTTACGCCAAGCTGCACGTGGCATCGCGTGTGGAATTGGTCCTCAAACTAGGGGAAGGAAAAGGCGGCAATTTGGGGAACCCCGTGGAATCCACAGTTGAAATTGGGAGTGAAGGTGACGATAATGGCAACAAGCCGACTCAAATGACGGCGTCGCAAGCCTGGAGAAATCTGGTTTCTCTAATCAAGAAAGAGGTTGCCATAACCATGAAAATTTCATTCGAAGACATAGAAAATTTCCTGCAAAAGTATCCTGACATACTTGCGATAGCGGTTTTTCTTACCGCCAGCCTGACGATTCGATATGTGGTTTTTGGTATTGGATTGTATATTGGGGCCTCTTATCTTTTGTTAGAGTTATTACTTATTTTTGCCGCTGTCCGTTTTGGCGAACTACTAAACGGTACCTGGAATTCCCACCGAGTACCCACTATCTTATTTGCGGGCATATTACCGCTATTCGTACTGGTTTTTGATCAACTGTGTTTAAATACCATCCTGCGCTATACAGGTGCTGCTTCCGTTTTACTCCCTCATCTTTGTACTACTGCAGAATGGCTGATCTCTCCTGATGGAACGACCTATCTATCGACACAGTTGAGTATCAAATCAGATCTCTTTTGGTTTGCCATAGTCGGTGAAATGTTGGTTGTGTTTTTGTTAAGCCGTGTGCTTGGGAAACACTCCGGAAAAAGTAATCTGGCACCCGCGTAGATGGGGAATAAGGCCCCATGCAAGGGAGTCTTTTATTCTCCTGCCACCGCGCGCCAGATCACGTTCAGCGCGGCGAGGCCAGTCATGCGGTGGATGATGGTGGCTTCTTCATTCAGGTAGATGTCGCCCTGCAGCGGACGATCGTCACGCGTGTATAAGCCGCGATTGGGCAGGTCTGACACGGAGGCCCAAAAGTTCCAGAGTGGAAGATCATATTCAACGGCGAGCAGGGCCATGTCGCGGTTGATGCGGTCATCCAGTTCACGGTTATCCGCCTTGGTGGCAAGGATGGGTACCACGCCTTCATCCATCAATTGCAGGATGATGCGGCGCAGATATTCGGTATTGCGCGACTCGAAGTGTGTGCCCACCTGAATGATGACGAAGGACGGGCGATGTGTACGCAGTTCACATTCCACAGGTGTCTCTGCAAAGGTACAGTTATATTCACCGCGATGCCACTGCTTCCACAGGAGCGAGCCGGGCGTCGTTCCATCCTGTGCGGTGGAGCTTTCGCGGTTGAAGGAACCGTTGAAATAAATGACTGTCTCGCGCAGTTCAGGCTCAAGGCTTTCAAGGATTTCTGCATCCGTTTCGAACACGCCGAAGAATTCACCGGGCCGGGCCTGGCAATCACCGAAGATCGAAAAGGCACGCGGGTCATTACCCAGCACCTGGCCTCTCTCATACACCTTTTGCAGGCTTGGGTCTATGGTCTGTGGCAGCACCGGCCAGCTCTTCCATTGCGCAGGGTCTGAGCCAGGTGGACCAGGCGGCCGCGGTGTGGAAGTGAGAGTTTTGGTTGCCACAGCCGTAATGGGGGAAATGATTCGTGGTTTGGACGTAACAGTGGGTAATGCCGTGGTGACCGGCATCTCAAAGTAATTGGAAGTTGGCGAGCCGGGGATCTGTGTCGGCGCAGGCGAGGATTCTGCTTCGCATGCAGTGATAAAAATGCAAACCAGGAGTGAAAAAAATAATTGGCGTTTCATTATTCTATGTAGGATAAGTCAACTCAGCGCCGATGTTTTGCCATTCAAGCGCAAAACGCAGGATCTGGTTGCGAATATAAAAGATGTGCGGGTCGGCAAATGACCTGCGATCCTTGATCAACTGCATCGCATCAAGTGGACTGTGACCCTGCGCAACCAGAATGCAGGCACCCATCGCCACCCCACGGTGACGTCCGCCCGCGCAGTGAGCATAGACCTTGCCGCCCTCGCGGATCGTTTCGAGCGCCGCCCGCGCACCGCGCTGCAACTTTCGGATTGGAATGGGAAAGAAGGGACTGTCGAACGTCCTCAACGACAAAAAGCTGAGCGGTTGAGCGTACGCATCTGCCTTTGGATAATGAGTAAGACGCATGTTGATCACCAGCCGCACACCCAGCTCGCGCAACTGATCGTAATTCTGGGTGAAGGGCGTGGTGCCAATGAACAGGTCATCAGTGATGCTTGAGAAGTCCATATCGAAATGGTATCACAAGATTTTTACACAGTGCCGCATAATCATTTAATATTAAACTTTAAGTTTTGGCTTGCAAATAATTGAAAAGTTTACTTATAAGTGAAACAAGCGGTAGAATATTTTCATATGGAATGCTGGGGATTTTGTGCTAAAGTAGAGACATCGTCATCAATAAAGGGTAGGCAGATATGGCAGAAACTGAATTCAAATACGATGTTTTGATCCTCTAACTTAAGAATCAAATAATGCGTCGCTCTGTGAGTCCAACAATAATTTACTACCACAATTAACCCTAGGAAGGTATCAATCATGAAAACATGTACTTCCATTATCAAGGCTTTGTTTGTGGTCTTTTTAGTGTCCTGTAACTCCATGCCTAAGGGGTTTGACACGCAAACAGTCAGCATATCTGCTCCTCATATCTGGACAAGCATTGGCCCATGGGGAGCAGCAGTAAATACCCTGGTAATTGACCCGATGACATCTACTACTCTCTATGCAGGGACATCGAGTGGCGGTATTTTCAAAAGTATGAATGGCGGTGAGAAATGGAGCTCGATCAATACAGACCTGACTACGAGGGACATTCTTTCCTTCGCCGTTGACCCGGCTGAGCCTACCACCCTCTATGCGGGAACGCCTTATGGAGTATTCAAAAGCACAAATGGAGGCGGGAATTGGGTCGAGTATAGCAAGGGATTGACGGGCCACTATGTCAATATTCTGATGATCGACACAACGAGGCCGTCCACAATTTATGCCGCGGGAATGTCGGGTCGTGGCATATTTAGAAGTACAAACGGGGGCAAAAGCTGGAAGGCGATTAACAACGGTTTGGCCGACCTTGATGTCACAAGTCTCGTGATTAATCCGCAAGATCCATCCAGCATCTACGTGGGAACATTTGGAGGCGTGTTCAAAAGTACAAACAGGGGCAGTAGATGGGAAGTCCTAAACAACGGCCTGACCGACGCATATATCTTTAGCCTGGTGATTGATCCGATCACGCCGACCATCCTCTATGCGGGGAGCTTTAAAAGCGGCATATTTAAAAGTACAGATGGGGGCTTGAGTTGGATTACTGCGAGTACTGGTCTGCCTGCAGCCCCCGTGAATGATCTGGCGGTCAATCCGACAACACCGTCCACGCTATATGCCCGCATAGATCATGATATATTCAAAAGTATAGACAGTGGTGAATCTTGGGAAACGGTCAATACAGGCCTGACAGGTTCATGGCCTGGCATCTTGGAGCTCGACCCTGCAGAACCGGATACCCTCTACACAGGGACAGATCACGGCGTTTTCAAAAGCACGGATGGTGGGAATCTCTGGAATGAATCCAGCATCGGTTTATCCGGCCGAACGGTTCACTCCCTGGTGCTTGACCCGGTTACTCCGTCCACGCTCTTTGTAGTGACAAAACTTGGTATATATAGAAGCACAAACAACGGCGCGAATTGGAACGCGCTCAACATACTTTCGAGCGATTTGGAAGTTAATGTGCTGGCAATTGATCCAATAAATCCATCTATTCTGTATGCTGGGACACCTTATGGGCTGTTCAAGAGTATTGACTACGGTACGGCCTGGAACATGCTTGATCTCGGTTTCAGCCAAATCAGTGTCGGGGACCTGGTGCTTGATCCCAAAACGCCAACGATCATTTATGCAGGGACGAGCGAAGGCGTGCTGAAAAGCATGGATGGAGGCGAAAGTTGGAACGAGGCTAATGCCGGCCTAACTGGTAAATTGGGTGGCCACCTAGTTGTTGACCCAAAGACTCCATCCACCCTCTATTTATTGAATGCCGGTGTGTTCAAAAGCAAGGATGGCGCCAATGAATGGATCTCAGTGAATACCGGCTTTCCCGACCCGCAATTGTACGGCATTATCAGCATCACAATTGACCCGCTCACGCCAAATACACTATATGCAGGCACCTGGGGTGCCGGCGTTTTCAAAAGCATAAATGGAGGGGATACATGGAGCGCCTCCGGCTTAAGCGGTGGTTTTGTGTATTCCCTGGCAGTCGACCCTGTGAATTCAACCGTATATGCGGGAATGCGTGGGGGCGAGGTGCTCAAAAGCACGGACGGTGGCGTGAACTGGGCGCCGTTCAGCAGCGGTTTGCCGGGCACGGACATCATTGCCTTGGTGATTGACCCATTGACGCCTTCCACTCTGTATGCAGGCACAGACCGAGGTGGTGTATACAAAAGCACATATGGCAGCGAGAAATAGAGTGCATCGTGCAGGGCGCAGATGTGAATCTGTTCCTTGCGCAATACGCTCTGGAACAGGAGCAGGACAAAGCCAAAGCAAGGGAATATGCCGAGTCCGCGCTCAAACTCGCCACGTGCGACGGTCCGCCGTATTATTACAAGGTGGCGTATGAGGAGGCGGAGAGGATGCTGAAAGATCTGGCGTAAGAGGCGAGCCTGATGGTTGGAGAGAAAAGCATAACGAGATAGAAAGTAGTGAGTAGTGAGTGGAGAACAGTTGTTGAGGCTTCCAAGCGGAAACGTTTCGGAAGTCTCTTTTTTATGCTAGACTCAATCAACGATTGCCATTTCTCCATGATCCATTAACCATCATCCACTTTCCACTTTCTATTCCCCAGCCATGGAAACCCTCCAAACTAACCTCAACCCCGACAGCGAAGAATTCAAACAAAACTCCGAACATCACCGCGCCCTCGCGAATGAATTAAAACAAAGGCTTGAAAAAGTCCGTGAAGGCGGTGGCGAAAAATATCGCAAGCGACAGGAAGAGCAGGGCAAACTCTTCGTGCGTGAACGGATCGAACGCCTGCTTGACCCTGGTTCGCCGTTCCTTGAACTCTCTCCTCTTGCAGCATACGAGTTATACGAGGGCGAAACGCCGTCATCAGGTATTGTCACCGGCATCGGGCGCGTTTCCAATCGTGAAGTGCTCATCATCGCCAACGACGCCACTGTCAAAGGCGGGTCGTACTTCCCGATGACGGTCAAGAAGCATCTGCGCGCCCAGCAGATCGCCGAAGAGAATCATTTGCCCTGCCTGTATCTCGTCGATTCAGGCGGGGCATTTTTGCCTTTGCAGGATGAAGTCTTTCCCGACGCTACGCATTTCGGTCGCATCTTCTACAACCAGGCGCGCATGTCTGCCAAAAAGATTCCGCAGATCGCGGCGGTGATGGGAAGTTGCACGGCAGGCGGCGCGTACGTCCCTGCGATGAGCGACGAAGCCATCATCGTCAAAGGCACAGGTACGATCTTCCTCGGCGGACCTCCGCTCGTCAAAGCCGCGACGGGGGAAGATGTCACTGCGGAGGATTTGGGCGGAGCAGACGTCCACACGCGTCTCAGCGGGGTTGCAGATCATTTTGCGGAAGATGATGACCATGCGATTGAAATCCTTCGCGGGATCGTTGAAACCTTGACGAAAGAAGAAAGAGGAAAGAATTGGCTCTTTCGTCTTTCCTCTTTCCCGCCAGAAGAACCACTCTACCCTGCAGAAGAAATTTACGGAATTTTGCCATCGACATTTAGAGAAACATATGATGTTCATGAAATCATCGCGCGTTTGGTGGACGGCAGCAAATTCCGCGAATTCAAAGCGCGTTACGGAACGACGCTGGTAACAGGGTTCGCGCGCATTCACGGATATCCCGTCGGCATCATTGCCAACAACGGAGTCCTGTTCAGCGAGTCCGCGCTCAAAGCGACTCACTTCATCGAGTTATGCGACCAGCGCGGTATTCCCCTCGTGTTCCTGCAAAACATAACCGGCTTCATGGTCGGGCGCGAAGCGGAAGTCGGCGGCATCGCCAAGGACGGCGCGAAGATGGTTCACGCAGTTGCCACAACCCGCGTCCCCAAACTGACTGTTGTCATCGGCGGCTCCTTCGGCGCGGGCAACTATGCCATGAGTGGCCGCGCCTACGGCTCGCGCTTTCTGTGGATGTGGCCCAACGCGCGTATCTCTGTGATGGGAGGGGAACAAGCCGCGAACGTGCTGCTCACCATCAAACAGGATCAACACGCGCGCGAAGGCAGGCCCGCCATGTCGAAAGAAGAGGCAGATGAATTCAAGCAACCTATCCTTGATAAATATGAAAACGAAGGCAATCCATATCATTCCACCGCACGCTTGTGGGACGATGGTGTGATCGACCCAGTAGATACGCGTCAGGTTCTGGGATTGGCGTTATCGGTTGTGTTGAATTCGCCGGTTGAGGACGGAGGCTTTGGAGTGTTTAGGATGTAGAGCGAAAGAGGAAAGAAGAAAGAGGAATTTGCGATTATGAACTATGCCGCATGGCTTGAGACCGTTCCATCCGAAATTACAAACGATCCAATCTGGAAACTTGAAGTCTATCGGTTGGCGTTATTCGCAGATGATATTGGCTGGAACGATGTAATTGCTTTATCGAAAAATAATTTAATGTGGGGTGTAGCTGACCAACTTCATCGATCACTCGGCTCTATCAGCGCGAATCTGACCGAAGGATACTCTCGAAGTAAAGGACTTGACCGTGCTCGCTTTTTCGAAATTTCACTTGGCTCAGCGCGCGAAAGCCGAGACTGGTATTACAAATCCCGACACGTTCTAGCTTCTGATGTGGTCAAACATCGAATGGGGCTAACAACCAAAATTATTAGTATGTTGGCCCCAATGATTTCTCATCAAAGAAAGAATGCTATCCGAGAGGAACAAGCAGGATACATTACACAACTATCAAACTTCTCGATCGACTCAGAAGTACCAATCCCTTAAGCCATCTTTCCTCTTTCATCTTTCTTTATCTACCACTACCATCGCTTCAGGAAACCCTCTATGACATCAACTCCCTCCTACGAATACTACGGCCTCATGGCGGAATTTTGGGACTTATTCCGCGGCGACACTTCCACCTGGGAGGATCGTTTCTTCTATCTTGCCACGGTCAAAAAATTCGGTCAGCCTGTGTTGGACGTTGGCTGTGGAACAGGACGAATCCTGTTGGATTTCATGCAGCAAGGCATTGACGTTGATGGCGTTGACAACTCGCCTGATATGCTCGCGCTCTGCAAACAAAAAGCCGAAAAGTTGAATTTGAATCCAAAGGTCTATCAGCAGGAGATGGATAAGCTTTCCCTGCCGCGTAAATATCAGACTATTCTTGTCCCATCCAGTTCATTTCAACTGTTATTAGATCCCGCTCTTCCGCCTGTTACCATGAATCGTTTTTACGAGCATTTGTTGCCGGGCGGCACACTGGTGATGCCATTCATGACCTTATGGAAACTAGGTGACCCGCTCGAGGGTGAATGGACGAGGGAAGCCACTCGTCCTGAAGATGGCGCGACAGTCCGCCGTTGGCAATACTCCCACTTCGACCCTGACACCAGTCTCGAAGATACCATTGACCGCTACGAAATTATCCGCGATGATAAAGTAATCGCATCCGAAGAGCACAGGCAGTCGCCTGCCACGCGTTCCTATACACAGGAGCAGGCGATCGCGTTATATCAGAATGCGGGCTTCAAAGGGATTCGGGTATTCCATGAATTTACATTTGATCCTGTCAAACCTGAAGATAGGACATTCTGCATACGTGGTTTCAGACCCGAATAACAAAGGAGATTTATATGAATTTTGAACAGTCCCAACTAACAGGCAGTCCTCATCATTTCTTTGCCCAACTTGTGGGGGGCTGGACTGGTACAACTAAATTATGGCTGGAGCCGGATGTATTAGCGGACGAATCACCCGTGCTGGGAACTATTACCCTGGTATTGGAAGGACGCTTTGCCATCTACCTTTATCAGGGCTCCATCGAAGGCGAGCAGCAGCATGGAATGTTTACCTTTGGCTATAACACCACAACCAATCAATACGAAGCCAGTTGGGTGGATAGCTTCCACAACAACACCGCCATTATGTTCTGTGTGGGTCATGCAACGGAAAATGGATTCATTGTCCTGGGCAGTTATCCTGACCCCACCGGCGGACCGGACTGGGGCTGGCGCACGGAAGTCGAATTGCAGGATAGGGACCACCTCACCATCACGGCGTATAACATCGTCCCTGACGGCGATGAAGCAAAAGCAACAGAAACAAGACTTACGAGAGTTAAGAAATGAAAAAAGTTTTCGCGCTGAGCAGAATGACAAGCGGCAGCGAGGAATGTAGTCGAAGCGTCCGTATTACCGCGCTTCGACTACGCTCGGCCTACACTCGCTCCGCTCAGCGCGAGGAAATCATGGAGAACAAATGAAAATCCTTATTATCGGCGGCACGCGCTTTCTCGGACGTCATCTGGTCGAATCTGCCCTCGCGCGTGAACATGAAGTGACACTGTTCAATCGCGGCAAGACGAACCCTACACTGTTCCCACAAGTGGAAACGATCCTCGGTGACCGCGAACATGATCTCGATAAATTATCGGACCGTGCATGGGACGCAGTAATAGACGTCGCAGGGTATGTGCCGCGTATTGTCCGCCTCTCAGCCCAGGGCCTGGAAAGAAGCGTGGGTCGTTACGTCTTCATTTCATCCATTTCAGTGTATGCCAGTTTCAGCAAGATCGGCATTGATGAATCTGATCCCGTTGGAAAGATCGAGGACCAGGCCTTTGAAGAGATCACGGGCGAATCTTATGGACCTTTGAAGGCGTTGTGCGAAAAAGCTGTCCAGGATATTTATGGTGAGCGCGCGTTGATCGTCCGCCCGGGCTTGATCGTTGGCCCCAACGACCCGACGGATCGTTTTACCTATTGGCCCGTAAGAGTGGCGCGCGGCGGAGATGTCCTTGCTCCTGAGAGGCCCGACGTGCCCGTGCAGATAATAGATGTGCGCGATCTGTCTGATTTCATCATCAAGTTGATCGAAGAGAATGCATCGGGCATCTATAACGCAACGGGACCAGACTCTGAATTGACTCTGGGCGCTATGCTTGAAGCATGCAGGGAAGTCAGCAGAAGTGATGCGAATTTCAAGTGGGCATCTGTGGAATTTCTGACAGAACACAAAGTGGAAGCGTGGAGCGACATGCCGGTTTGGGTTCCCGACACTGAAGAAGACGCAGGCTTCTCGCGCACAGATATATCCAAAGCTATCAATGCTGGTTTGAAGTTTCGTGCGTTGAAAGATACACTACGCGATACGATCAACTGGGCAAACACGCGCTCAGCGGAGCATGAATGGAAAGCGGGATTGAAACCAGAGCGCGAAGCAGAATTGTTGGAGTTGCTGAATGGTGGAAGAAATAATGTAGGAGAATGATTCCCATGCAAATCAAGGAACCTCGCCAACAGCTCGACCATATGCTGCGTCAGACGCGCATGAACCTGGTCAACTTCAGTCAGATGGCGGATACAAAGGCGCATATTTTGCTCAGCATTTCATCGGTGTTATTATCGCTCTCCCTCACGCAGATCTCTGATCCGCGTTTTACTTTGACTATCGCTGGGCTGGATGTGTTCCTGCTCATTACCATTTTTTTTGCACTATTGACCGTCATAGGGAAGGTAAAGGTCGTTGACCGAAAAAAACATTCTGTCAGCGATTCCGATTACAGCCCGCTCTTCTTCGGAAATTATGGCGATGTTTCCTATAATGAATATGTAAAACATTTCGAAGGCATCATGAACGACTCGGATATGACTTATGAGATCATGGTGAAGGACATTTATTATGCGGGTGCTTACCTGTTGAAGACCAAATACAGGTATATCCGTCTTGCCTATTTATATTTTTTCACCGGGTTGATCATCAGCACACTGATATATTTCATTCAACACTTTATTTGATCATGTTCAAAAAGATCCTTATTGCCAATCGCGGTGAGATCGCCATTCGTGTTATGCGCGCCTGCAAAGAGCTTGGTATCAAAACAGTGGCGGTCTATTCAGACGCGGACAAAAACGCGCTGCACGTTCAACATGCGGATGAAGCGATCCATATTGGAGATTCATCGCCAAAAGAATCTTATTTGAATGCGGATAAACTCATCCGTGCCGCCCTCGACTCGAAAGCGGATGCCATTCATCCGGGCTATGGATTCCTCTCGGAGAACGCTTCTTTCGCAGGGAAAGTGGCCTCCGCTAAATTAACTTTTATCGGCCCCTCAGCAGACTCCATCCGCGCCATGGGCGATAAAGCAGAGTCGAAGCTGGCGATGAAGAAGGCAGGTGTGCCGACTGTCCCTGGCTTTGAAGGACTCGAATCTGAAGCGGATTTCGAAAAGGCTGCGAAGGAAATTGGTTATCCTGTTCTCGTCAAAGCCGCGGCAGGTGGTGGTGGGAAAGGCATGCGAGTTGTAAACGATGAAAGCGAGTTGACGGAATCCATTGAAGGCGCGCGACGTGAAGCCCTGAACGCCTTTGGCGATGAAAGATTATTGATCGAAAAATATCTGCCAGCCGCGCATCACATCGAGTTTCAGGTTTTTGGCGACCAACACGGACATCTCGTCCATCTCTTTGAACGCGAATGTTCCGTGCAGCGCAGACATCAAAAAATTATCGAGGAGTCTCCTTCGCCGTTGCTCACGCCAGAATTACGCAGGCAAATGGGCGCAGCCGCAGTCAAAGCCGCGCGTGCGGTTGGATATTACAATGCAGGGACAGTTGAATTTATCTTCGACCCAATACTTTCCACACCTGCTCTGGGCGAAGCCAAAGGGTTCTACTTTCTAGAAATGAACACAAGATTACAGGTGGAACACCCCGTCACCGAACTCACTACTGGGCTCGATCTTGTCCACTGGCAGATACGTGTCGCGGCAGGCGAGCATTTTCCGTATTCACAGGAGCAACTTACTCAACGCGGACATGCCATCGAGTGCCGCGTCTATGCCGAAGACCCCGCCAATGG
>JAXIPJ010000408.1:0-4661 GCA_045402985.1 Anaerolineales bacterium
AATGAGAGATGGTCCAGGCACTACATAGATCCCAAGAGCGCTCGCCTCTAATATACACGTTAAGTATTATCCTTCTTTCTCTCCTTAAGTTGAGCAATGTAGAAGGCTTTCCCCACTTCCTCTCCAAACTTCTTTAGACTCTCCTGCATTTCGGTAGAGTATCCCAACCCTTGCAAACGCGGTCCCAGCACCAGTGCACCCATTAAACTTGGTTGGCGGGTGCGCGTCACAACCAGCGGGACAACCAGGGATTGAGCAGAGTCTCCCTCGGGTACAGCAAGCTTGCCACTCTTGATCGCTTCCACTGTCTGTGTGTCCAACACAGGTTCAGGTGTCCCTGCATCCAGGGAGGTAGTTTTCATACGTTTCAGATCTCCTTTTTGGCTGTTCAAGAAAACACTGGCAGAGGAAACAGCCAGTTGCTCCACAGCCTGATTGGCGAGCAGCGTTGATAGTTCCTTGAGGGTGAAGAATGAGCTCAGTTCCGGTGTAAATTCGATAAATGTATTTTCAAAATCCACTTCCTCAGGTTTAAAGTGGCGATCCACGAATTGCTGTAATCGTTCCCGCACAGGATTGAAAAGTGCGGCGATGGGCGCTGCAGAGATCAGCAAGGCAAGGATTTCAGATTGGTTTTCAAGCGTCCGATTCAGGAAGTAATCTATCAAGGGGATGGTCACAGCACCGACTAGTCCCAGAATTCCCGTTAGGCTGCTGTAGACGAGCGCCCGGCTGACAAAGACATCCACATCATATAGGCGATATCTAAAGACAGAGAAAAGGATTCCACCCAGAACCAACACCGGTACAAATACTGATGCTACAGCGGTGTTGAAAAAGTATGCTATGACAGAATTTTCGAACTGGCCTGAATAGTAGAAAATCCAGACCAGCAAATTTGTGATCACAACCTGAAGGATTCCCACGATGAATATGATGAAAATCCATTTATTTTGCTGGCGTTCTATCGGGGAAAATACATGCCTGTATCGGTGAATCATGATCGCAAGAATCACCAGACTTGAAATGTAATGGACCACAGTAATGAAAGTATCTACCTTGCCCTGATCGGTTGGTTGGGGAATGACTCCCAAACGAAGGAACAAAGAAAACACAGCCGTCAACACTGTGGAAGTGAAAAGAATGGGAATCCATGACCATCTCGGAGCCAGTTTTCCGTTTGGAAAAAGGATGAGCCAAAGGAATAGTAGGAGACCGACGCTTTCTCTAAAGTATTCAATCCATGGCGGTTGACGTGGCAGATCATACAGGCCGATAATCACCACGGCAGTCAGGAGCACCATCCAGTCATCCGACCGAAGCCAGCACAGCAGCAGGGCAGATAGCACTGAAATGAAGATAGGTAAGCTAGCAAAGAATAATGCTAAACGTATACTTATGTCAGTTTGCAGACCCAACAAAACCCCACCATAAGCGACATCATTCTCCGGTTGTCTCTTAAGCGAAACCTCTCGAAGAGGCAGATTGCCTCTTTGGAAGAGGAATGTCACCGCAGTACCGATCTTCCCTGGTTCGTCAGCGTCCGGGTTTAGAAGCTGATCCCCAATGGCAATGCCTTTTCGAGCAGCTTCCGAGGAAACATCACGAATAATTGTGTTCCCGTTCTCGTCCTGGAGATAATCCAAATCCCAAATAATTCCAGTTCTTAGTGTGTTTTGATATTGAATTATCGTGAAGATGTGGATCCAGGTATATCCAAGTACGAGTCCAAAACCAATAATGCGGGCGAGCCAAATGTGCAGTGGTTTCTTCAAGCGTGTGGATGATGTATACATGCCATCCCTCTTTCCTTGCATACTACTATATGGAGTCCATTCTTACCAAAATAAAAACACCGGTATTTTCAAAAAGATGCCGAATTGAGTAATCCATTACCCAAGTCAGGAGTTGTAGCAAAGTAGATTGTGGAAGCTTCTTGGCTCTGGCGAAGAACGATTGAAGGCTGATCATAAATCAAATTAATAGTGGTCTCCTCCCATCTAAAATAAATCAGTCCATAGATATTGTCTTCTATGGAAATATGCTCATGAGTCTCGTTGCAAGGTTCCATTTCCAAAGCCAAGAAACCATAATCCATCAGTCCTTGCAGTGCAGAGAATGGGATTTGAGCTCATGCTTAAATGACAAAGAGTCCCCTGCTCACAGATGTTGTATAGGTAAGCAAATTTTAGAGCAAAAAGGCCGTGAAAAAACCGCTCTTGGCAGGTTTTTATTGCGGTCTCGACCCCGCAAAGAGCAGCGGGGCAGGCGAGCCGAAGGTGTGTGAGATTTGTTGAGCCTGCGAAGTTCCGCACAGCGAGACACTCGCGACCTACCACCAGTTGCTTCGCCGGGTTACGCAGGAATGAGATTAGCTACTAATCGATACACCACTAGTGCAAGTGATAAACCGGCGATTGTTGCATAAATGTAGCAAGTGAATGTAGTGAGGCCCCATCCCAACCGCAATCCGAGAAACAGCCACGCAGCAAACACAACAGAATAGATGACGCAAGCTAAGAATTTGGAGTTGAAAACTCTTGACGACTTTTTTGCGTCGGTGTGTTCAGATTCGCAAACATGAAACTGTCCATGAGTGACACCTAATTGTTTTTCCAGATGCATACCTTCTGTTATTAAGTGGTCACTTCGTCGAATTCCGCGCACCTCGTAACCGAATAACGCCAGTGTTAGTAAAGCAGCAAAAATCGATGCGAATCCCAGCATTTCATTTGACAGTATATTTTGTAAAGATGTCATACTATCTGGGTTCAAGATAAATATACCCACCAATGACGTGAGTGGCAGAAAGCCGAGAAGTTTCGTTCGAAAGTCGTCTACTGCTTGATAACTTTTACATATCTCAGTATAAACTGTCAGCAATGCTTTGTATTCATCTGGATCATGCGGGGTAGTTATAGTGTCATGAGTGCTCATTTTATCTCTCCTATTGTAGGTACTTGGTGGGCATCCAAAAACCCAAAAGAATCATTCCTTAGCACCGGGCGCACACCTGCCCCGGTGGGTCGGTGCCGGGGAGTGCAGGGGAGTGTCACCAAAAAATCGAAAACAGATGGGCCGGAAAGATCCGGCTTAGAAGTTGCAGGGACCGTTGAAGCCGCCCAGCTTGTTTTCCTCCAAATAGCCCAGGCTGTCCATGCTGGGCGAGGCCACATTTAGATCGAGGGTAAACCAGCCGGGGTTATGGGCAGTGATCATGGCATAGTCATTCTTATGCATTGTGGTGACCAGGGCTGAAGTTGTATCCGGGCTGCTGAAGATGGATGTGTCTTCTATCATCATGGCATAGCAGATTCCGGCAATCGGCGCGACCACGGTCGGGAGGCCCGCACAGCCAGGGCTGAGGGTGATATCGATAGTCTTCAGCACCCAGCGCAATCTGAAGAGACCCACATTGCCGGCCTGAGCGGTACCCGGCTCGAAGCCGTAGAAACCGTCCGCGGTCTTGGCGGTGGCCTGGGCGGTATCGCTCGATGTGAATGTACCGAACACGTCCGATGCCGCGCTGGGGCGTTGGTAGATTGTCACCGGATTGGTCGCTGAAATTTCACAAGGCCCCGAGGGAGTGGGTGTTTGCGGAGGCGTAGCAGTCGGCATGCAGGAGGCTAACAAGACGGCGAGCGTCGTAAGCAGGAGAAATCTATACATGAGGTTTTTCATCCTTTCTCAGTTCTAGCTTTTCTCTACTTCGAAAGTTATGGTAGTCACCTCGTTGGATGCGGTTGAAATATCGAGTCGCAAAATCTACCGCCAAGCACGCTAAGAACGCGAAGAAGGTCTATTAAATCTTTGCGAACTTTGCGCTCTTCGCGGTTCAAAGAAAAACTTCAACATTGAGGGAGACTATCTAAAGTTATAAACGATAATACAACAAAAATTCCTGCAGTCATGATCATTTACCGAACTATGGGTGATTCTCGGAATGCGAAAGCAAAACGGCATGGTACAATCGCCGCAAGAACTACCGCTTGTCTCATTATTTACTAAACTTTTGAATATGATTTGAAGACTAAGATTTGAAGCTCAAGTTTAGCTAATATGCGGCACTCTGGAAAAAAAACTTGGTGAGAATGGGAGGATGGGGATGTCCGCGTTACCGAATTCAAATGCTCATACCATTATTGTCATGCACGGAGACCAGACCGGCGAAGAACTGCTGCTGGAGGCACTGCGTGTGCTGGACCCGAAGGTGATTGGCCTGGAGCTGGACTTCCAGCACTTCGACCTCAGCCTCGAGAAGCGGCGCGCTACTCAGAATGAAGTCGTGCAGGAAGCGGCAGCAGCCATGCGCGAGAGCGGCATGGGACTCAAAGCTGCCACGATCACCCCACCCGACCCGAAGGATGTGGGCAGCCCGAACGCCCTCCTGCGGGATGCGATCGGGGGCACAGTGATCCTGCGGACAGGCCGGCGCATCCCGCGCGTACGCCCGGTGGGAGGTGTGCACGACCCGATCTCCATTGTCCGTATGGCAGTGGATGATGCCTACGGTGCCAGGGAGTGGCGCGAGACGATGCCAGACGGGGATGAACTGGCCTATCGCACCTCCAAGATCAGCCGGAATATCTGTCGGGGTGTGGCTGAGTTCTCCTTCCAGCTTGCCGGGCGCACTGGTGCGCGCGTATTCGGCGGTCCCAAGT
>JAXIPJ010000083.1:0-4088 GCA_045402985.1 Anaerolineales bacterium
TCTTTTCCTTTATACAGAATCTGACCGGAGGTGGGCGTAATGAACCCAAGCAACAACATCGCCAGGGTGGTTTTGCCACTACCACTTTCGCCTGCCACGGTCAGAATCGTTGGCTGTTCGGTTTCCAGTTTTAGCGATATATCGTTCAATGCGGTCGTGGAAACGCGTGAAAGCAATCCCCGTGAATAAGTTTTGGTGACATTTCTAAATTCCAATAAATCAGACATTGCCTAGACTTTCTCCGGGTATAGATAGCATTCGACGATTCGTTCACCGGGTAAGGTGGTGGGCTGCGGACGTCGTATAGTACAAATTTCCATAGCATGCAAACAGCGTGGATGAAAGGCGCAACCCCCAGGGAGTTGTAAGAGTGCTGGGGCCATACCTGGAATCCCGTTGAATACCCCCTTGTTTTCAAGATTGGGTAAACTGCGGATGAGAGCCTGAGCATAAGGATGTTTGGGATCGGTGAACATATCGCGGACATTGCTCAATTCCATAAGCCGCCCCGCATACAGCACCGCCACCTTGTCCACAAACTGTGCCATTAATCCCATGTCATGACCAATCAGGATGACAGCCGCACCAATCTGATCTTGCACACGGTCAATGGTTTCCATTACCTGTCGTTGTGTAACCACATCAAGAGCGCTGGTAGGCTCATCTGCAATGATGACCTTTGGCCTCAACAAAATGCTGATGGCGATACAAACGCGTTGTTTCATGCCACCGCTTAGTTCATGGGCATACATTTTGAAAACGTTACTCTTGAGATCCACTGCCTCAAGTGCCTGTTTACAGCGTTTTTCCATCTCTGCCGCAGATATCCAATCTGATGTTGATTGATCCTGGTGTGCCCTGATAGCATCCATCATCTGCGCGCCAATTCTGATTACAGGATTTAGAGAGTTCATTGCGCCCTGGGGGATGTAGGCAATTTTGCTAAGCCGCGCCTTAAGCATATCCTCATCGGATATGGTAATCAGGTCAGTCCCATCCACAATCACCTGTCCTCCTTCAATTCGCCCGGGAGGTTTAATCATACGCATCATTGCAAGGGCCATAGTACTTTTTCCAGAACCTGATTCGCCTACCAAACCTAATTTTTCACCGGCAACAAGCGTGAGGCTCACCCCATCGAGAGCACGAGCGCGGCCAGCATCTGTATAATAGCTTACCTGCAAGTTGTTCACTTGAAGAACAGGATTCATTGAGACACCTTGAAATAACTCTTTTTGATCGTCTATTATTCCGCTCTACGAATTCTCGGATTAGCCAGTTCATCCATGCCCATGTTGATGAGAGCCAGCGAACCAAGGATCAGCACCAGAGCCACTGCTGGCGCCAAAGGCCACCACCACCAATTATTGAAGAATGCACTCTGAGCTTGCGCCGCCCAGATCGTATTGCCAAGCAATGGTTCGCGCAGTGGACCAAGACCCAACACCGCCAGATAGAACGAGGCAAACACGGAATAAAAGACTTGGTTTACAAATGCAGCTGCAATGAAGGGGAGAAGGTTCGGCAGGATTTCACTGAAAATGATACCCAAATCCCCCATTCCCGAAAGCTTGGCAACAGAAACGAACTGGCGTTCCTTCATAGTGAGGACCTGTGCGCGAATCACAAGTGTTGGTCCCATCCAGGCGAGTAATACCACCACAAAGGCCATGGTGTAAATGGTGACATCGCGTTTGTCCGGCGAGCCGGCTATGATGACCTGGATCAAAAGCGCTGGAATGGGCGTGAGAATTTGACAAATTCCTTTGATAATGGTATCCAGCCAACCGCCGAAGTAAGCAGAAATGAAACCCAATACCACGCCGAAAAACGTGCCCAGTGCTCCAGCCAGGAGACCGATGATGGCAGTTTGTTTCAACCCTACCACCATCGCCACGTATAAGTCGCGCCCAAAGAAATCGGTGCCGAGCGGGAATTCCCAGCTTGGAGGCTGCTTGCTCTTCACTGAGATTGGATAGGCATTGGTGAGGTCTGCAGTGGCCAAGCCATATACAGTGAAGAGAACGAGTAGGAGCAAAATAAGCAAACCAACTGTCAGTCCCTTGTTACGGCGCAAGTAGCGCAGTGTCAAAGTTAAGCGGCTTGGTTGGATAATTTCAGGTTGAGTTAGGGCTGCGGTTGTCATTCTTGAGTCTCCTTACTCATTTCGAATACGCGGATCCAGCAATGGGTATATGAACTCCATCAACACCATAAGAGTCGCAACAGCGATCGTCACAAATAGTACGATCCCGTAAATTACAAGGAAATCATTGGACCGGATAGCAGCATCCAACACCCGGCCAAGTCCTGGTAACCCAAATTGAGATTCAATGACAATTGCTGAACTGACAACGCTGCCTAACGCGAGCGCGAGACCGGTGGCCTGCGGCAAAAGGGCATTTCGTAAGTAATAATCCCTGAAAATAGTGGATCCCTTGAGGCCTTTGTGTTCAGCAAAGTTGACATAATCTTCGCCTTGAATGGTAACTCCCATGCCGCGCATGCTCAGGGTCCAGCCTCCCACTGAACCGAGCAAGAGCGCCAAAGCAGGCAGTAACTGATGATGGACAACATCCCAAATAAAAGCGAGGGAGGACCAGTCAGGGACCACACCTGTAGAATATGCGCCTCCAAGAGGAGCCAATTTAAGTTTAAATCCTATGAAAAACAAAAGAAGCACGCCCATTAATACCGGCGGTACACCCTGAAGAAGGATGAAAGGTGTGGCCAGGGTGCGGACCCAGTCTGGCGCCCACGGCCACGCCGCAATGGCGCCAAGCAGGTTGCCGATCACAAAAGATAAGACGGTCGTCACCAGCAAAAGAGTTATTGTCCATGGCAACGAATCCATGATCAAGCCCATCACTGTTTTAGGATACTTGTTATATGACACGCCCAGGTCAAAACGGGCTATGCTTGCCATGTAATCCAGGTATTGCTCCCCCACTGGCTTGTCAAGACCGAATTTTGTACTGTAAGAGGCAATGATTTTCTCCATGTCTGCAGGAGAAAAACCGCCTGAACGCGCCAGTTCGGCAAAACGCTCACGCACAGGGTTTTTTGTCGAAATACGCGGTATGAAGAATACAATGGTAGAGGCAGCCCAGATCACCAAAATTAGAAAGAGCAGACGACGAAGGACAAGTTTAATCATGGCGCTTCTCCTTGGATAAGATAAATCGATAATAACACGGGTAGGTTAAAAATAGCTAACCTCTTTGAGAAAATAGGGACGTTGGTTACAACGTCCCTATATTTTGATGGTTCCAGTTAACGATTTATGTTGACTTGCCACTACATCAACCCAAAATTATTACGTGACGTGTTTTTGATGCACGTCACGTATTTTGAAACTAGCTTATTGCGCTTTCTTGAGGCCGGTGATAACCAGCATACCGGTTTGGGCCCAGAAGGCTCCATTTTCGCCCATGGCCGGGTTGGCCGCTGTTGGCCAGTTCGTCCAATAGGTCTGGTTGTAAGGGATGCGGTGCAGCCACTGGATAATGGGGCAATCAATGGTGTCTTTCCAGTAGATACCCATTGCCTTTGCGGCGGCTTCCTGGAACGCGGGATCATCCGCCGATAGCGGTGCCATGGTCTCGAGTAGCGCATCCATCTCAGGATTGCTGTAGCGTGCGAAGCTGTTATTACCAGCAGTGGTACCAATTGGCTTAGCATTGCGGCTGGAATACAAGTCAAGCACAGCATAGGGGTCAACTGTGCTGGCGCCGTGACCGAACATGTACAATCCGGGCTTGCCATCCGCCATATTGTTATAAGCATCGGT
This sequence comes from Anaerolineales bacterium, assembly GCA_045402985.1. Taxonomy (GTDB): domain Bacteria; phylum Chloroflexota; class Anaerolineae; order Anaerolineales; family Villigracilaceae; genus Defluviilinea. Next base: position 3,791 of record JAXIPJ010000083.1, read on the forward strand.
GCCAAAGTTGATGTCGGCATCGAAGCCGCCGGCTCTGAGCATTTCAACCAGAACTGGCACAATGTCGCTATGAATGCCCTCAAATCCCTGGATGACAGCAGGCACCGTTGCTCCGTCTTTCTCCCAAAGCCCATCACTATTCTTGGTGAAGCCGGCAGCGGTCATCAACTGTTCGGTTTCAGCCAAGTCAGCGGTACCAGTCTGCATGGCATTCGAGGCATTGGCCTCGAACTCTGCCTGCACGGCCTCACTGTCGGCAAACGTCTGCAGATTCGGATATAGCGGGAACGGGTAGACC
>JAXIPJ010000069.1:0-5305 GCA_045402985.1 Anaerolineales bacterium
AGCGATGGTTGTCGACTAGCGCAGCTATGTCGAGAGAAAGAAACTCAGCCGCGAAATACTGGAGTTTTCGCGAACTGGTTTTTAAGAATTCGTGCTCATTCGTGGAATTCGCGGCAAAAAAAGGGTACGAGCCGCATGCATCCCTGGCGTCGCTGTCAGCAAAAACATGTTTCTCGCAAAGACGAAGCAATTAAATATCTACAAAATATGCCAGTGCCGCACGGTCAAGCATCTCGCGGGACATGACCGGGGGGACGCCAAGATAACCTGAGATATCGAGAATTTGGTCACACAGATCGCGCGCATGAGAAGCACGCAGTTTGCGATTGCGTTTGATATACCATTCCTGCAAAAGATAAGCCAGACCCTGATCGCTGTATTCCACTTTCTTATCCTGTGCAACGCGTTTGAAAATTTCACGATACTCTTCATAAGAGGGGTCACCGATCTCGATCTTATGCCTCAAGCGGCGCAGGAAGGCTTCGTCCACAAGGTCTTTTGGCGGCAGATTCGTTGAGAACACGATCAACACGTCGAAAGGCACTTCAACTTTACGTCCGTTGTGAAGGGTGAGGAAATCCACGCGGTTTTCGAGCGGGACGATCCAGCGGTTGAGCAGGTCACGCGGGCGCACTTGTTGTCGCCCAAAGTCATCGATCAACAAGATGCCGCCGTTGGCTTTTACCTGGAAGGGTGCTTCATAAAACTTATGCACCTCATCGTAAACAAGATCGAGACCCGCCAATGTCAACTCGCCGCCGACCACAATGAACGGACGCCGTATCTTAACCCAGCGCGGATCGCGGCGTTGGCTCGTCCGCAAATTGCCAGTGCTGCCAGCGGTTGGATTTTCTGCATCTGGAGCGAGTTTATGGCTCACCTGATCGTAAACTTTGATCACCTGCCCATCCAGGTATAACGCAAATGGAATATACATTCCCTGGCTCAACACCAAATTGCCAAAGGCGCGCGCAACACTCGTCTTGCCATTCCCGGGAGGCCCATACATAAAAATGGACGTGCCCGAATTGAGCGCGGGTCCCAATCTTTGAAACGTAGATTCTGACATGACCATCTGCGAGAGGATCTGACGCATCGTGCGCGAGGTGACAGACATGCGTCCCGTCTTCTGCCTGCGGATGGCTTCGTTGTAGACTTCGAACGGGACCGGCGCGGGACCTGCATATTGACTCCGCTCCAGCGCTTCGCGCGCCCGGATGATACCTGCTCCCGTGATACCGTACGTATAGGCCCCTTCCCCCAAACCGCCCTGCGATGACTTTACTTCGAGCATTTTCTCCCGCTTAAGCGCTTCCAAAATACCATCTGTCACACCCGCAAAAGGCAAAGCGATCAGTTCAGCGATCTTAAAGCCGCTCATATAACCCTGTGAATATAGGATCTTAAGGGTCAGATCCTGCAGCCAAAGCGCAGAAAGACCCGTATCCTCCACCGAGTTGATGGGCGGCGGCGAGAATGGTCCTGGGCCAACTGATGGTTTTACAAGAGGATTGGTCATAACATCTCCCGGTCTGGGATGCTCCGAAATTTCAGATTTTGTTACCTTCAAATTATACTGCCTCTTGCAGGTAATCTCTACCGCGACTTGATTGCATTTGTTTTTATTCTTTGCTGTTACACACTCAGATCCATGTCCAATTTTCCCCGGTAATATCGTATATAATCTGCAACATTATGAACTTAACTGTGATCATCCCTGTCTACAATGAAGTAAGCAATATCAGTGAGACCCTGAAGCGGGTACAAGCCACAAAACTGGCAAAGGAAATTATCATAGTGGATGATGGCTCGAAAGATGGCACACGCGACATCCTGAAAAAAATGGACGGGAAGAAAAAGGTGCGTATCATCCTGCATGAACGCAATCAGGGCAAGGGTGCGGCGGTGGTCACAGGTATGAAAGCCGCACAGGGAGACGTTTTGCTCATCCAGGATGCTGATCTGGAATATAACCCGCGCGACTATCCCATGCTTTTGCAGCCCATTGAAGAAGGTGTGGCGGACGTGGTGTACGGCTCACGATTCCTGGGCGGACCTCACCGCGTGACCATGTTCTGGCACCTGGTGGCCAACAAACTACTGACCTTCATAACCAATGTTCTTTACAATACCATCCTGACCGATATGGAAACAGGCTACAAAGTCTTCCGCCGTGAGGTGATTGAGGGAATAGTGATCCGTGCCAAGCGCTTCAATTTTGAGCCGGAGTTCACAGCAAAAGTGCTAAAGCGCAAGCATCGCATTTATGAGGTGCCCATCTCCTTCAACCCGCGTGATTATTCGCAGGGAAAAAAGATCAAATTGAGAGATGCATTTGAAGCAGTATGGGCGTTATTGAAATATAGATTTATGGATTAAGAGGCGTCACAAATTCCTTTTCATCAGCCACCTCCATCAGAATAACAAATTATAAACACAATATTATGCTCGTGCGGCGGCCGGGCATGTTTTATAATTTGAGCCATGACGGATTGGCGAGTTGAGATGCAAATGGAATTTGACCGCGCCGCGCAGGCCCGTGACCGCGGCAATGAGGGACAGGCCCGCGTTTGTGCGCGTCGCGCCGCAGGCATAGCAATCCGGGAATATCTGACCCGGCAGGCGATTCGCCCTCCCAGCACAAGCGCTTACGATCTGCTAAATCTGATCAAAGAAGATGCGCATCTCTCTTCGGATTTGAAACGGATCGCTGACCATTTGACTTTGCGTGTCACTGAGGAATTCAAACTGCCCGTGGATGCAGATCTGATCGCAGAAGCTCATACGTTTTGCGAAGACCTGCTGAAATAAAAAACGCCCAAAGATCAATCCATGATCTTTGGGCGTTATCTTTTTGCTACGCGCTCACATATGCCTGCGCATCAAATAAAAGAATGCCCGCGCCACCGTGATCATTACCAACATCCCAGACATTACCCCGCCAAAGACGAGCAACATCCTCTGCCAGTCCCGCAGGCGCAGAACGATCACCTGCCGTTCTGGAAAATGTATCCTGTTACGCAGGCGTTGAACGATCTCCATAGGCGGCGTTACAGGTTTGAGCGTCCCTGCCAGATGGGCCTCCAAAGCGGAAAGTTGATCATCAGAAAGTTTGGTCTTAAGTTTATTCATTTTCTAACTCGTTTTATGATTTAACAACAAATCAATCACAAAGCCATCATTACTCATTATCCAGACTGATGTGCTGATCACCAATCTGGTCACGAAGCGACAGAAGAGTTCGATGGTAAAGGCTTTTCACGGCTCCTTCACTGCGTCCCATGATCTTACCGATCTCTGCATTCGACATGTTCTCCACAAATTTCAGGATGAGGAGATTCTGTCGTTCTGGTGGCAGGCGTCGGATCAGTTTGAGCAGCGTGCTCTCTTCCTGTGAACGAACCAGGTTTCGCTCAGGGTGGTCTCCCCTGGAAGGAAGAACAGGCACGTCATTGATCGGAATTTCCTGCCTGCGGCTTCGGTCACGGTGCCAGTTGGCAACCAGGTTATGAGCGATGCGATACAACCAGGCAGAAAAAGGAACGCCTCGATCGGTGTAATTTTTAATGTGATTCATTGCCCGCTGAAACACACGGGCAGTCAGGTCCTCTGCATCATGGAGGTTTCCCGTTCGATAGTATACATAGTTGAAGATGCGGTCGAGATAGCGCTCATAGAGCAGACCAAATGCATCACGGTCACCTTGCGCGGCCCGTGTCAAAACATTTTCTTCGTTGAATTCTTTATCCAGCACGCGTGATCCTTATCGTGCGGGGTCTAATAATCATAACCCCGACGTCTTTTGGAAGTTGCAGGGAGTATAACATGCAACATTTTAATTTCATTGAAATTTTGTGCGCGGCGCAGTTGGTATAATAAAGGTTTGCCCATTCGCTAATCTTTTGCGCATCGCAATCATTAATGAAACAGATGTGCTATAATTGAGTACCCGAGGAGAAATATGTCATCCAATACCATCCGCGTCGTTGGCGCGCGGGTTCATAATCTTAAAAACATCACGGTCGAGATCCCGCGCGATAAGTTGGTCGTCATCACAGGCCTGTCTGGATCAGGCAAATCATCCCTGGCTTTTGATACGATCTTTGCAGAGGGTCAGCGGCGGTACGTGGAATCGTTATCAGCATACGCGCGCCAGTTTATCGGTCAGATGGATAAACCAGATGTTGACCATATAGAGGGGCTCTCCCCCGCTGTATCCATTGACCAGAAATCCACCTCGCATAATCCCCGATCGACAGTGGGTACCGTTACCGAGATCTATGACTACATGCGGCTTTTGTTCGCGCGCGCAGGCATTCCGCATTGCCCGATCTGCGGCCGTGAAGTCGTCAAACAATCTGCGCAGGAGATCGTTGACCGGATAGAAAAATTACCAGATGGCTCACGCGTCCTGATCCTTTCCCCGCTTGTGCGCGCACGCAAGGGAACGTATCAGGCTGTATTTGAAGAGATACGCAAGGCAGGCTTCGCCCGCGCCCGCGTGGACGGAGCTGTATCTTCCCTCGACGATGAGATCGAATTGGACCGCTATAAGCAACACACGATCGAGGCAGTTGTGGATCGTCTTGTCATTTCCAATAATGGTGACAAGGAAGAACGCAGATCGGCGCGCACGCGTTTAACCGATTCAGTTGAAACCGCCCTCAAGTTTGGCGAAGGTTATGTATCCATCAATCTTGTGGATAAAAAAGAGGATGTTCATTTTTCCGAACATCTGGCCTGTCCTGAACATGGCGTCAGCATCGCGGAAGTGGAGCCGCGCACCTTCTCATTTAACACCCCCCAAGGGGCATGCCCAGATTGTCAGGGACTCGGCTCAAAGCTAGAAATTGACCCAGACCGCATCATTCCAGACATGGACTTGTCCCTGAACGACGGAGCCATCGTCAGCATGGAGTGGAGTGGACCAAAGTTTGAAGGCGGCTATTATTGGCAAAGTTTAATAAACGCAGCGAAAGCCTACAAAATTGATTTGGATAAATCTGTAAAAGATCTATCCAAAGAACAATTGAGAATTGTCTTATACGGCACAGGCGACAAACAAATCCAGATGACCTACCAGAATGCCAATGGCAATGAATTCAGGTTCACACGCTCATTTGAAGGTGTGATCACGAACCTTGAGCGACGCTATCGTGAGACCAACTCTGAATACATCCGTGAGAAGATCAGTGAATTCATGTCTGACCGTCCCTGCCCCACTTGCAAGGGAAAACGTCTCAACCCCGCGGCGCTGGCGGTTACGGTGGATGATGTAAACATTGTGGATGCAAACTCGTGGCCC
>JAXIPJ010000036.1:0-3163 GCA_045402985.1 Anaerolineales bacterium
CGCATTGCGATCTCTGTTTGAAGGATAAAGTTGGAAAGGGCCTGAGCGGGACCATCGTGCATTTGCCTTGAAAGACGCTGCCGTTCGGTCTCCTGGGCATTTACGAGCATTTCAACACTGGCTAAAGGGCCTTTTGATCCGCCGAGCGAGGCTGAGGCTACTCCAGAGGCAAAAGAACCGCGCGCCTGCTCAATGGTCGACTTGAAGCGTTCGAGATGGGATTTCTCAGTCTGCAATTTTTCAAGTTGTCCACGCATCACAAATAGACGCTGCTGGGCATCCAGAGCAGAGTCGTAGGCACTACGGATCTCCTGTGGCGGCATCTTATCCAGCTGGTTTTGCACTTGCTGAAGATGCGTGGTAATGGCCGCGTTGCGTTGTGAGAGTTTGGAAAGCTCGCCCTGGCTCTGCTCAATCATCAATGTGACTTCGCGCAAGGCCCTTTGTGTTTCTTCCAGTTCTGCCTGCAGGTCCAACCCACCCGCCGTGGATGTATCAGTCTCCATCGTCATAAACAATTACTCCTGGTTTTTCATTGGATCGCTTTGCAGCTTTACCCAACCGCGTTTTAATGCATATACAACCGCCTGTGTACGATCTTCGACACCAAATTTCCGCAAGATGGATGTCACATGATTCTTGACCGTTTGATGACTGATGCCCAGCAAACTTGCGATCTCTTTATTGCTCATGCCGCGCACGACACAGGATAGCACTTCCATTTCGCGATCAGATAACGGGTGAAAAGGCGAACCGGGCTCACTGTAGGATCGCCTTGCTCCGTCCATTTGTTCATCTATCCAAAGATCCAGGTCCCGACGATTAAATATATGGCCCCCAACAGCATATTTTCCATCAGCGACAGCTCGCACTGTACGAGCCAGCACCTCCGGTTCAATATCCTTCGCGCAATATCCCACTGCCCCAGCCAGCACCGCATGGATGGCCTGTTCGATATCATCATAACCAGTTAGAAGGACCACACGGGTTGGCAAGTGTTCAGAAGTGACTTGATGTGTAACCTGTTGACCATTCAAGCCTGGCATGTTGACATCGAGCACCGCTACCCTGGGTTTGAGGGAGCGGATCAATTCAATGGCTTCATCCCCATCGGCAGCCTGAGCGATGATCTGAAAATCTTTTTCAAGGGATAATGTATCCACCACTCCCTGACGAAATAGAGGGTGATCATCTGCGATCAGCAGTGTTATCTCATTCATCCGTTACCTGTTTTCTGGAAAAGTCTTGGATTGAGTATAGCACAGGAGAGACAAGCGGGCAATTTATCCACATAGGCTTTACATTTCAGTTTCGTAATATGCATCACTTCCATTTATAGATCTTCATATCGTTCTCAATGCCCACAGGGTCATACTCCAGCCCGGCGACAAATACAGGCGTTCGCTGTGACGTGAGATTAGGATAATCGCTCACAAACACGATGACATAATCTGCAGAGTTTGCGGCCAGATATTCTGCAAGACGATCTTCGTCACGGATGAACGGAACCACTTCAGGCGTGATCAAGCCAGCCAGATCGAGAATGGGGTTTGGGACAAAGTAGCCAAGTGCGCCAATATCGTGGACAGCCAGCAATGCGTCTGAAGGGATATTCTGTTCTACCCATTGCGCCGTGACTACCATCTCGCTTTCGATCCAATAGACGTCATACGCGTTTTGGCGGGCAGCAATGCATCCGAACACAAGACACAAAACAGCGGTTAAGATCTGCCATAAAAATACGACGCGCTTGTTCGCCTTTGGTGAGATGACAAACTCCACAAATCCGAGCATGCCCCACAAGTAGAGCATTGGCAAGGCTGGAATAATATATCTGCCATGTTGATATGCAGGGAGGCGCGTAAAGTATATGGCGATATAACCTATGAGCCAGATCGCTCCGCTGATGGCGCCCCAATTTTTATTACGAATATTCTTAATGAACCACAAGATCATTCCAGGTATAAGAACAACGAAAGGACTCGCAATGATCGGCCAAAGATACTCAGTGATGCGTTCAAGCAGTGGTTTTGTTGACCAAAACATCTGATATTCGGCCTGTTTGGCGTAAAACGTGTTTGGCATCGGGTTACCAGATAATGCCAGGTTGAAAAGCAGATACAGAAAAAATAAAGTACCAAAGCCAATCAACGTTTTTGATATCGCCTGACCACGAGATAACCAGGAACTTTCATTTAGCATCGCGGTAAACAATATCGGGCCGAGCAAGGTCAAACCATCGGGGCGAACCCAGATACTTAAGCCAGCGAGCAGGCCGAGGGTCAGATAACGACGCGAACCTTCCATTAGCGCACTCAGCACTACCAGCACGAGAAATCCGTGCAGAAGCGTTTCCATGCCTGAGACCGCCGACCAGGTTAAATGCCATGCGAGAACAAAGAATAATCCAACCCAGGGAACGCGCGGCCTATATAACTCAATAGTTCTGCGCGCAATATTCTCGGCCTGAATTCCCAATAAAGTTAATACAACCCAGCCAAGGAAAAAAGTCCATATATAAGGTGCGAGGCGCAGGAGAAATCCAATCGAAAGCAGAGCCGTCCACAATGGTGAAGTGGAGCCAGCCGAACGCTCGCCGAGACGGAATGCCCATTCGCCATGCTCCGCCAAATTACGCGCGTAGGTTAAGTGAATCCATGAATCATCCAGAGGGAAACCGATACGAAAGATCGACGCACTGACCAGCAGGTAAAAGCCCACTGCGATCAAGGCGACAATTGCAATGACAAGCCGCGGATCAACGCGCCTGTTCGATACGGTAGAGACGCGCGCCATCCACCTCTCCTAAATAAATAAATGATTGATTGTCTTGCGGATGATCGTACAGATCCTGGATCGCTTCAAAAGTACCGCCTTTTTCAATTACAAGATAGCGCGCATTATACCTTTCTGCAACAGCCAGAATCGTGGACTCGTCACCAAAAGGCAACGATATGGATGAACGCCCTGAACCAATAAAATACCCTGGTGGATTGCGGACGATCACGACGTCGTTCGGCTGAATTCCGTTATCAAGAAACATTTTCTCCACTGATGGGTAAATAAAATCATCCTGCGCCCATCCGTCTGCGATCACGCGAAAATTTACAAGATAGAATGTCATGATGACTGCGAGCAAAACAAGTATCCCTTGAAAAACAAA
>JAXIPJ010000331.1:0-9104 GCA_045402985.1 Anaerolineales bacterium
AGAATCCCGAAAACGTGATCAACGCGATCGCCAGCGGCACCGAATCCAGGAACGAATAAACGACACCGATCAGACCCATGCCTAGAAAACTGATCGCCAGCCACGCGCCCGCCTGCAAGCGGTCGAACACCTTTGCCATCAACAGACTTGCCACCACAAAGCCAATCGAAGTCAGGCCCTCCTGTAAGCCGTATTCGAACTCAGTTGCCTTCAATGCTGTCAAAGCGAACGGCAGCAACAATGTGTTCGACAAGCCGAACGAGACCAACACTATCGCCTGCACGGAAAACAAGGAGCGCAGGACGGGCGTGTTAAACAACTGGCGCACGCCTGCACTTAGATTCTGAATCACCACTGCGGCACTGGTCTCTTCCTCTGCCTGAATGGGCTTGATACGAATCAGGTAGACACAGACCGCGGAAAATAAGAACGTGATCGCATTTGTATAAAACGCCCAATCGATGCTCGCCGCTGAGGCGATCAGTCCCGCCGCGGCAAAGCCCACCGCGGTTGAACCGAACGAACTGATCGCGATCAACGAATTGGCGGCCGCCAGCTCTTCATCTGAAGCCACTTCGGGCAACACGCTTTCATGTGCCGGGTCAAAGAACTGTCCGATCGCGCTGATGAGCATCACAATTACATACAGCCAGATCACATTGATTGAAACAAGGAATGGGATGAGTGCCACAAGCAACCCGCGCAAAACATCTGCTGCTATCATGATCTTCTTGCGGTCGTAGCGATCCACGAAGACGCCCGCGAAGAGTCCCACCAACAGGCTGGGTGCGGCGGTTGCCATCAACATCAACCCAACACTCAGGGCTGAACCCGTCAGGCGATAGACATAGATGGACGCCGCGAGCGAGGTCAGCGAATTGCCAATCGTTTCAACCAATTGACCGGTCCAGAGAAGGGAAAAATTCCGGTTCTTGAAAACAGCAAACGGGGAGACCGAGGCGGGGTTGGTCATCGTCATGTGCAAATCTCCTAAGTAAATTACTTCGTCCTGAGCGGAGCAGAGCGTAGTCGAAGGACACGTTGCAAGTGCGCTTCGACTACGGTGCAACAACCGCATCTCCGCTCATATCATCCCGATGAATTTCGGGAGCGCGGAGTTATATTCTCCAACTCATCAATCATGTTCTTAATCACATCGAACCCACCCTGCCAGAACGCTGGGGAGGTCACATCCAGGCCGGCTTCGGTGAGAATTTTTGTCGGCGATTCCGATCCGCCATACGAAAGGATTTTCAAGTAGCGAGGGATGAAAGCTTCGCCTTCGAGTCGATATTGTTGATAAAGCGCCAGCACCAGCAACTGACCGAAACTATAGGCGTAGGTGTAGAACGGCGAGTGATAAAAGTGTGGAATGGCAAGCCATTCCCATTTGAATTCATCAGAGACTTCCACTGCATCGCCGAACTGTTCCTTGAGGTTTTCCAGATAATATTCGGTCAGTTCATCCACCGTACAATTGTCGTTGATCTTTGCATGCGCATCTTTTTCAAAGATGGTGAAGTATGCCTGCCGCATAACCGTGATGTAGGCATCATCGAGGGCGTTTGCAAGCAGATCGCGCCGCACAGCCGGGTCGGTTTCCTGCTGGAGCAGTTGGTCGGTGAGTTGCATTTCGGCAAACACGGAGGCTGTTTCTGCCAGTGGAAGTGACGCCTGTTGTGTGAGTGCCGAATGATGATCTGCCAGCATGGCATGGATGGCGTGTCCTAATTCATGTGCCAGCGTGGCAATATCGCGGGCACTGCCATCGTAATTCATCAGCACCCAGGGCGTTAGCTCGGGGAGGGCAGTGTAGCAGAATGCGCCGCCCCGCTTGCCTGCGCGGATTTCTGAATCAAGATGGTTTGTATCAAAAACACGTTCAGCCAGTTTGGCTGCGTCTGGTGAAAAAGCGCGGTAACTGTCCATCACCATTTGCTTCGCCGTACTGTAATCAAACTTTTTCTTGGAGGGGATGAGGGGTGCATAAATATCGTAGCGTCGTAACTTTTCCAGACCAAGCCATTGTGCCTTCATTTTGAAATAGCGCTGGAACACATCTGCATTTTTGCGGCAGACAGAAAGAAGTGTTTCGACCACTTCATCAGGCAGGTCATTTACTACATTACGAGCAGAGATGGGTGAAGCAAACCCGCGCAATTCCATTCCCTCGGTATGCCAGTCACGCACGCGGTGAATGTACATCTGTGCCAGCACAGTCGAGTTTTCGATATACACTCGATACAATTCCTGATACGCGCTTGCACGCATCTCGGGCAAAGAGGAAGAGAAATAATTTGATAATTGGTCGCGGGTGATGGTTTCGGTCTTGCCGTCAATTTCCAGCTTGAATGTGAATTGATTGGTGATCATCGCATAGAGATTAACCATCGCGTCAATTCCATTCACATCTTTCAAGTTGATCATGCGTTCTTCGAGTTCGGTCAACGTGAATGGTTTGAAACGTGTCATCGTTTCGAGAAAGTAATGTAAGTACCCGCTGTGTTCGATCAAATTCTGTGTGACTTCAGCAGATAACTCCTTGAACCACATCTCAAAGAATAAAACGCGATTGCTCGAGTCGGTCAACACCTGATCCACGCGGTCGCGCAGATTCAACGCGGCAGGGTTTTGTGTATCCTCCGCGAACGAAAGGTCTGCATAGCCTTCCACTTTGCTTTTCAGGATGGTGATGGCTTCGAGTTTTTTGAGGATGTTGTTGAAGTTCTGCCAGGTGATCTCAGGTGTGAGCATGTCACGCGTCGCTTCCAACTCGACCAGCGCCTGCTCCAGTTTCGAGAAAGTTTCCTCCAACGCCTGCTCGACCGGCTCTGGTAGCAGGTCATTCAATGACCACCTTGTTGGCTTTTCGACTTGCTCCATGAGACCTCCGAGGTTTCGTCATTGCGAGCCCCGAGTGCTAGCAAGTGGGCGAAGTAATCTCCCACACCATTTTGGAGATTGCTTCGTCGAGCTCCGCTCTCCTCGCAATGACATTCGTCTATTTACTCTGTCGTTTTGTATTTGCTGCGCAGGCAAGTAATACAGTCTTAATTTGAAACGGAGTCAGTTCAGGGTGTTTCGCGCGAATGAGCGCCGTGATACCTGTAATATGGGGCGCGGCAAAACTGTTGCCAGTACAGGTTAAGTATTGTCCCTTGTTCCAGGCAACTTCCACGTCAATGCCTGGCGCGCCAAATTCCACAGGCGGATTTGGGTTGTAATAATACGTAAAGGGATCGTGCCCTTCGTGCGCGGCGACTGAGATCACGGACGAATATAGAGATGGATAACTGGGTTCAGGAAGGTTGTTCACTGCCGAGATCAGATTTATATTCTTGAAATAAGCCTGGTCAGTCAGGTCATGAAAAAGACCAAAAAATTCCTCAAGGGATGTGCTCAAACTCAAATTGACAACCTGCATGTCGTTTTCGATTGCCCAATCCAATCCCGCTGCGAATTGGATGGCGCGCCCGCCCATGCTGCGTCCCAGCACGCGCACACTGTAAATTTCTGCTTCGGGAGCGATCGAATGGATGATGCCTGCGCAGGCGGTCCCATGACCGGAAACATCGATCGGCCGATCGTCCAGTTTGATGCGGTAGTTATCCCGGGCTTTTGAATCATATTCAACGACCACGCCGCCGCGGACGCAACCATCCAGAGCAGGATGGTCGTGTTCCACGCCGCTGTCCACTACAGCAACGCGAATCCCTTTGCCAGTGCTGCCTCCCCAGGCCCACTCGGGCGTGATCCTGGCAAATGGACCCTGTGACAATAATTCTTGAATGGCGTCTGGTGTGAAATGCTGGGACCAGGCAGGCCGCAATGTCTCTTCGGGCATTTATCTGAACCTGCGTGGCGCTGACGTTGATTTGCGGTATTCAGCAAAGGCATTGAGAACTTGTAAACAGGCTTTTCTTTCGGCTTCACCGAGCGCGCTGATATTGTTGAATAGGTCAGCCAGTTCCAGGAGATCTGAATGTCTATTTTCCCCGCTTAGGCTTTGATTCAATGCGGATTGCATGTCAGACGAATCCTCCGATTTATCCGACCTGGCAAGTCGATTCAAGCCGCGCACCAATGCCTGTTCAATACTGTCGATCTGTTGGGACATATCGATTGCCATGGCGGCTTGCTGGGCGAACATGCCCATCAATTCCATGTCATGCATATCAAAGGAGGTCGCGTCGATCTTGTCTAACACTTCCATCACGCCGATGATCCGGTCATCAGAAGAAATGAGCGGTGTCGCGAGGATCGAGTTGGGAACATAACCGGTGCTTTTGGCAAAGTCCTGATTGAAGCGCCTATCCTCTCGCACATTGGAGGTGGCGATTGGCTGACCGGTCATAAACACGTAACCGGCAATGCCTCGATCGTAGGGGAACTTGGTACCGACGAGATCATGGTCCGCTTCACCAGTGGATACCTTGAACTCAAGCGCCTCTTCCTCTTCGTTGACCAGCAATATGGATGCCGCCGCCGCACCAAAGATCCGTGCCGCCGCATCCACGATGGATTTCAACAGCACGTCATTGGATCGCGGTAATACCGCCCGCCCACTCGCCTCAATGGATGTAAGCAAACGCTGTAACTGCTCAGACAGTTTCTCTTCGTTGATGTGATCATCTGGATTCATGGCACCTGCCGTAGATAACGAAAATCGCGCGTGATGCGCTTTTAAGGTCTGCTAAGTATCAGTAGACCTTAATTCTGGAGTCCATCAGCCTGCAGATGGATTTCATTTTACATGAGACTCGGAGCATATATTGAAAAGTGGACTTTCTACAATAACGGCACTGTAGAAAATCCACTTTTATGTTTTCCGTTGAGCGTTAGTCCTGAACTTTGTATTCTTCAGAGTTTGGGTCGAATGAAATGCGGAAGGTGGTTTTACTTGCTGCTTTAGAATTTGCCTTGCTGGCCGCTTTGTCTGAAGCCTTGGTGTTCATTTTGTGAGCGGCAACTTCGGTCGCCTTAGACGCGGCTTTACTTGCGGCTTTATCCGAAGCCTTGAGGTTCATCTTATGTGCGGCAACTTCGGATGCCTTGGACGCGGCTTTGCTTGCAGCTTTATCTGAAGCTTTGAGGTTCATCTTGTGTGCAGCAACTTCGGATGCCTTGGACGCGGCCTTACTTGCAGCTTTATCTGCAATGTTGATGTTCATCTTATGTGCGGCCACTTCAGCGGCTTTGGAGGAGGCTCTGCTAGCGGCTTTATCTGAGGCTTTGAGGTTCATCTTATGTGCGGCAACTTCGGTCGCCTTGGACGCGGCTTTGCTTGCAGCTTTGTCTGAAGCTTTGAGGTTCATCTTGTGTGCAGCAACTTCGGTCGCCTTGGACGAGGCTCTGCTGGCAGCCTTATCTGAAGCCTTGAGGTTCATCTTATGTGCGACGACCTCTTCATTAACAATGAGATTGTCCAAAATATCACGTTCCTCATTGGACAACGTCGCGCGCAATGCAGACAATTTCTTGAACAATCTGGTTGAGGCTTGCTTTCGAGTGGTTTTCATTTTTACTCCTGTTGATTTGATTTTTTGATATTGTTGTCCTTAATATACAACTTTGATATCCAACCGTCTGTCACTTTGACGACATAAGCAGCTAAACCAACAATTTGCTTTCCAGGTCTTCAAGCGCTTTTCGATTCAATATCAATATGTGGCCGCGTCCCGTGATCAACCAGTTCGCGCGTCGCCATTTGCCGAGGGCCTTCGCCACCGTCTGGCGCGTCAAGCCCGTGCGCTGCGCGAGTTCCTCCTGTGAAATCGTAACATATCCCTTTGCCTTTTCTTCTTTTTCCAATTCCAACAGCAAACGTGCCAGACGCGCTTGCGCGTCCATGAAAGCCAGGGCGCCTTCGCGCTCTCCACTTCTTTGCAAACGCTGGGCGGTGATCTCCAAAATCCGGCGCGCCAATTGAGGTTCGGCGTCGATAACGCGCAAGAATGCCTCGCTTCGGATGACCAGAATGTCACTATCAGCCCGCGCAATCGCGCTTGTGGAACGGAGCTGTTTTGTCAGAATGCCCAATTCCCCAAAAAGATTTCCGGGGCGCATTCTGTTGATCACCATATCCCTACCATCAGGACTACTCAACACGATAGATATTTCACCGGAACGGACAACATAAGCGAACTCCGAAGGGTCCAATTGGAAAAAAAGAATTTTCCCTTTTTCAACACGTTGGAATCTGCTTGCGCGCGCTAACACGTCCATGGATTTTTCATCCAAATCGGAAAATAATGGAATGTTATCCAGAAACTTCAAAGCTTCACTAACAGGGGTCGATCGCTTCACCATGGATCAGTCCCTTTGCTTGATCCCAAAACTCCCGTTTTCTCCGGTTTCCACAATTCATACAATCTTATTAATGATAACCCTAAATCTTGCAAAAAGTCTTGCCACGTAACCTTCCCATCTTAACGATTAAACTAGCGGCTTCCACATTAGAAGAAACTTCAAATGATCAATTACATGAGCGGGTGGTAAAGAGTGCGCTGGCAGGAGACACAAGGCAACTCTTGCAAATGTGCGTTTAATAAACCTCCAAAAAGGTGTACAGATGAACTACAATTTTCACCTGCACACCTTTTATCCAGGCGATCAGCTACTTATCCGTCTGCTCATGTTCGAGGAATGTCTTGAGGCGCAGCAGGCGTTCATCCCATTTAGCACCGATATCCTCAATCCACTGATCAAGCTCTGCGAGAGGTTCAGGCGTTAAGGTATAGCGCTTCTCTCGTCCTAATTGATGGACAGCAACCAAACCCGCGCTTTCGAGGATCGTAAGATGCTTGAGGTCCCCTTGTCGCGTAATAGGATAGTCTTCTGCCAGTTGGGTCGCTGTCCTGGGGCTATGTTCCGCCAGGTTTACCAGCAAACCTCGACGTATGGGGTCAGCCAGCGCGGTGAAGAGCGATTGCTCATGCTCGTATGTTTGTTTGCTCATCATAGATGTTTGCCCACGGCAAAACAAGAAGGAAAGGAAATTTTTGTGGAAATTGTTATGTGTTTTCTGTCTGCTTTTGCACAAGTCGCAAAAGCACTGATGCCCACAGAAAGACAATGGTTGCGCCAATCCAGGCTGGGATGAAATTGAATGTGCATACGTTTCCTTCGCACACAGCGGTCATATTTGGGACATTGCTTAACACAAATGAGCTTATTCCTACAACTATTGAAATCCACGCCAACGCGCGTCTCCCATCTCTGAAGAATCTGCGCGCCATGATGAAAAAGAATATCATTGCAAAAACAAAGGCAACGATTGGCGCGAACCCATGAATGGTACTCGATATGCTCATCGTCTCTGGGATTTCAAGCGGCGTCCCTGGCGGGAAACCAAGGATTGGATCGGTGCGAAAGACACCACCCACAAGAAGCCCGACACCAAAAATACCCAGTGTAATCGGTGCCCACTTTGAGCCAGTGCCAGTGATGGAGCGCCGCAGGCCTATTGCCGAAGCAATATAAAACGCACCCGCAAGTATGAAAGCCGTCATTTGGAGCCAGCCCAGCTCTCCTTGCGCAAGGAGACTCGCCGAATGCCTCACCCAATCAAAACCTTCGCGCGTAAATGCCTGGGTGTATGTGATGATAAGCCAAAGCGGGCCCGCGATAACGCCTAGCATGAGCAATGTATTATTTTTCGCCATAGTTTGACTCCTTTGTATTAATTTACAATTTGATATATCTGTATAAGATTGCCATGTACATCTATTTCCGATATTAGCGATGCACTACGTATCGGTCTGCTCATCATAGATTTTTACCGCTCGTCTCATTAAAAAGCAGGCTTTTTGAATGAGCTTGTAGGCTAAAATTTGAATTTCCAGTTTAGATTATTAGGCGGCACTCTGTAGCCACACACAGAATTGTTCTTATCCTTCAGCATCATTACTAAAAGCCACCTGGAGTGGGTAGATCCTGGCCTTCAACATAAGCTCGCAAATTCTCCAGCATCATCCCATAGCCCCAGGCGTTCTGTTCCATTGCGCTCCAGCGCCCATCCTCTGGTAACAACTCATAACCAGAGTTGGTAATTGTCAGGCGTGTGCCATCCTGTTCTTCCTGCAATAGATAGGCTGTGACCTGGGATGATCCCGGTGTCGCCGGAAGCGAGTGGGTGACAAAGCGCTGAGG
This sequence comes from Anaerolineales bacterium, assembly GCA_045402985.1. Classification (GTDB taxonomy): domain Bacteria; phylum Chloroflexota; class Anaerolineae; order Anaerolineales; family Villigracilaceae; genus Defluviilinea. The sequence goes on from JAXIPJ010000331.1 coordinate 8,152, forward strand.
CGGATCGACCACTTGGATAACTTCTACGTACGTCTCGTCTCCTGTTTCAGGATCGGGAACGAAAAGTCTCCCACCGACTTCCAGCGCGGTGATTTTCCATGAGGTTCCTGGTGAAAACCATCTCTCGAGTTGTATTGGATCGGTAATGGCACTCCAGACTCGTTCGCGAGGCGCAGCAATCCAAATGCTGCGTTCGACTGCAAACGATTTCTCTGATTCTCTTCGGTAGCCAAATAATGCGGCTACGTATCCCTCAGGAAAAGGCAGGGATGTGCCGGTGACATATGCTTGCAAGTTTGCCAATGCCTTCTCGCAGGCCGTACCACTCGGCCCAATCCGATCCTGGCGCGCATCCGCTGGTAAGTTTTCGAATCCGCTCATCGTGACCGTGACACGCGTACCATGGTTTTCTTCTTCGAGCATATAGGTTATTGCGATCACGCGATCCGGTAAGCCGCGGCTACGCACGTGCCGCGGCGGATCAACCGCTTCCAGGATGGCAACAGGAATCTCCATGCCGCCCATAGATACAAAAAGTGTGTCATGAGTATCACGCTTCATATCCGCCCCTAGCGCCGGAGGTAAGAGCCACTGTGCAAGATCGGCAGGATCGGTAATGGCTTGCCAAACTCGCTCACGTGGTGCATCAATCCAGGTATTACGTTCAACTTTGAGCTGTTCCATCCAAATTCTCCTCATATACTACGTGCAACTAAACGGTTGCACGTAGTATATAAGAAAAAATGTTCTAAGTCAAGGTTGGATTTCAGTAGCATTTTCTGTTCATCCTATGCCATCCGAGGTGTGAAAGGTAGAATATCCAGATGACACAGGCACGAATAGCACAGACAGGCTGACAAAGCGTTGGGGCGCTTTATATCAATATTCGATTTGCGCGAACCAGTTTTTGTTTTTTTACTATGTGACTACTCCATGAACAGTGAAAATGTCGC
>JAXIPJ010000012.1:0-2184 GCA_045402985.1 Anaerolineales bacterium
CTGGGACCTGAGGGTGGTGACCGAGGTGGTGAACTGGTTGCCGAGGGGACGCCAGAGCAGATCATAAAGGTAAAAAGATCCTATACAGGTCAATTTTTGAAAGCGCATATGCGCAGGGAAAAAGGTAAGCAGGTAGATAAGTAGACAGGTAAACAAGTGGATAGGTTGATAAAGGATGCCTATCGTTATCTGCTGTTTATGATTGGAATTGTGTACTTTTTCCACTTTTTTGCCTTTCTCAAAATCCCCGCCTCACAACATTCGTTTTTCAGGTAGAATTATTTCAAGATGCCCGGAGGGAGACACCCTTCAGGCATACTTTTGATTACAAAATACTGCGTTAATATCCAAAGCACGATCCCGGCTATTTCGCTTTTACAGTAAGAATCAAGTTCGGATATTTATGCAGGAAACAATAGAGGACAATCCGCATGTTGAATCGAAATCCATCCAATTCATCGAATGTGATCAATTCCTATCGAAAACGACGCCAGCAAAAGGGTCCTTTTCTGGTTTACGGCGCTGTCGCTTTGGTGATAATCGGTGGCATTATGCTCATCATCTGGCTGACAGGCCCGGGCCAGCCATTAAGTGGATTATTCCCAACTGAGACGCCCACTCCCACATTAACTTCCACCCCCACAAATACATCTGCTCCAACTGAGACACCGACCACTACACTCACGCCTGCCCCTACAGTAAGCCCCACGCCATCTGCGCCCTTCCCTTATACGATCCAGGAGAATGATTCACTGGATGCCATTGCACAGAGATTCAATCTCGGCGAGGACGGCATCTTGCTTATCCTCGATCAGAATCCTGAAATCGTCAACGTGAACAATGGTGTTATCTTTGTAGGACAGACTATCCTCATCCCAATTCCCGGGACCACGCGGCCGAGCTCCACGCCCATCCCATCCAATTTGGGGCGCGGCACCTTGATTGAATACCGCGTCTTACCCGGTGATACTTTGGCGGGCATCGCTGCAAGCTTTAACAGCATTGAACAAAACATTATTGATGAAAATAACATCGAAAACGCCAATGCGCTCCAGGTCGGGCAAGTGCTGCAGATCCCTGTAAACCTGGTAACCGCCACTGCAACGCTGCCTTCCACGTCCACGCCTGTTTCGCCGACTGTGGCAGGAGGTCAACCCACCGCTGCAGGAACCAGTTCAGTCAGTGAACCTGCCGCTTGTGATTTTGAAGAAAACGCCGGGTTTGTCACTCAACTGCAAACGCTGATCAATAATGAACGCACCAGCAACAACCTTTCCGCGTTAACTTTGAACGCGCAACTTTCAGCCGCGGCAAAAACTCACGCCACGGATATGCTGTGCTACAACTATCTTAGTCACACTGGCTTCGATAGCTCCACACCCGAGACTCGCGTCACAGCACAGGGATTCACGGCCTCCCTCGTTGTTGAGGATATCTACGCCTCAAAGACTGGCAACCCCCAAGCCGCACTCGACTGGTGGATGAGTGAGCCCGCTCACCGCGCGGACATTCTTAATGCGAACACTACAGTGTTTGGCATTGCCTATGTCACTTCAGCGGACAGCATGCTCGGCGGTTACTTCGTAGTTGTAGCTGCAAAACCTTAAAACTGCTGGACAAATCAAAAGCCCTCAAGTAAAATAACGCTCTTGCCAGCACACCATTAGAACGGCAGGAAATTTTTTGGAGGAAGACCTTGGCTAACATTAAGTCTCAGATCAAACGGAATAAACAAAACGAGAAGCGCAGACTGCGCAACCGCAATCTGCGTGGCTCTGCCCGTACAGCTGTCAATCAGGCACGCACGGCTTTGCAAGAAAATACTCCTGAAACAAAAGAAGCTGTCTTGAAGGCTATCAGCGTCATCGACCAGGCTGCTGAACGCGGCGTCATTCACAAGAACAATGCCGCCCGCCGCAAGGGCCGCTTGATGAAGCATTTGGCCGCTTTCATTGCTTCCCCTCCCCCAGTCAAAGAAACTGTCTCAAAGAGAAAGAAAGCTTCATAGTTCGCGCTGGCTCCGATCATTAATGCGGGAACGTCATTGAAAGACGTTCCCGCATTAATGATCCGAGCCAGCGCGAACTATGAAGCTTTCTTTCTCTTTGAGACCGTTTCTTTAACTGGGGGAGGTGAAGCACTAAAGGCGGCCAGGTGCTTCATCAAGCGACCCTTGCGACGGGC
>JAXIPJ010000398.1:0-10474 GCA_045402985.1 Anaerolineales bacterium
GCTGCTCGAAACTCTTTTGGGTACAGATACAGCAGAGCCTCGTAGAGCCCTTCAGAAATCCGCAGCTCGCCTCGCATTTCAAACGCCACCCAGAATGTGCTTCCCCTGGATGACCGCCATGGCCCGTGCGATGCGTGCAGCTTCGGCAGTCAGAACGCGCCTGCCGAAGTCCGTCAGGCCATAGTAGCGCCTCCGTTCATCATCCAGCTCCGGGTCAGGCCGTTCATTCCTCTCCTCGATCAGCCCGGCTTCGATCATTCGCCGGATCGACCCGTACAACGAGCCGGTTCTGATCTGCATCTGGCCCTGCGTTTCCTCTTCTACTGCCTGCATGATTCCGTAGCCGTGCTTCTCGCCATCCGCGAGGGCCAGCAGCATGTGGAATACGGTGGGTGTGAGGGGTAGCAAACTCTGGATATCCTCGTGCATGATTTCTCTTTTCCTGTTCGATGGTTTGTGAAGCATATAATCGCCACGACTATAATCGTGGCGATTATATGTAAGGTCTGTCACCCTGTCAAGGGGGAGTGTTGTTTCACGGGCATTTGCTCGCCTTCGCCCGGATCAACTTCCGGCATCTCCTTCAATGAAAAGTCTCAGTGAATTCTATACCAAGTGCGGTTTTTGGCTGAGTTGTGTTGCGTATCTGCTGGTTCCACTCGTAAGTAAGCCTGATGTAAGAGCGCACTCCATCTGTAACAAAATGGTTGTGCCATCTTGCCCGCGGTCGTGTCATAATATGGGCAGGCACTTTTGTAATGTAATTTTGCCCGCGTTGTTTCGAGCCGCGCGCCTTAGCCTTTATCTCACCGAGGAGCAGGTTCCGTTAATTCATGCCGGCTAACACAACGTCCCGGAACCCACCGGGATAATGCACCCCGGAATGAGCACCGGGGCAGGTGGTGGGACGCTTCGCAGGCGCGTTTTCACCTGTAGCTCCCGAAAAAACACACCTGCACTGCACCGAACGCAGTGCGGCGCAAGTGTCGGGACGATGTGCGGCAAGGCCGTTTCGCCCCGTCGGGCTCACGGCCCGAACGGGGTGCAGGCAAGCAGGTTTCTTGGCTCAAGGTTGGTTCCGTCAAAGTGGCATTCTCCCGTCCCACCAGCCCCCTCTGGGGATGCTGCGCGACGGGTACCCCGTGAAAAGCACACGGGGCTGGCCACCGTTGGACTCTAATGCTTCCTCATCTCATCCTACACTTCTAACGCGAATTTGGCGGAACCATCAGAATCTCTAAGCCCAATATGAGCAAACGCGCCCAGCGATAATACATCCTGGGGATCTCGGCCTTGATGGACTTTTCGTTTATTGGCGTATTCTGTTGCCTTTATGAAAGGAGAAGGACAATGAAACGACAAGTGAATTTTGGGATCATAACGCTGTTTGCCAGCGTGTTGATTTCATGTGCTGCCCCGGTAGCTACTCCAATGAATCCAGCCACCCTGACACCTCCTCCTGACTCGACTCCAATGCCCTCTCCTGAGGGAACCGATTTTACAGCCACCCCAAGACCACCAAGACCAATCCCTACCAGAACCGCCTACGTGACTCCCACAGCACCGCCTCCACTGAATGCAATCGGGACTCCAGGTTTTGATTGGGAAGGTCCAGCAATCATTTATGATGGTCTCAAACTTTCGAATTACGATGGCTCGCAGAAGAAAGTGATCACAATCGAGGCTGCTATATCTCCATGGTACTCAGATTATTCCCCTGAAGCAGGCAGAATCGTCAGTACAGTCGATACATCGCTGTGGACTCTCGATGTGAGAACGGGCATTCAAAGCATGTTGCCCTTGAACGGGTCCTTGAATCAGTATATTGAATCTCCCGTGATTACCAGCGATGGCACAAAAATCGCCTATTCCCTTGTTCACGGGTTCGGGGAAGAAGATATCAAGCAGTTATGGACGATCAACGCAGATGGATCCGAAAATGAATTGGTGATCGATAACACCGGCCCATATATCACTGATCCGGGACCGTTTCGATTGATCCCATTTGCCTGGTCATTGGATAACACCAAGATTTATATGGTCACTACCACAGATAGTGAAGCAAGCCCAGTGGGAATGTATGTAGCTGATGTTATCGCTGGAACGATTGAAAAAGCTCTAACCCCCCAGGTCACATTATGGGATGTGTCTTTCTCACCAGATCGAACCATGATTGCTTATCGCACGTTCCAATGGGTGCCAGTCGAGGGCTTTATGCCTGAAATTGGACCACCATTCACCTTACAAGTGACCGATCTAACCTCAGGCGCAACCAGGATCCTTCAAGAGAGTGAAACCCTGGAATATCATTACCCCGTCTGGTCTGAGGATGGGAATCAAATAGCTTATACAGTGCGATCTCACCGAACGGGTGGAGACGTAGGGTTGTTTAGCATCGATCTCGCCACCGATGCGATCATCAGGTGGGTTCCCGGTTCAGAAGGCAAGCAGCTCCGGCCGTGGCTCTGGCTTTCTGACGACAGGCTTGCTTATACAGAAGAGGAGGTCTCCTCAGGAGTGAGCCTTCTCTCGACCCTATACACGATCAAGAACGACGGAACCGATAAGCACGAGATCGACTCAGCTGCTTCAGTTATAGGAGTACTGGATAACTAGAGTCGGTCGCGGGTTCCCCGCCGAGGCTCAAAATTACATCTTCAGTGCGAAGTGCAACAGGTCAGATTTCCATGAGTTCTCAGTGACCTTTGAAGGGCATCTTGAGAATGCATGCCGGTAAGGATGCGACGCGCCGCACTTAATTGTATGTCTGATAATGCAGGCGTATAATTTGTACATAGATTTTTGCACAGAGTTATTTCTGCATAAACCCAGCTGGCATGTTACCCAGAATACCAGGCCAAGTTAGCTCCGTTCCTCCAAGCTGCAGAAGTCTTACATATACAGTCTCCCAGCAGTGGGAGACTGTGATTCTCGGTTCTCAGCAGGAGTGCTATACTTAAAACAAATTAATCTTTTGCCATCCATAATCTATTAGGCAGATGCCGTCTAAAAGTAATTAGACGGCACTATGCCGCCCAATCCCTGTTAGCCCACTTCTCAAAGAGTTTCAAAATTCATGCATCGAAGTCTGGTTCCTCTCATTCTAGCAAGCCTCGGATTTGTCATAATCCGTTTTGTTTTAAATATGCCATTACTTGAATGGCAAGTCAGCGAAATCGTTACTGATTTTCCATCCACTTATCAAGTTGAGATCTCCCCATCTCCTTGGGAAGGTTCTCTAGGAGACGCTTTAGGGGATGGCTCATATATTCTTCAAAAAATTCGTGTTATCGGGAATGGTGCATTTTGTCGTAAAGAAAATTTGAAATTCGTCATAAGACGTTCACAGAATGATGTAATAGTAGAACGGGTGCTGAATGCCAATCTGAAAAATTATTCATGGCTGCTCGCATGGAGTATGATTGAGCTTATTCTCTCTGGGATGTACATCTGGTGGTTCATAGTTGAGTATCGGCATAGTTCGGCTTTTCAAGCTGTTATTTTTATGGGAATTGCCGGGTTCATTTACGTTTTTCTGATATTAATTTCGAGAGTTCTGGGTCATCAACTGGGTTATGTCGGAATTTCAGATTGTTCTGGCACAGTAACACTCAATGCCAGCTTGTCAAAAGTACATTATGAGACGCTTATTGTTTTGTCTGTATGCATCCTGTCAGAATTGGGAGCACTCGGCGTGATGCTCGGACAAATAAAGAGGGCTGTAATTGAAAGAAAAGAGTCTGCAAAATCAGCAGTGGGCTAACACAGCCCCGCAGAGCGGGATCTACGACGTGCAGCAACTGTCTTGGGTGTGTGCGCGTTTTCACCTGTGCCTGCGGCAAGATGCAGGCAGGCAGTTTGTCTGGCTTGAAGTTGGTTCGGTCAAAGTGGCGTTCTCTCGTCCCACCCACCAGCGGGTACCCCATGAAGAGCACATGGCGCAGGCCGCAAGCCGTTAGGCGGCACATTCAAAAGAGTGAGCTGCATGAGGAGCTCTAGTAAATGAATAAAAGTCCTTCATCACAAACCGTATTGGTCACTGGCGCGGCGGGGTTCATTGCCATGCACTGCATTTTGAAGTTACTTCAAAATGGTTACCGGGTTCGTGGGACTTTGAGAAGTCTGGCGCGAGAAGCACAATTACGCCAGATTTTTATGCGGCATGTTGATGTCGGCGACCGACTTGAGTTTGTAATCACAGACCTGCTGAAAGATGATGGCTGGAACGATGCTGTCGATGGATGCGAATATGTCTTTCACCTCGCCTTACCATTTCCGTTTGTGCCATCGGAAAACGCAAGGGATGGCACACTGCGCGTATTGAAAGCTTCTGCAGCTGGTGGTATAAAGCGTGTCGTCCTGACCTCTACCATGTTAGCTATTTTGCGTGGGCATACTGCCTACAACAAAACATTTGATGAAAGTGATTGGACAAATTTAGAAGGCAGCATAGACGCATATGTCAAAAGCAAAACACTGGCGGAACACGCAGCCTGGAACTTCATGAAAAAACAGGATCCAAAAGACCAGTTAGATCTATCGGTGATCAACCCCGGTCTTGTGTTGGGACCACCTCTGGATAGCGAATATCTTGGTTCATCCGCGCAATTCATTCGGCGCATATTAGCAGGTGAAAATACAAACGATCTGCAAGGCAGGGTAGAAGTTGTTGACGTTCGGGACGTGGCGAGTGCTCATCTTGCTGCTATGACAAATCCCATTGCTGCCGGTAAAAGATATTGCTGCGTGGCGGGTGTGCTTTGGTGGGAGGAGCTTATCGAAATACTGGATCAACATTTCGCGAGTCGTGGTTATAAGATTCATGCGCACGAACCACCGAATCTTGTAGATAGATCAAGCGAATTTTATGATATTTCAACTAAGAGAATAATACAGGAACTTGGCTGGCAACCAGGTTCGCCAGAAGAAGCTATTGTCGCAATGGGTGAAAGCTTGATTTTGAACGGAAAGGTGTAATTCGGTTTGTTTGCCGCCTAACAATGAGTGCACCCGAACCCCGACAACCCCGGCACTGAACGACCGGGGCAGGCGTGCGTCGGGGCTGGCGTGGTGGGAGTCTGAGCGTTTTCAGGCACTTTGCGTGGCTTGAAGTTAGTTCCGTCAAAGCGGCGTTGTCTCGTCCCGCCCACCAACGGGTACCCCAGCAAAGTACGCTGGGGCAGGCCGCACACCGTTGGGCGCTGGCAGAAGATTCAAAACGAGAATAATTTTAGCGATATTTCTGAACCGGAGTAACAAAATGACCGCAATTGCGCCATCACTCAGCAACCCTTTTGTCCGCACACGCTCTACCTGGTTGAGCTACGCCTTACTGGCTTGTTTCGGGTTTGCCCTTTCCCTAGTCGGTCCCATAATGCCCTTCCTGGCCGCAAAATTGGATCTCACTTTTACACAAGTTGGTTTTCACTTCACACTGATGTCTGTCGGTATTGTGTCCATCAGCTTGATTGGGGATAAGGTCGCCAAACGGATAGGGAATAACCAACTAGTTTGGAGCGCGGCAACCCTGATAGGGATAGCTTTACTCGGCATTACCATGGGCGGTTCTCTGGCAATTACCGTGTTCTCTATGTTTCTGTTTGGTTGCGCCGTCGGTGCTGTTGTTTTAATTTCCAACACTGCAATCGCAATTGCTGCCGGGCAGCACGCAGCCAAAGCCTATACCGAAGCGAACATTGCTGTTGGTGTTGCGATGGTTATCGGTCCTCTCTTAGCAGGTCTCACTGCCAAATCGCCACTCGGCTGGCAGGCGATTGCGTTTTTGCCACTGATTGTTGTCGGACTTCTCAAAACCCTCTTCTGGGGTCTGCCATTACCGACGGCTCTGCCGGGGAAAGAGAACTCGTTCCAATCGGCCGGAGCTTTAGACAAACGCCCATTGCCTCTCCTGTTCTGGGTTTTTGGAATAATTATGTTCCTCAGCGTGGCGATAGAATGGCTTATAGGTGCATTGGGTGCTAGTTTCCTCACAACTGTAGTCGGCTTCGAGTTAAGTACATCTGCCGCCCTGATGAGTGTGTTCGCAGTCGCAATTGTCCTAGGCAGGTTGATTGGGCGGCGTTTGCTAGACTACATAACAGAGTCTCAGTTGTTGATCTTGTCGCTGCTATGGGTGTTGCTGTCTTTTCCCATTTACTGGTTGAGTACGCTCCCGATGCTGAACGTTGTTGGTATGTTTCTCATTGGATTGGGTGTGGGCAATCTCGCCCCGCTAAGTATGTCTGGTGCCATGACTTCCGCAGGTGAAGCAACGAATCGTGCGAGCGCCAGATTTGGGCTGTTTCCACCTATTGCAATCCTGACAATGGTCCAGCTTTTCAGCATTTTGTCTGATCAGTATGGCATACAACGCGCTTACACATTTATGATTGTATTAGTAATTGTGGCAATCGCAGTAGCAGTGAGTACCAATCGGCTACGCGGGGCATCAGCCTAATACCGGCCAACACAGCGTTCTCAGAACGTCACTCGGAAATTGCAAAAAATGTGTCTTTTTTTCAAAATATCACCACTTTTCGCCTATTTTCTGTGTAGACAACAAGTCGTTCTCTTGTGAAAAATGATGACCCACCATCATTCCATGGTGCACCCGAACCCCGGCAACCCCAGCTCAGAACAACCGGGGCAGGCGTACGCCGGGGCTATAGTGGTGGGAGTCTGCGCGTTTTCAAGCAGTTTTCTACGCCTCAGCCTTTTTCCAGTTGGACGGCTTCGCCGTCCCCACCTCAGCGCAGGTACCCCGCAAAGAGCGCACGGGGCAGGCCGCAAACCGTTGGGCGCAGCAAAATTAATCCATGAAGCAAGCACCATGAATTCAAAAAGAGAGAAAAATGAATTCAATAACAAAAAACAAGAAATCATTTTGAAAAAGTCTATTAAAGTAAAACTACAATATCTTCAATTTGTTCTTCCTTTATTGGTGATTATATTACTGGTTGCTTGTGGCGCCCACATCATTGAGTATAAAGGAACTTGTGCACAGCAGACTCAACAGTTCATGGACTATATCCATTCTCTAGTAATTGATGAGCTTAATCCGATGATAGATGATGGTTTGAATTCGGGACCAACCTCGGATGTTATGAAGAGATTAGAGGAATTAGATGCAAGAATAAGCGAATTAAATATTCCTGAATGCAATACAAGAACGCAAGCTGTAAAAGACGCGTTGCGTCTATATATGTTAGAGACGAGAAACTATTTTATGATTGTAGCTGGGCGTGCAGTCTACGGTGAGGGTCAAGTTCAAGGACAACTGTCAAAAGTGTATGAGGCTGGCTTTGCTTTCGAGATAGCACTTGAAGACCTGCAAAGGTAATCATCGCCAATTTGTACTATAGACAGCTGAAGTTCTGAAGCGCGCTTCTTGGCTGGAATCACCGCCTAACACAGAGTGCAGCAAGTGTGTTGGAAGTCAAGGCAGTGGTTGTATTTTTATTCGGTTGGAAACGCAGAAAGCATGCGGGGCAAGCCGTTAGGCGGCATTAGCAGGGACAAGAATCAGTTTTAAATGTATTTGACGAAATAGAATTTATGTTCTAAAATAAAAATCTCCGCCGCAAGCGGATGGGATATCTGTTCTGCACACTTCTGAAGGAGTTATTTATGAAGAAATCTGAACTTTTGAATTGGTTGCAGGAAGAGTATCAGCAATGGGAAGCACTTCTCGATCAGATTGACCCAGCGCGCATGGATCAACCCGGTGTGAACGGTAACTGGTCGATGAAAGATATCGTCGCTCACCTGACTGGCTGGCAGCGCAGAATTGTCGCCAACTTGCAGGCCGCACAACGCAACGAGCCGGAACCGCCCCCACATTGGCCGGCGCACCTGGAAGCTGAGGATGACATCAATGCGTGGATCTATGAGTCCAATCGCGGGCGCTCGGTGCGCGAAGTCCTGGATGAAACACAGCACGTTTTTCAGCAGCTCCTCACCGTCATCGAAGGTTTGCCCGACGATGTCCGGGTGGAACACATCGAGCCAGCGTTCTACCTCGTGTGGGTGGACGGTGAACGCTTCCTCACCGGTGAGTTCTTTAACCATTTCCATGATGACCATGAGCCAGACATACGCGCCTGGTTGGCGCGAGTTGAGAAACAATAGTTGCAGCTCCTGGTCTTTGCAACAGGGTGACGTCATGTGCCCAGTAGATCACTCACCATTGAGCAGATTCTGACCCTGCTTGCAGAAAATCCGACGCGCATCGTCAATACAGTGCAGATGCAGCAATAGCCACCTCTTGAGCAGGCGGCCCGACAACTTCACAGGCATGAAGCAAGGAGGAACACGATGGACAAAATCGATATACATCAGGGCATGACGCTCCCGCAGGTCTTCTACAACGAGTGGAAGCGGTATCAGGATCAAATCAAGGAGGCCATCGCGCCCCTCACCGCCGATCAGCTTCGCCTGCGCGCCGCGCCCACTTTGCGCCCGGTCGGGGAGAATATCGCTCACATCATCGCTACACGGGTAGGGTGGTTCAACAATTACATGGAGGAAAACGACCCACAGGTCGCCCCGCTGAGATCATGGGACGATCCGGACCTGCCCCAGCCCGAGCGCAGCGCCGCCGAATTGGTCGCAGGCATGGATGCATCATGGCAGTTCATGCAGGATCGCCTTGACCGCTGGACTCCCTCCGATCTGGCGCACACCTTCCCCCACGATGATCCAGAGTGGCGCGACACCCATGTGACCTCGCGAAGCTGGGTGGTATGGCACGTCCTGGAACATGACTTGCATCACGGAGGCGAAGTCTCGTTGACGCTCGGCATGCACAGCCTGCAAGCCCCGCAACTATAAGCATGTATCCGTAACAGCTAAAGTCATCAAGATGTGAGCGCAAACAAACTCGATCAATTCCAACCACTATAAGGAGTCCACATGACACATTCTCAACCTCAGGGCTTTCTCGCCGTCCCGCCCACTGGTAAGGGACCCGGTGTCTTGGTCCTTCATGCCTCCTGGGGGCTGAACGACACCATCAAGGCTTTCTGCAAGCGACTTGCTGAAGCCGGTTTCGTGGTATTCGCCGCGGACCTGTACCACGGCAAGGTGGCAGCCACCATTTCCGATGCGGAGGTCCTTGGCAATGCGGTCGACGCCAACCACCTTCAGGCCGAGACCGAGACCGCGGATGCAGCCAAGTACCTCAACGAACGTGTCGGAGGTGCCGATCGAGGCCTTGCAGTGGTTGCCTTCTCTCTGGGAGCCTATTATGCGTTGAACCTCGCCGCCGCACATCCCGAGCACATCCGGTCAGTCGTCATCTTTTACGGGACCGACGGGACTATGGGCACCGACTTTAGCAACTCAAAAGCCGAATACCTGGGACACTTTGCCAAGAACGATGAGTATGAGTCGAAATCAAACGTCGACAATTTGGAGGCACGCCTAAAACGTGCTGGCCGCCCAGTGACTTTCTATCGTTACCCTGACACTGGACACTGGTTCTTTGAACCTGATGTCTCGCAGGCCTACAACCAGGCGGCAGCAAGCCTGGCATGGGATCGAACCCTGGCCTTCCTGAGACGCGCCTCAGGAGGCGTTCAATGAATATCGCATGGAGAACGATCATCTGGCAGCAGTTCGGGGCCACGATCGATATGCTCGACAATGCGCTCCGCGCCTGTCCCGACGAATTGTGGCATGACCGTTTGTGGGAGGACACCTCGCGGTGGCCGGGATTTTCACAGTTCTGGTACCTCGTCTATCACGCGCTATTCTGGCTCGACCTTTACCTGACCGGCGCCGAGGAAGGCTTTGCACCCCCGGCCCCATTCACGCTGATCGAGCAGGACGATGAGGGTCCGATGCCTGAACAGCCCTATACGAAGGACGAGCTCCAGGCCTATCTCGCTTATTGCCGCCAGAAATGCCAGGCGACGATTGAGTCCCTGACCGACGAAGCGGCTCAACGGCGCTGCCGATTTGGATGGGGCGAGGTCAGTTTCGCGGAATTACTGCTCTACAACATGCGCCACGTTCAGGAACACGCGTCACAGTTGAGCCTGATGCTCGGGCAGAAAGTGGGCTCAGCGCCAGACTGGGAGCCCAAGGCCAAGAGCAGCGCTGCCTAACCCGACAGGCTTTCAGACATGTATCGCCGTACATCTCACGAATAGGTCATTATGCTAACCATCGATATCGACACAGCCCGGCGCTTCATCCTCGGCAAACAAGGCTTGTGGCCTGGGCGGCGCTGGCGCGGCCTCAAGGGAACAGAGCAGGCCATGCGCGCTATGGAGTACTTGCAGCTCGACCCGCTGCAGATCGTCGCTCGCACCCAGGACATCAAGCTGCACAGCCGCGTGCTCGATTACACGCCCGGCATGTGGGACGAAATTACCTACAAGAAGCGCAAGTTCTTTGACTGGGGTGGCTGGCTGGCCGTCCGACCCATGGACGAACTGCCTTACTGGCGCGTGGTGATGCGCCGCGAGCGCGA
>JAXIPJ010000234.1:0-2550 GCA_045402985.1 Anaerolineales bacterium
CTCTTCTATGAATCGGTCGGTGAGTTTCTGAAGCTCCTCTTCACCACCTTCCAGATCATCTTCAGTGATCAATTTTTCCTTTTCGAAATCCCGCATATCATTCAGTGAGTCGCGGCGGACATTGCGCACGGCAATCCGAGATTCCTCCAGGCGATGATGGACATGCTTGACCAGCTCGCGGCGGCGTTCTTCATTGAGCGGAGGCAGGTTGAGGTGAATGACCTTTCCATCGTTATTGGGATTCAGGCCCAGGTCTGAGGTTTGGATCGCTTTTTCAATCACTTTTAGGGTGGTGGGATCAAAAGGCTTGATCGTGATAGTACGGGGTTCAGGAACACCGATCGAAGCCAATTGCATCAGAGGCGTCGGAGTTCCGTAATACTCGATTGGTAATTTTTCCACCAGGGCCGGACTCGCGCGCCCTGTACGGATGGCCGCCAGGTCATCATGAAGGACTTGAATGGCACTACGCATGCGGGTTTCGGCACTGGTGAGGATGTCTTTAATCACAGCAGTCTCCTGAAAAGCTGAATAATTTCAATGTTAAGGATACACCAAAACGACAAAAAACGCTACATAAAAGCCAGCACGTGAGAGAAATTGAAGAAAAGTGAGAGACTCGCAAAATAAAAATGGGAGAGAATTCTCTCTCCCATTCATTTTACGAGGCAATACTAACTGTGGACTAACGTCCCAACCACTTCCCCTCTGAGTGCAGCCATGAGGGCACTGGGATCCCACAAATTGAGCACAAGGATCGGCAGGTTATTTTCCATGCACAAGGTAACTGCTGTGCTATCCATCACGGCGATACGACGGTTAAGAAATTCGATATGGGTCATCTGTTGGAATTTCTTGGCGTCCGGGTTCTTTTTAGGATCGGAGTCATATATTCCGTCGACCTTGGTGGCTTTGATAACGATTTCGGCCCCAATCTCCATGGCGCGCAAGGCGGCGGCTGTATCAGTTGAGAAAAATGGATTTCCTGTCCCCGCGCCAAAGATGACCACGCGTCCCTTTTCGAGATGGCGAATAGCGCGGCGACGAATATAAGGCTCAGCCACCGCCCGCATTTCAATTGCAGATTGGACTCTCGTAAAAACGCCCGCACGTTCCAGGGCATCCATCAACGCCATGGCATTCATCACTGTTCCAAGCATCCCCATATAGTCTGCAGTGGCGCGATCCATGCCGCGCTCCAGTCCCTGCTTCCCGCGCCACAGGTTCCCTGCCCCGATTACGACAGCCACCTCCACGCCCAACTCAAAAACTTCCTTGATACGGCTGGCAATGGCTTCGGCTTCATCCACGTCAATCCCAAAGCCGGATTTTCCCACCAGCGCTTCGCCACTCAATTTGAGAAGAACACGTTTATATTTGACTTCACTCATATTTCTCCTTTTGACCCCTCCCTTACGGCCAGCGGGTGGGGCTATAAAAAGACCAACCCGAAGGTTGGTCTTTTTCCAATTAATTGTTCAAGCTCTCACCCAACTCCCATCGCTGGAAGCGGCGCACGATTACATTTTCGCCGATGACGGCCACCGTTTGAAGGATCAGTTTTTCAACCGTCAGCGATTCGTCACGGATGTAGGTCTGACGCTGTAGGACGGCTTCATCCTTGAATTTTTCGAGACGACCCTGCACGATCTTCTCCAGGATGTTATCTGGCTTGCCCTCCTCTTTGGCGCGGGCGCGGGCGATTTCCGCTTCATGTTCCAGGACTTCGGCGGGGATTTCTTCCACTTTGAGATAACGCGGCGCCGACGCGGCTATCTGCAACGCAATTTCGTGAGCCAACTCTCGGAATTTATCAGAGCGCGCTACAAAATCCGTTTCACAGTTCACTTCAACCATTACACCGACGCGTCCACCCCCATGCGAGTAAAGTTCCACAACCCCCTGTGAAGCCTCACGGTCGGCGCGTTTTGCAGCGGTTGCCATGCCTTTTTCGCGCAGCCAGTCCACTGCTTTTTGAAAGTCACCATTTGCTTCTGTGAGCGCCTTGCGGCAATCCGAAATACCGGCTCTTGTCGCGGCGCGTAGTTCTTTGATCATTTCAGTCGTGATTTCCATCTATCTTATCCTTGTTGCTTTAAACGATTATTTTTCAGTATCCGTGTTTCCAGAGGTCTCTTCGGGCACATCAGTCGCCGGAACCTTATTCTCCGTCTTTTCAACAGCAGGTGTCTCTACAACATCTTCACGCGCAGCGCTCAATTTCGCCAGCGTAGATTCGCCGAGCAGAGCCTTATCTTCCAGCTCTTCATCCACATCCACAACCTTCGGGATTCTGCGAGCGGATTTTTCAGCTCTGGCTTGTGCCGTTTCCGCAGGCTTCTCCTCCCCTTCCTCTTCCTTGCGCATGGCCTTACCTTCCAAAACAGCATCCGCGACTTTGGCCACTAAGAGCTTGATCGCACGGATCGCGTCGTCATTCGACGGAATCACGTAATCAATATTCTGGGGATTGCAATTGGTGTCCACCATCGCAACGATCGGGATATTAAGCAGATTTGCTTCGTGCACAGCGGCTTCTTCACGACCGAC
>JAXIPJ010000101.1:0-6405 GCA_045402985.1 Anaerolineales bacterium
AATTGCACGAGTCCTTGCTAAAGAAGTAACGGATGTCGCCGCGCAGTTGACAGCCTCACTTTCGGCCTCATGGCTGAGGTCCGCGGGGAGAGGCGAGGCGGGAATTTTGTGGCATCAGTTTTTTGATGCTTTACTTTCTGCTAAACAAGCGGCCATTCAAGAGTCAATGTACAAAATTCTTTCTATAGGTGAGACCTCTGGAGCAGACGCGCTGTTTGGGTTCCTCAGTTTGCTTGCGGCGTGGGCGGTTGAGGCGCGAACCTGACATGAATGAATATCGAAAAGTCCGCGCTGTAATCTTCGACATGGATGGGGTGCTGGTTGATTCCGAGTCTCTCATTAATGCTGCTGCCGTTGCCATGTTTAAAGAACTGGGACTGGTGGTGCGGCCAGAAGATTTCCTGCCCTTTGTGGGTGCAGGTGAAGATCGTTATATCGGCGGGGTCGCAGAGAAGTATGATTTTCCGCTGGATGTGGTTGCGGCAAAACGCAGGACTTATGAGATCTATCTCGACCTCGTTCCGTCGAGGCTTGAAGCATTCCCAGGAGTGCTTGACCTGGTACGTGCGTGCCGCATAGCAGGTTTACTTATGGCAGTAGCTTCAAGCGCTGATGAGATCAAAGTTCGTGCAAATCTCGAAAAAATCGGGTTACCAATGAAGTTTTGGGATGCGGTCGTGTGGGGAGAAGATGTGAAGAACAAAAAACCTGCCCCGGATATTTTCCTGTCAGCCGCAGAAAAGCTTGGAGTGAATCCAGCGGAATGTGTGGTCGTGGAGGATGCGGTGAATGGTGTGCAAGCTGCGCATTCAGCTGGAATGCGTTGTATCGCGGTCACACATACTTTTCCGGCAGATCGATTGCACGAAGCGGACCTGATAAGAGAAAAAATCGCTGATGTGCTGCTGTCAGATTTGGCCCCGCACCTGGCAAAAGGTTGATTGCTTCTGCGGAGGAGCAATAATCTCATAAATGATTGAAGATCCCACGCGCTGGCGAGATTTGTTGGCACGCTCTTGTGTTGGGCAAAACTGGTAATTTCTGAAATTCCCTGATTTCCCTCTTGACAAAATAGAACACATATTCTAAAATAAGGCATTGACATATTCCGATATAGGAATATAATTGTCGTCATGGCACGCACACCGACAACACATGACCCGTTCAATGCCGTGGCCGAACCCAAGAGACGACAAGTCCTTGCCGTCATTGGAGCCGAAGAACTATCAGTTAACGAGATCGTTAATCTACTAGGATGGCCGCAGCCAATGGTGTCGAAACACCTCGGGGTGTTGAAGCAGGTTGGGCTGGTGAGCGAGAGGCGGGTTGGTCGTCAACGAATGTATCGAGTCAACGCGGAACGACTCAGGCCCATTTTTGACTGGGTCACACCTTTTGAGCAGTTTTGGAACGAACGTTTTGATCGTCTCGACAAAGTTTTACAGGAAATGCAAAAAAAGGAGAAATGGGATGAATGAAGTAATTTCAAAACCTAAGGATTCAGTCAGGTCGGGAATGGCAATTTCACAAACAGCAGCGCGTCTGTCATTTGCGACAGGTGTCACTGCTTTGGCTTTGCTTGCTGCTCTTCACATCCTTAGTCCGGAATTCGATCCTTCATGGCGTATGGTAAGTGAATATGCAAACGGACAGTATGGTTGGGTATTGTCACTGATGTTTGCTTCCTGGGCAGTAAGCTCTTGGGCCCTAGCCTTTGCGATCTGGTCGCAGGTCAGAACACGTGCCGGCAAAATTGGTTTGGTTTTTCTTATCGCTGCAGGCATTGGTGAGGCAATGGCATCCGTATTTGATATCAACCATCCTCTTCACGGTTTGGCTGGAATGATAGGGATCGGTAGCCTTCCAGTTGCCGCGATGTTGATCAGCGTGAGCCTTGGTAGTACCCAAGCGTGGTCTGTTGCAAAGAAAGTGCTTCTTTGGACAGCCAACCTGACCTGGGTGAGTGTTATCCTAATGGTAGCAACTTTTATCCTTCTAATCGTCACGTATACCCAGGCTGGCGGCGAAATGACTTCTGAAGTAACAGTATTACCTCCCGGAGTTATAGCATTGGTCGGGTGGGCAAACAGGCTCCTGATAGTAGTTTATTGCGTATGGGTGATGACTGTCGCCCGGCTAGCGGCGAATTCGTCATGGTCGCGTTCTTCGTGACAGTCGAGATCTTATCGGAAATTCAAACAGGAGAAATAATATGTCCGCAAAAAAAAATAAAACAACCATCACAGCAAAGCAGGGTAAACAGGATCTCTTCATCACAAGGGAGTTTGACGCACCGCACGAACTTGTGTTCAAGGCGCATACGGATCCGAATCTTTTTGTCCAGTGGCTGGGACCGCGTGGCCTCACCACAACCCTTGAAACATTCGAACCTGTAAGTGGCGGAAGGTGGCGATTTATCCAAAAGGATAAGGACGGCAACGAATATGGATTTCACGGCGTGTTTCATGAAGTCTCGCCAGAGCGGATGATCCAGACATTTGAGTTTGATGGACTTCCTGAAAGCGGGCATGTCACGCTCGACACGATGACACTTGAAGCCTTGCCAAATGACAGGACAAGGCTAACAGCTCAATCTGTCTTTCAGTCTGTTTCTGATCGAGATGGCATGATCCAATCTGGGATGGAGCGCGGCGTTAATGAAGGGTACGAGCGCCTGGACGAGCTTCTGGCGAAGATGTAACAAAGGAGAACCTATATGAAAACGATCACTTCAAAAGATGGGACGATGATCGCTTTTGATCAGTTTGGCAGCGGGCCAGTGGTCATCCTCGTAGCTGGGGCTTTGCAATACCGGGCATTTGACCAGGGGATGGTGCCATTAGCTGAGTTGCTGTCGCAACATTTCACCGTGTTTCATTACGATCGTCGAGGGCGCGGCGACAGCACAGATCCACAGACGTACGAACTGGAGCGCGAGATCGAAGACATTGAGGCTCTCACCGACGAGGCTGGTGGATCAGCGTTCTTATATGGCATTTCTTCCGGCGCTGCGCTGGCCTTTGAGGCAGCGCTCGCACTCGCTGGCAAGGTGAAGAAACTCGCGATGTACGAGGCACCCTATAATGATGATAAAGACGCACGAAAGGCATGGAAGGAATACAGACACAAACTGAAGGAGCTGGTTGCGGCGAATCGCCGAGGCGATGCAGTCGGTCTTTTCATGATGTTGGTAGGGATGCCTGCTGACCAGCTTGAAGGAATGTTTCAGCATCCTATGTGGACGCTGTGGGAAGCAGTAGGGCTTACTCTTGCCTATGATGCTGCCGCCCTGGGTGAAGAGGCCGCGATACCCACTGAGCGAGCGGCCCGCCTCACGGTGCCTGCACTCATTTTGGATGGCGGTGCAAGTGAGTGGTCATTTATGCACACTACAGCAATCACGCTTGCAAATGCCATTCCTCATGCGCAACACCACAGCCTGGAGGGCCAGACGCATGAGGTATCGGCCGAAGCTCTTGCTCCTGTGCTGACAAACTTCTTCAAAGCTTGATACAAGATCATTCGAATTACTTGAAAGGAGAAATTCATGGGAAAAGTTACCTTTAATATGACAATGTCATTGGATGGCTTCGTCGCCGGCCCGAACGACAACCCTGAGAACGGCTTGGGCGATGGGGGTGAGGGTTTGTTCAAGTGGTATTTCAGCGGCGATACCGAAGTCAAACTTTCAGAGGGCACACCAGTTCTCAAGATTTCAAAGAAGAGTGCCAAACTACTGAAAGAGGGGATCAAAGGCTACGGCGCAGGTGTGTGGGGACGCAAAACATTTGATATTGCGCATGCCTGGGGCGGCAACCCGCCTGGCTCACCTGCTTTCATTGTGACTCATAATGTCCCACAGGAATGGGTCAAGGAAGGCTCGCCATTTATCTTTGTCACAGATGGAGTTGAAAGCGCCATTCGGCAGGCAAAGCAAGCCGCCGGAGACAAGGATGTGGTGATCTGCACCGCCAGTATCCTGCAACAGGCACTCAAAGCCGGACTGGTTGATGAAATCAGTGTTGACGTGGCGCCCATCCTCATCGGTGGCGGTGTGAGTTTATTCGACCATCTTGGGGCAGGCCCCATTGAATTGGAATGCACAAGAGTCGTTGAGGCGCCCAATGTAACGCATCTTCGCTATCGGATCATAAAATAACATGGGAAAAGTCATTACAGAATTCACAATATCGCTGGACGGTTTTGTCGCTGGCCCGAACGATGAGGTGGATCGGATCTTTGGCTGGTACTCCAGCGGCGATACCGACTTTCCAGTGCCGAGCAGCCCGATGGTGTTCAAGCTCTCACGCGCGAGTGCCGAGCTTCTTCACGAATCATGGGGAGCTCTTGGAGCGATCGTAACGGGACGAAGAGATTTCGACGTCTCTGAGGCCTGGGGAGGCACTTCTCCTCTTGGCGTGCCAATTTTTATCGTCACTCACAGCATTCCTCAGGAATGGGCAAAGGCAGGATCGCCGTTCACATTTGTCATAGATGGTATTGAAAGCGCGCTGGCTCAAGCCAGGGCAAGCGCGGGCGATAAAGATGTTGGTATTAGTGGGACCCAGATCACGCAACAGTGTTTACGAGCGGGTCTGGTTGACGAAATACGGCTTCACCTGGTGCCCGTCCTGCTTGGCGCAGGGATCCGCTTGTTCGACCACCTCCAGGATGAAAACATTGCTCTGGAAAAAATTCTGGTAGTTGATGCTCCGGACGTCACGCATCTTTGCTATCGCGTCAAAAAATAAGCAACCTAAGCACTCGAGATCGATGAAATGCAAAATTGATCTAAACCAGTTAAAAAATCTTGCTCAACGAATGGACGAGTCAACCATGGATAAATTAAAAACCAACCAAAAAACTGTCACATCCAAAGATGGTACGAGCATCGCATTTGAACAGACTGGCACTGGGCCAGTGGTCATTCTGGTGGAGCCCGCTTTATCAGATCGCTCTGGTAGTGCGAAGCTGGCTAAACATTTGGCCGGGAAGTTTACTGTCGTTAGTTACGACCGTCGCGGCCGAGGCAAAAGTACTGACACTCAACCGTACGCGATCGAGCGCGAGGTGGAAGATATTGAAGCTCTGATCGACGCAACTGGCGGGTCAGCTTACTTGTTCGGCAGTTCATCAGGCTCGGTGCTGGCCCTCGAAGCAGCCAACAAACTTAGCAGCAAAGTTAAGCAGTTATTTATGTATGAGCCGCCATTCATCATCGACGACAGCCGCCCGCCAATGCCGGATGATTTTATTAACGAGGTCAGCGCACTGGTATCTGCGAACCGCCGGAATGATGCAGTGAGACTCTTCTTTACAAAAGCCATGGGCATTCCGGGCTTTGCTGTCACCTTGATGAGAATACTCATGCCCGGTTGGTCAAAGATGGCTGGCGTAGCACATACAATACCTTATGATCTAACGCTGCTGGCTGGAACTCAAACGGGCAACGCGTTGCCATCCAGCCGTTGGGCGGGGACGATAGCGCCGACCATGGTAATGGTTGGCAGCAAGAGCGAAGCGTTTTTTCATAACGGCGCAAAGGCACTCATTGGCTTACTACCTAATGCACAATATCGCTCCCTGGAAGGCCGCGACCATTCTGCAGTTGTGATGGCCTCCAAAGCAATTGCGGATGAAGTGGAGCAATTCTTTCTAACTCAAAAACAACGAGAGGAGAAACCATTATTACAGACAAAGTGAAAAACGTGAACTTGTTGGTATCCCGTGTAGTCAGCACCAATGATCCATAGGTTCGTTTCAAAGGTCTGATTGAAAAAATAGTACTCGATAAATCACACTAACTAAAAGGAAAATAAAATGCAAAAGATCACCACGTTCCTGACATATAACAACCAGGCTGAGGAGGCCGCTAATTTCTACACCTCACTCTTTGAAGATTCAAAAATCGATAATGTAATGCGCGCCGGAGATGCGGTCATGGGTGTTTCATTCCAGTTGGCCGGGCAACAATTTAATGCGTTGAATGGCGGTCCGTCTTTCAAGTTCGAAGAGGGCATCTCATTGTATGTGGATTGTAAGACGCAAGCTGAAGTAGACGAGCTATGGGAAAAGCTTACTTCTGACGGTGGGGAAGAATCAAGGTGTGGCTGGCTTAAAGATAAATTTGGCGTGTCATGGCAAATCATCCCCTCGGCCTTAGAGAGCGTTTCATAAGTTAGGTAGTGGCTAATTTTAGCATTCTGCGAATGCTGGCCAGGTAGGTCATCGCTTCACTGCAAGAGACGGTGTGTTCAAAGTCACGAGACAAACGACGGTAACGACCGAGCCAGCCAAAGGTCCGTTCGACAACCCAGCGGCGTGGCAGAACATGAAAGCCTTTCAGATGATCAGAGCGTCGAACAATTTCCAAGGTCCAACCAAAGCGTTTACGAACAGGTTCGA
>JAXIPJ010000269.1:0-10344 GCA_045402985.1 Anaerolineales bacterium
AAACACTTCGTAAATCTCGCCTGCGCCGTCACCGGCGACCTGCCAGAAGCGCCGCGAGAATTCAATCGCTTCTTCCTTTGATTTGGCTTCGACCAGCGCAAAGCCCACGACCGCCTCTTTCGCCTCAGCGAATGGACCATCAGTGATGGTGACCTTGCCGCCCGAGGAAATGACCTGCGTGGGGTTGGGACCCAACCCACCGGTCGCCAGCAGAACACCCGCCTTGGACATCTCTTCGATCAACTTCTCCATGGCGGCGTACATTTCGGGGCTGGGTGGGGTGATCGGGTTGTTTGGGTCGTTCTTCGTCATCATCATGTATCTCATTTTTTAGTTCTCCTTGTATTCTGAAATTATTTTTCACATGGTTAAAGATCGATTGCAATGCTAACCCTGGATATTACTATATCCATATTTATCCTCGTTCTGTGAGCCCTGCCTTAAGACGGGGGAGCAACGCGGAGATCCAGGTAAAGCCTAGCACGACTGCAAGTGCGAAGACAATGCTGAAAGGACCTTTAGAGCCTGAAGCGATGCCGACGAAGGAAGCGAGGAAGAGTATACCGGTAATCAGCGAGTACCATGCCCAGCCAAGATTCTGATGTGACCTAAATCTGCGGGCAAAGATGAAGCAGGCGGCAATGAACCCGATGAAACCAATCGTGCCTACGACGAAGTGCAGCAACCCATGCCAGCTGACGGGATTGTTCCCCAGTGGCGTTCCAGGAGGGAAGCCAAGTGCCGGGTCGGCGCTGAAGATACCGGCGCCAATCAGACCCAAACCGTAGAGACCCAGCATACGCGGCGCCCATCGGCCTCCCGGACCAGACTGTAACGCCCGCTTCACGCCGACTGCGCCAGCGATCAGCAGCATGCCGGTAACGAGGAAGTTGAGGATCTGAATCCATCCCAGGTCTCCATTGGCCAGCAAGCTGAGCGAGTGTCGGGTGATATCGAAACCGGGGCGAATGGCCATTTGAATCAGGCCCAAGATAATGTAGAGAGGCCCGGCGATCATACCGCAGGTCAATAACGCTTTTGTCAGTTTCGCGTCATTTGTGGAAGTTAAGTTTGTCATTCTTGCTCCTATTTATCCGAGATTTGAGCGAGTTCCTAATACGTCGCTCTATTAATACGTCGAACAAGAGGAGACAGAATCGACATTTCTAACGAAGGAGTTTTGGCAATTTTACAAAATGGGCATTTTGGTATACTGTTTTTAATCTATCGCCGCCTAACACACCAATATGGATATTATACCGTCCGCATAATCTCTAGTTGGGCGATCACTACGTAGGACTGCAATAATTGGACAAAGCATACAATGAAGCATTTGAACAGATATTCTCATTACATCATGTTTTCATTAGCAATTCTGCTGTCTGCTTGTGCGCCAACCCAAGTTGTTACCCCAGTTCAAACTAATACAGTATTACCAGAGATTGTCACGCAGCCAACAAACACATCAATTCCGATAAGTGTTCCTACAGCAACCGCCGAATTATTCTGTCCTAAAGTAAATCCAGATACACAATTCAATCTACCCGTTGAAACCAGCAACTTTGAAGAGTCAATCCTAGACTATCTTAATGGGGGTGGTGACCCTGCCAACATTCAGCCAAAAACCACACCACCGGAAGTGCCGTCTCTTTACGCAATATCAGCAGATATTGATAATGATTCACTTTCAGAAGTCATTGTAAGTACACGTGATTTATTTGAGAAACCAGCAACTATTCGCATTTATCACTGTGAGCAGAATGATTATCGATTAGTGAAATCATTTACGCCCCAAAATATATCCCTTGGCATAATCGAGTTAGAAACAAAAATCTTTCCCAATGAACCATCATTTGTAATTATTCGTGCGCTACGTATTTCGGGCTGGGGACAAGATTTTTTGGCAGTAGGTTGGCATGATTTAGAATGGCAGATAATTAATTTGGCAACTGGTTCTACTCCATCTGAAATAACACTTTTTGATCAAAATAAGGACGGTATCAAGGAAGTTTTTCTAGAGACAAAAACAGCAACTACGCCTGGGGGAGGCAGAAGCCGAGTAATCATCGACACATATTCTTGGGATGGAAAAGAATTTACTTACATCAGTAGTGTTATGCCTCCAGGCGACGACAGAGTTCATTATTTGGACGATGCCGAAAGAGCGTTGAAGCAGGGAAATCCATTATTAGCGGTTGCTTATTATGAAATTGCAGCCAGAGATTCCGACCTGAGCAGTTATTGGACGCCTTATGAATTGGAACACAACCAAACTGAATTAGCCACACCATATCAACAGGCATTTGCATATTTTAGAATTGTGGCAATCTGGTTTTATCTTGACCGTCCTGAAGTTGCCTCTGAATATTTTCAGGAGATGTCAGATGCTTTTCCACAAGGAAAACCAGGCAATGAGTTTGTGCGAGCAGCGCAGGAACTATCGAATGGTTATAACACAGGTTCTCAGTATTCTTCGTCTTGCGCAAAAGCAGTCCACTTGCTTGATACACAATATCCTGATATTGTACAAAACCATTTAGGTGATTGGGGCGTTGCAAATCCAATGTATTTCGCAACGTCTGATATTTGTAAACTAGAATGAGAAAAACCGCCCAACACAGCTTGCAGTCCGCTTCGCGCAAGCATTTTTCCCTGGCCAGCCCGTCAGGGCAGGCTGGCTTCGAGTTTTTCTGCTCCCATGGTCAAGCATCGGGACGCTATTTCTTTTTGGCTTTCCCACTTTTCTTCAGCTTGCCGTCGAGCTTTAACGTCCCGGATGCATCGCGGTGAGTTCCGGTCGTTTGCCGCACCTCAAAATCCGCGCCATTACGGATGACATAGGCGATTGCGCGCGCATGCCCCACGCCCAATTCATAATCCTTCTTTAGCCAGGCGATGATATCCTTGAATTCGGTGATGTTTTTCTTTTTCGCTTCGGCAATAAAATCATTGGGCGTCTTGCCGGTTTTTTCTTCAACATTGTCTAAATAAGCTTGAAATGACATGGTTTTTCTCCTTTGAAACTAAAATTGATTGCTCTACTAATACGTCGAACAAGAGACGCCATAATCGACATTTTCAACAGGCAATTTTGGTATACTGTTTTTACGCTCCAATATGGGTATTATACGGCGGCTCTCTATAAGCAGTTATGCGGTCGCTGTATAACCCATATTTGAGCGGCTGGTACATACTTTATAATCTGGCCATGAACGCAATACCTTTAGGAGTAAAAACTGGTTGGTGGTCATTTGAATTGCCACATTATCGCCCACATCTAAAAGGAGGCACTTACTCTTTGTTCTCTTACGAAGACTTGCCTTCCATTGTTGAAAGACCTGATGACAATTTTGAGTGGCTCAAGTCTCAACCTATCAAAAAACGTTCACTAATCGAAGGTTGTTATTCTGATGGGAGCAAGCCCGACTTAAGTAAACTCATAAACATTGCTTCACAAGTTGAAATCAACCTTCCTCTGCCTTTTACAACATTCGTAAATTCTACAGAACTTCATAATCGAGTTCGTTCTTGTACTGATTGTTACCTTGACGTAGCTGATCGTGCTGTGGAAACCAAGGGAAACACTGAAGGCTATCTTATTCACTTTCTTTCAGATTCTCAATGGGTTGGGCATTGGTACATTCATATAGATTATCATGGCAATCACTTCATTGCCACTTCGCTAAATGCATATGGTTTTGTTTTTGAAGATGATAATAGGAATGCGGGGACAAACAAGATTGATATTCAAGAAGAAGATATTTGGTTTTGCGCTCCATCATTCACAGAATTCATATATCGTTTTTGGCTAGAGAATGAAATCTGGTATTCACTAACGCTAGATAAGCGACCATTGACAACAACAGAGCAAATGTATGTTGATAAATATTCTGGTAAGGCACAATAGTCGTCCAACATAGCGCACAAGGATTTAGCAATGAAGCTAGTCATTCACCCCCTTACACCCGATCTCTGGCCTGCGCTCGAAGATCTCTTTGGCCAGAATTGGCCTGTTAGCGGCTGTTGGTGTATGTATTGGCGCATTGGCAATGACTATCGCAAGAGGCCACGCGATGCGAACAAGGCAGCGTTTTGTGAATTGGTAAAGAATGGTCCACCTCCAGGCTTGCTCGCCTTCGACGGCGATTTGGCCGTGGGCTGGTGTCAGCTTACACCGCGCCATGACTTGCCCTGGCTCGATCACACATGGCGACTCAAACGCGTGGACGATGTGCCAGTCTGGTCACTCTCTTGCTTTTATGTGCGCAAAGGCTATCGCAAACGAGGTGTTATGTCCGCACTCATTGCCGCGGCCTTGGATGCTGCTAGGCGCGCTGGTGCGCCTGCACTCGAAGCCTATCCCCTTGATGCGAAATTGACGCCGAGCGCGTCGTCCACTGGCTACGTCTCAACCTTCAAGCAGGCGGGATTCAAGACCGTTGCCCGGCACGTCCCGCCTCGTCCCATCATGCGCTACGACTTCAAAAAATCGGCCAGCGGTGGCCCCTCTCCAAACTCCAACACCAAGTCCAAATAGTTGGACGAGTTTTGTACTGTCACCCAACAAAGCCATATAAGGAAGATCAAAATGGAAACGTACGATGACGATCTCAGCAGGTTTGAAGCGGACGGCGCCGCGCCATTGCCGGTTACAAATGATCAAGGTTTCGTTGAACACGATGGCGCCCGGATCTGGTACGCAACGTACGGGTCCGGCCCGGCGGAGCTGGCCGTGATCCTGCTGCATGGCGGGCTCGGCCATAGTGGCAATTGGGGGTATCAAGTTCCAGCGCTGGTCAACAGCGGCTATCGTGCCATTTTGATAGACAGTCGTGGCCACGGCCGTAGCACACGCGATGCGCGACCGTTTACATATGAGCTGATGGCATCCGACGTTTCGACGGTAATGGATAAATTGCATCTTAAGAAGGCGGGGCTGGTAGGCTGGAGCGATGGTGCGTGCACAGCTTTGATTCTTGCTTCGAAAGTTCCCGCACGGGTTGCAGGTGTATTTTTCTTTGCGTGCAATATGGACCCGAGCGGCACAAAGGAATTCGAATTCGGTCCCATCATTAGGCGGTGCTTCGCTCGACACATGAAGGACTACGCACAACTATCAGCCACTCCGGACAAATTCGATGAGTTTTCCGACGCGGTCGGCTTAATGCAGAAAACGCAACCCAATTATTCGGCGAATGATTTAGCTCAGATCAGCGTGCCAGTAGCGATCATACATAGCGAGCATGATGAATTCATCAAGCGCGAACACGCCGAATATCTCGCTCGGAGCATTCCAAATGCGGAATTCGTTAATCTACACGGTGTCAGCCATTTCGCACCGCTGCAGAGGCCCGAGCAATTCAATAGGGCGATGCTTACATTTCTCAGCAAAATCCTAACTTGAAGCAAGATAGCGGGAACAGTCAGGCAAAGCCATATCAAACGACTCAATTATTTTGAGTTCACCCACACCGTCATCTGAGACTCGCCGCGATGCGCCCATAGGAAATAGGGGATAAATTTCAACGGCTTGCCTATGGTTGTTGCGCGGTGTAAACATCCAAATAAGTGTTATCCACACTTTCAATGGAATAGGCTGACGAATATTAAGATGTATCCGGTTACGCCAGATGATGTAAGCCAGCTTCCGTAAACTCATTTTTATTCCGCCCTTTTCAATGCCTCTTTTGCGGCATTGATCACTTCGTCGTAATTTGGTTCGAGGCCGTTGTGCTCCATATATGCGACATAGGTCAACTTGCCTTCGCGATCCACAACGAAGACTGCGCGGCGCAGGTACCGGCGTTCCTTAATGACAAGGCCATACTTCAAACCGAAATCTGTTTCGAGTACATCAGAGACCACTTTCACCTTGTCTACGCCTGCCGCGCCGCACCAGCGCTTCTGCGCCATGGGAAAATCGGTGCTGATAGTGTAGATGACGATGTCATTCCCTAACTTTGCAGCCTCTTCATTGAAACGGCGGGTCTCGCGATCACAAACTTCCGTGTCGAGCGATGGGACCGCTGATAGAATAATGACCTTGCCTTTGGATTCCTGAATCGGGTTGACAGGGGACCAGCCAGGTACAACAGAGGTGAATTCGGGAGCCTGCTGTCCCACTTTTACATCGTCTCCGATAATGGTAGCGAATTTATCACCCAGCTTGAAAAAATCATTTCTTTCGGTTGGCATCTTGGTTTCTCCATAAAAGAGTTGAATATTTGCATAAAAATTTCCGCATTATTTCAGTGTGAAGATCACGGTCGATTCGAAGTAAATCCATTATAAGGCAGGCGGAGTGCGACGGGAAATCACAATGGACCATGAGCCTGCTTCGGTTAAAGTAAAGGTGCTAAAATCCCTGTACGCGGCAAAAGCCATGAAACTTGATCCATTTCTAAAATTAGTTCCTTCCTATCGCGATTATGTCTGGGGTGGAGATCGTCTGCGCCCCGGGCACAGCCCAACCGCGGAAGCCTGGGTGGTATGGGAGAAAGATAAAATCGAATCTGGCTCATTGGCTGGCAAAACTTTAGGCGAGGCGGCAAGTCAATTCGGCGAAGCGCTCCTGGGGGCAAAAGCAATGAAGCGCACAGGCACACGTTTTCCGCTGCTGATCAAATTACTCGATTGTGCACAGTGGCTATCCCTGCAAGTACACCCGAACGACCAGCAAGCCATCGAACTGGAGGGCCCGGGTCAATTCGGAAAAACCGAAGCATGGCACATACTGGACTCTCAGCCGAACTCAACCCTGATCGCAGGACTTAAACCGAACACTTCTGCTGACATAGTTGCCGCGTCGATTCGCAACGGAACCGTGATCGAGCATGTGCATTATGCGGCAGTCTCCGCGGGAGACACGATCTTCATGCCCGCTGGAACCCTACACGCGCTGGGACCTGGCCTGCTCATTTATGAGGTCCAGCAAACCTCCGATCTCACGTATCGAGTCTACGATTGGGGCCGCCCACAGACTGAGAAGCGCCCGCTGCACATTGAGAAATCCATTCAAGTGACACGCGCAGATTCGAGAGCGCCCACCCTATCCATGCCTGAATGCGAAGATGGCACGCAACAAACATTGGTTCAGTGCGAATATTTCACTCTGGATATTTTATGCGCCTCCACCAAAAATATGGCCCTGGATACAAAACGCGAATCGTTCCATGCAATTACCGTGATCGAAGGAAAGGCAGTTTTACGTGCGAGAGATGAAAGCCTGGAATTGGATAAATTTCAAACGGCTGTGATTCCCGCAAGCGTGGGCAATTATCAATTTCAACCTTTGACGAATTGTCGTGCACTAAAGTCCAGTTCATGATCGATCAATATCACATGCGATTACACGAAGCAATAAGTGTTTGCTTGATTCATAGTTCTGCGACATTGACCCAAACGGTCATTTGAGACTCACCCCGGTTCGCCCATAGAAAATAGGGAATGAATTTCAACGGCTTGCCGTCCATCGTTTTCGCGTGAATCACAACGCATCCGCCCAAAAGATTGAGGACAAACTCGTTGCTCAAAGAATCAGGGTCAAGGTGAGCGGTGAAAATATCAACGTCTGGATTATCCACGCTTTCAAGGCAATAGACCAACGGTCCGCGCGTGACGGTAACTTTACCTGCATGTCCCTTGACTTTTGGATGAGCCCGGCGAAGTTTGATGGACATGTCAAAGTTGAATTCCAAAATATCGCCAGGTGACCATGTTCGGTGAATGGATGTGAACCAACTCAAGCGCGGGTCATAACCAGAAGCCGTTTTTTGCTTAAAGTGCTCGGCAACAGTTGTTAACCCTGATAAATTGATACAATGTGAAAAATGCTCTTCTGAGTTGTTCACCATTTGCTCCTTTACAAGCTCATGCATCTGTATCATGGCAGTCGGATCCCATGAGGGAATTCTCAGGTGGAGTTTGAATTTTCGAGTCTCCGCAGGGTCAACATAAAATAAAACTTTCCCACCCCACGGCAACTCAGATTCGATCCTGACCTTCACAGGCACCCCAACATCCACAGTCGTTTCACTGCTGATATATTGATGGATCCATAAGTTTTCTTCTTCAAACGAATAAATATATTTCCCCAGATCTGCAAAGGTGCGCGACAAATTGGATGGACAACATGGGACAACATACCATCCCTGGCGCGTTACGCCCTGATGGACAGACAACGGATTGTTGTAAAGATATGTGTCTCCATTTTGCCCCATCCCCACATTCGCTGCGTTATAGAGCTGCCATTCGAACAAGTCGCTGTATCGCGCATCCTTTGTAATGAGGGCCATTTCCCAATTCCAGAAGAGACTGGCAAGCGATGCACAGGTTTCTGCATATGCGTATTCGGGATCAAGTTCATAATCATTCCCAAAGCCTTCAAAACCAGGGGCAGCACCGAGCCCGCCTGTGATGTACATGCGTCGGGTAACCATCCGTTCCCAGGCTTGCTCCAGCGTTGGCTGTAGGTCGGATTGCCAATCCGACTTACCAACTTCCCGGCATAACATGGCGATTGCAGTTTCGAGATAGCCAAAACGAACACTATGCCCTACTGGCGCAGTCTGTTTGCGTATGGGAGTATGTTGTTGGGCATATAAGCCGCTCAACGCGTTGATACGATTGCGCACTTTGCTAAAGCGCGGCTGCTTGGTGTAATTATCTCCGGGCAAACGGAAGGATGCGTATTCAGGGTGTTTTGCTATATAGTCCTGCCGCAATTGGTCCACATAAGCTTTCCGTTTCAGAAAGTCATTACGTTGCAGCCACCATTGAATTCCATACAAAGGCATCCGTCCGCGCCGCTCAAGGAATTGACGCGCAAGTTCTAGATAATCCCCATTACCAGTGACACGATATAAACGAATGAGGGCGAGTTCAATCTCTTCATGCCCGCAGGTTTTGTCATTGGATGTATTGAGAAAATCGCGCACAAGCAGATCAGCGGCTTTGATGCAGAGGTCGAGCAAGTCTCTGCGGCCAGTGGCTTCGTAATGCGATACACCTGCTTCGATGAAATGCCCGTGACAATAAAGCTCATGTTCCACTTGCAAGTTGACCCAACGCTGATTCGGAAAATGCAACTGGTTATAGGTAAAGATATAGCCATCCGGCATTTGAGCGCGCGCCAAAAGGGCGATCAGCAAATCCATAATGGGGGCTAGCTCAGGATCCGCATGAAACGCATAGATCCGTGAGGCGGCATCCAGCCATTTGTAGGCATCCGAATCCGCAAAGAACCAGCCTTCGCGGAATCCATCTTTTTCGCCAGCAGCCAGACGGAAGTTATCGATACAGCGCGTCGCTTCGAGTTGCTCCCATTGATAGAAAATGGCTTTCTGCGCGTTGACCGTCAAGCGCGGCGACCAAAACGGATCGGTGATCTTAACCTGACGAATACTTAGCTCCTGCATCGTACTCCTGATTAAATTATAGGCGAACAAGCCGCCATATAATCTTTCAACACTTTATTTATTTTCAGGTCGATCACTTGCGCCGCGTTGAGATCGGTCTCGTTCACAAATTGACTCAACAGTGAAAAAGGCAAAACCTTATCACCAAGATTATTCATGAGTTCAGTAAATGCATTTTGAACTTCAGGCTCAGGCCAATAATATCGGGCGCGGTCACTCAAACTATATTTTCGTTTGAAGGCTTGTTCAGCTTGTGTGCCATGGTAATGTTTTTTCCAATGCTCAGGGTGCTTCAGCATGACACCTTCCAACACTTGAATTAAATTCGAACGCATGTCTTTTGATAACAATTCATTTTCGATCATTGCCAACGCAAAGACCGCTTCACGAAATGCAAAAGTGAGCGCGGGGCCTACCTTCAGAATTGCGAAATGATCGCGCACGAGATCCTGCAACGCCTCGCGCGTTTGATAATCAGTGGAGTGAGCCTCATAGATCATGGGTTGGCCTTCGATGAAACGCGATAGATCCTGCGTGCCTTCAGGCTTATATGGCAAAACAAAATCATCCCCGAATTCGACTCCTGGCTGGACAACGACCGCGATGACTCTTTCCCATGCAGACTCCAATCCCTCGCGCATAAACGCCTCACGCGTGATATCAATGGTCTGCCGCGCATCCTCAACATTTGTTACGCCTACGCCTGCCTCGTGTTGCATCGCACCGCCGGGAATAGGGACTTCTGTTCCGATCACGTAGCGCAAATTATCATTTCCAAAGTCTTCCACCACCTTCGCTAATTGTGCCGCACGCTGTGCAATCATCTCAGGATTCAAAACACCCAGTGAGTCATCCCCAAGCCTCATACTACAGTCGAGATGAATCTTCAGAAAGCCTGCCCGCACATAATCGCGAACCAGCGTTTTTG
>JAXIPJ010000465.1:0-3460 GCA_045402985.1 Anaerolineales bacterium
AGAGACACGCTGTCTGTAGGAGAAGTCTCGAAATATCTTTGGATATTTCATTTCCTCTGGAGGGATCTGCCCGGGTATAAAAGAGAATGCAGACATTTCCCAAACACGCACAAGATGATCTTCTTCATCGTATCCCGCGCCGGGTGGGATCAAAAGTAGCATGGGGATGCCGAACGCTAATAGTATCGTGAAGAGGAGAATCTCAATCCCTGAAATGCGTACGTTATTCACCATACTTTTCAATCGTGTATATGTCATGGGTATTCTGCGATGGGCAGTATAGCTCGATTTTTGTTGAGATCAACAATTTGCTGAAGGGCAGCGAATATTCTACAAGGGCGTGGAGAGAGGTTGTGTCGGTACCGAGCGAAGGTCGATCTCGATTGCAGCGATCACAAATTGGACCCCGAGTAAAACAGACAGCGTTGGAAGGATAACGGTTCCGGTGGGAGCGGGGATATCCCGCATGGCATAGGAAATCCACCTGCTGATGCCGAAGATCAAACCAAAGAGCAGCAGTGGTACACCAGCAAATATATAAATTGACGCCATGGAAAAATCATAGATCAAGTTCTTGAGGACCAGCCGGCGGATAAAAGTTTTCAAAAGCCTAAATGGAAATTCCAATAATGTGTTGCGGACCGACAAGTTTGATATCTCTCCCTCATAACGCGCCGGCATGGGTACATCTTTCACCACAGCTTTGATCAAGTATAAATTTGCAAGCATGGATGTTTCAAAGAAAAAAGTACGGTCGATCTGGTCGAGTGGAAGCTGGGCAAGCACGTTGCTGCGAATGGCGACAAATCCATTTGCCGGGTCGAGAAGATCCCAATAACCAGTGGCGGCCTTGGTGAGGAAGCCCAGTGCTATATTTCCCATACGGCGAACCAGTGGCATCTTTTGAAGTGCTTGAAAATCTCGAAAGCGGTTCCCCTTGGTATAGTCTGCCCGGGCTTCGATAAGAGGGATGAGCAGATCGGGCAGATAAGTCATATCCATTTGCCCATCTCCATCAACCTTGATGATGATTTCCGCACCAAGCTCAAGAGCCTTGCGAAAACCACTGATCATGGCACCCCCGACACCCTGATTTTTTTCATGACTGATCAAGAGGATGCGATCGTCTTTTCGAGCGGATTTCTCTACATTTTCTGCGGTTCTATCCGGGGATGCGTCATCTACAACAATAATAGTCTTAATGTAACGGGGAAGATTGTTAATGACCCTGTTAATCTCTCTCTCAACTCGATAGCAGGGAATCACAACCGCAATATTGTGCTTTCCTAGATCAGTAATTGGAGTTCTTATCTTTTTGGCAATCGAGGTCATTTTGTTTTCTTCAAGATGAATGTTAAGCGGTATACCTCCTTAAGGATGCTGCGCAGGGCATCCTTCCCCGGATTCACGAATATCGATGCCCACTTACCTCTTCAACTGCCTATACTTCACGCGGTGCGGAGTGAGGTCCTTGCCAAATTTATCCATCATCATGGCTTCATAATCAGACCAGTTACCAACGTACATCTTCGCAATTGAGTCGCCTTCGAAGGCGATGATGTGGGTGCAGATGCGGTCGAGGAACCAGCGATCATGGCTGACGACAATGGCAGTGCCTGCGAATTCTTCGAGGGCTTCTTCGAGGGCGCGCAGAGTGTTCACATCCAGATCGTTGGTGGGTTCATCGAGCATTAACACATTCGCACCTTCGGTTAATGTTTTTGCGAGGTGCACCCGGTTACGTTCGCCGCCAGAGAGCACACCCACTTTTTTTTGCTGGTCCGAACCGAGGAAGTTGAAGGAGGCGCAATAAGCACGCGCGTTAATTTTGCGATTGCCGAGTTCCAAAAAGTCTGCGCCCTGCGAGATTTCTTCATATACAGATTTATCTGAATCAAGTGTACGCGATTGATCGGCGTATGCCAACTTGACAGTTTCGCCAATCTTGATGGTGCCGCTGTCGGGAGTCTCCTGACCTGTGATCATCCTGAGCAGTGTGGTCTTGCCCGCGCCGTTGGGACCAATGATCCCAACAATAGAGCCTGGGAGAACGGAACCAGAAAAGGAGTCAAGAATGAGGCGGTCATCCCCGCCTCCGTCGGGGCTGACATACGATTTGGTCACCTTGTCAAATTCAAAGACCAGGTCACCGAGGCGCGGTCCGGGCGGGATGTAAATTTCCAGTTCTTCGCGGCGCGCTTCGGCTTCCTTGTTCAGTAATTTTTCATAGGCGCTGACGCGGGCCTGTCCTTTTGATTGACGCGCCTTGGGCGACATGCGGATCCATTCGAGCTCGCGTTCGAGAGTCTTCTGGCGTTTCGATTCGGATTTCTCTTCGACGCGGACGCGTTCCTGTTTTTGTTCGAGCCACGCGGAGTAATTACCTTTATACGGAATCCCATAGCCGCGGTCGAGTTCAAGGATCCAGCCTGCCACGTTATCGAGAAAATAGCGGTCGTGGGTGACGGCGATGACAGTACCTTTGTAATCGCGCAGATGATGTTCGAGCCACGCCACAGACTCGGCGTCCAGGTGGTTGGTGGGTTCGTCGAGCAGGAGAATGTCTGGCTCAGTGAGCAGGAGTCGGGTGAGGGCGACGCGGCGTTTTTCTCCGCCCGATAAAATGTTGATGGGCATATCCGCAGGCGGGCAGCGCAAGGCATCCATGGCAACTTCGAGATGGCTGTCGAGGTTCCAGGCGTCGTGCTTGTCGAGCTGCTCCTGCAGTTTGGCTTGCTCGGCAACGAGCGCGTCGAAGTCCGCGTCGGGTTCGGCGAATTTGGCATTGACTTCATCATAGCGCGCCAGCATTTCGACGATGGGCTGCACCGCCTCTTTGACGACGCTGATAACTGTTCCTGTTTCGTCCAGCTTTGGTTCCTGCTCGAGCAGGCCAACGCTGTAGCCCTTGGCCATAAAGATCTCGCCGATGTAGTCCTGGTCCACACCCGCACTGATGCGCAGTAACGTGGATTTGCCCGCGCCGTTGAGCCCGAGCACGCCGATCTTGGCGCCGTAGTAGAAGCCGAGCGAGATGTCGCGCAAGATCATTTTGTTGCTGATGGGGATGAGACGCCCCACTTTGGTCATGGAGTAGATGACTAAGGATTCGTTTGACATAGTGGGGTGATTTTATCAGAGAGTAGAGAATGGAGAATAGATTCTGTTTCGATGGACATTGTTCCCTCTGTTAGCCTGCACGGGGATGAAGTCCCCGTGCTATTTTTACGAAGTCCGCTTCGAGCGGACTGAGTTTTATAGAAAATTTGAGCGAGTAATCCGTTATAATGTTCGGCAACATCATGAACAACAAAAACTCGAAGCCTAAGGTTATTGATTTGTATGCTGGCGTAGGCGGGTTGAGCCTGGGCGCAATACGTGCCGGCTTTGATTTGTCTCTTGCCGTAGAGTGGGACAAACATGCTATGAAGGCTCATGAAATTAACTTCCCAAGTTATAA
>JAXIPJ010000452.1:0-6635 GCA_045402985.1 Anaerolineales bacterium
GTATGACCCCGCCTTTGGGGCACGTCCACTGCGACGCGCCATTCAGAAGCATGTCGAGAGTCCGCTTTCCGTCGAGTTATTGAGCGGCAAGTTCAAGGACGGCGCAACCGTGATGGTGGATGTGGACGAAGAGAATAACAAGGTCGTCTTCCAGACCTCCGAAGCAGTAAAGAAAAAGACCAAACAGCACGCGGACGCGTAAGTGATGTGGGAGCAGTTGAACTGCTCCCACAACTTTTATAGGTCACGTTTCAAACGTGACCTATGTCTTTAATCCCGCATTTATAGATTCACGGTAAGATGCAGAGACCGATAAGGAGATCATCAATAATATGGAAACAAACAGCAATCAATCTTCATCCGTTCCAAAGATCGTGGGGGGCATTGTGGCAGTTCTTGTATGTTGTGCCTGCGTATTGATCGTGGGCGCGGCGGTAGTTTTGTATCAGGCATCACAGCAAATTCCAACGGATTTTCCAACTTCATTACCCCCCATTGATGAGTCTGTCACTCCCTCGCCCACGCCCTCGGTCGAACGCCCCTCCCTAGATACCATTTCAACAGAGACGATTGAAACGCTGGGCAAAACCATCGTTCCTGAAAACGACCCATATGAACTCTCATGCCGCTTGCAGGCAGTCTGCGACGTCCCGACGACCGTCCCATCGAATCCATACAAACTGGGCGACCAGGAAACCTTCTGGGTGACGAACGTGGATACAGTCGAGAACTTTGAAATCACAGCCACTATGAGATACATCTCACCGCATGTGTATTTCTGGATCGAAAACGGCGTCAGCTACGATGAAGGAGATCTGAAGAGACTCGGCGATACTTTCGAAAACCAGATATACCCCACCGACCGCGAGTTCTTTGGCAGTGAATGGACCCCCGGCGTGGATAATGACCCGCACATTTACATTCTTTACGTCCGCGGCACGGGCGCATCGAACGCCGGGTACTTCTCCACTCCCGATCTATATAACCCACTCGTCAAGGAATATTCAAACGGCCATGAGACCTTCTTCTTCAATGCCGATAATATGGACCTGGGTGCGGAGGATACGTACGGTACGTTGGCGCACGAGTTCCAGCACATGATCCATTTCAACACAGACAGGAATGAATCCTCCTGGTTGAATGAAGGCTTCTCGATGGTTGCCGAACTGTTGAATGGGTATCCCATCTATTTTGATTATTACTACGTTACCGACCCAGACGTCAGCCTGCCAGACTGGGGCGCTGACCCAGGCTCGAACGGACCGCACTATGGGCAGTCTTTTCTCTATCTGGCATATTTCCTTGACCGCTTTGGCGAAGACGCGACAAAGGAATTGGTGAAGAATCCTGAAAACAGTCTCCCAAGCGTTGACCATACGTTGAAAACATTGAATATCACTGATTCCCAAACTGGAAACATCATCACAGCCGATGACGTGTTTATGGATTGGGCAGCAACAATGTGGCTTATGGATCCTGCCGTGGGCGATGGACGGTTTGATTACGGCAACTATCCCGAAGCGCCGCAGATCACAGCCTCCAAATCCATTTCGAGTTGCCCAGCATCTGAAAGCGGGTCGGTTAATCAGTATGGAATTGATTATTTCATCATTAACTGCACAGGCGATAGCACCTTGAACTTCAACAGCTCCACCATCGTTGGTCTTCTACCCGTGGACGCAAATTCAGGCAAGTATGCGTTCTGGTCGAACAAGGGCGATGAATCGAACATGACCCTCACACGCGAGTTTGATTTCACGAACGTCAGCGCGCCGGTCACGTTGTCGTTCTCAATGTGGTACGAGCTTGAGACCGATTACGATTATGTCTTCGTTGAAGCGTCCACCGATGGGGAAATCTGGGAAATTATCACAACACCTTCAGGCACCGATGAAGACCCATCCGGCAATTCGTATGGCTGGGGATACAACGGTCAGACCGGCGATTGGAAGCAGGAGGATATTGATCTCTCAAAATTCGCGGGTCAGAAAGTGCAGATTCGATTCGAATACATTACTGACGCGGCTGTGAACGGCGAAGGCTTTTTGCTGGATGATGTTCAGGTGGAGGCGATCAACTACCAGTCCGATTTTGAAGCGGATGATGGCGGCTGGATCCCAAGCGGATTCGTACGCGTCGAAAACGTCCTCCCGCAGACGTATCGCCTGAGTCTCATTATCAAGGGTGATACCACCACTGTGACCAATATCCCGTTAAACGCAGACCAAACGGTCGAAATTCCGCTTTCATTGAAGAGTGGTGAAGAAGCCATCCTGATCGTGGCAGGGACGACAAGATTTACCCGCCTGCCAGCAGCGTATCAGATTGAAATTAGATGATTTCATTGCGAGGCAGCCTGAAAGGGCTGACGACACTTGCGCCGCACTGCCTGCCCGAAGGGCGTGGTGCAGTACAGGTGAGCAATCTCAGTTAACCATCAAACATGAGATTGCCACGTCGGGCTTCGCCCTCCTCGCAATGACAACCAACAACAAAACATCCCGCAGACAAATGTCTGCGGGATGTTGATTCACGCAGTGACCGCCACAACTTTCCTTCGCAAAAACGCCAGCGACATGATCAGTGGCACAAGCGCAAGTGCACCCGCAATAATGGCGATTACGGTATAACCTGCCGCAACAAAAATAAAGCCACTGCTTAAACTAATCACTGCGGAGGCAAGGCCAACCAGCAGGTCGCTTGTGCCCTGTGTGCGCGAACGTTCCAGTGGTGAAAGTTGATCTGCCAGAAGCGCAGAGCCGCCCACAAAACAAAAATTCCAGCCCAGGCCAAGCAGGAACAACGAAATGCCAAGCGGCAGGACATCCGGCGAAATGGGTGCAATGATGCAAGACAACAGCAATGTCGAAGCGCCGATCACGATCACCACGCCGCGTCCCCACTTATCTGCCAGCCTGCCAGAGATCACCGAAAAAAAGAACATGCCAAATGTATGCGCAGAGATGACCGAATAAATATCGCTCCTGGCATGTTGATGATCTTCCATGTGCAGGGAGGTGATCACCATAATGGCAACCATCACAACCTGCCCGAGCGCCATGGCAATCACAGCCGTCAGCGCGGCGGGCTGGCGCAGGATCTGCCCGATCGGCCGCGATTCGCCCTCAGGGATTGATTCAGGATATAGCCTTGCCACTTCAGTTCCAAGGTCGCGCGGGTCGGGGCGCAGACCAAAAAAGACAATAACGGAGGCAACTGCGAATAATACCAGCGTGGCGAGATAGGCGCCCGCCAGTTCATCCATGCCGATGCTGATCGCAAAATCACCCATCGGAACAGCAGAAACGCGGGCCAAAATTGAACCGACCACGCCGCCAAATACCACCGTGGAAATGGCGCGTCCGCGCTGCTCGGGGGCATTCACCTCCGCCGCCGCAAAACGCGCCAACCCGATCGCAGAATTCGTAATGCCCATCAATATCAATCCGAGCGTCACAAGCAAAAAGGACAACACGGAAATGGCAACCAGCACAAGAATATTGCCCAGTACGCCGATCACAAGGCTCACAACGAGCGCGTTGCGGCGCCCAATACGATCCATGATATAGCCCCAGGCCGAAGCAGAAAGCGCGCCGCTCAACAGATAAACAGCCGTCGGCAGTGTTGCCCACGAACGGTCATCTGCCAGCTGCGCGCCGAGGATCGGGTTGATGGTGGCCGCGGCAATAAATCCCGCCGAAGTCAGGCTCTGCGCCGCAAACAGCACCCACGTAATTTTTCGCGCAAGTTTGGAAAACTCTGTCATAAATTAGCCTCTTGTAACCTGCTCTCAGCGCCGTCTTCGGCGCTGACTTGAGTGATAGTCTGACATAGAATCGTTCTTTTGGATTTATTGATTATACGATGGACGCGGGTAAAATCGGGGACATGAAATTCGACTCAAGACCCGCCTCAGACTCATCTCTGCCTGATCTCGTTAAATTATTGAATCTTGGCTTTGAGAATTATCTCGTCCCCATCCAGTTCAACCTTGCCCAGTTTCTGACAATGGTTCGCAAGGACAGCATCGACCTGGCCTCCAGCCGCGTACTACTGGCGGACGACAAACCTTCGGGCGTTGCGCTAATCGCGCGCCGCGGCTGGACGAGTCGCTTAGCTGCCATGGGCATCTCGCAACAGATACGCGGCAAAGGCGCAGGCTCTTGGTTCATGGACAAGCTAATTCAGGAAGCGCGTGAGCGCGGCGACCACGAAATGGTGCTTGAGGTGATTGAACAGAACAAACCTGCTGTTCGGTTATATCGAAAATATGGTTTTCAAAGTGTTAGAAGATTGGTAGGATACACTCACATTGGTACAATGGAAACCGGCAAGGGAGATCTGCAGGAAATAGATCTGCTCGAAGCGGGATCCCTATTATCCCTGCACGGATTGCCTGACCTGCCATGGCAGTTATCCGCTGAAACCATCGCGCACCTGAATCCGCCAGCGCGCGCTTATCGCAAGGGACAGGCCTACGCTGTGATCTCAAACCCGGATGTTGAACACGTAATGATCTGGTCTTTGCTCGTTGAGCAGGATGCGCGCGGGAATGCACTTG
This sequence comes from Anaerolineales bacterium, assembly GCA_045402985.1. GTDB lineage: Bacteria > Chloroflexota > Anaerolineae > Anaerolineales > Villigracilaceae > Defluviilinea. The sequence continues at coordinate 4,562 of JAXIPJ010000452.1, forward strand.
GCATAGATATGCTGAGAAGTGTTACCGCAAAACACGTGGGCAAGACGTGGCATGTCCCTGCAATACTTCCGGAGGAACTTGGGAAAGTATATGAAAAGGCTGGTTTTGAGAAAGATAAACTGTCACAATGGCAAATGAGACTCGCGCTCATCCCCGGCCCTTCCCTCAATGTGGGAAGGGAGTCTCCTCTCCCATTGGGAGAGGGTTAGAGTGATGGTTTTGTCATTCTTTTGTTTTATAGCCCGTCCCAATCAGGGATATAATCTGCTCTCACTCAAATGACGAGGAAGTACTAAATGCCATCCGCAACGAGGCCATTTTCCGAAAGAAAAACGATTGGTGTCTTCGCATCGCAGGTGGGACGCGCCTGGGGAGCGGAGTTCATGGCCGGCATTACCAACACTGCTGAGGCGCACAATGTAAACCTTGTACACTTCATCGGGGGAAAATTATTACCTCTCACCGCACCTGGAGAAGACAAGCCCTCATTTGGATTATATGATCTGGCCGGGCCTGATCAATTCGATGGCTTGTTACTCACCACGGATATTGCGTATGGGGTAAGTGCGCAGGATCTGGAAACGTTCGCCAAAGTTTATGGCGCGCTGCCCATTGTCACTCAATCTGTGGATATTCAGGGCGCCTCCATGTTCGTCCCTGATAACACAGGGGGGATGCGCGCGGCTGTGCGCCATCTGATCGAAGAGCATGGATACAAGCGCATCGCTTTTATTCGCGGCATTGAAGGACATATAGACGCCGAACAGCGCTTTGATGCATATAAGGATGAACTCGAAGCACACGACCTGCGTTTCGATGAAGAGCTTGTGTTAAATGGTGATTACACGCCTGAGAGTGGAAGAGCTGCGATCTATACATTGCTGAATGAACGCCAGCTTCGTTTTCAGGCTGTGGTGGCGGCGAATGATCGCATGGCGTTCGGCGCGTTGGAAGCACTTCAGGAACGCGGCCTGCGCGTCCCGGATGATGTGGCTGTCACCGGTTTCGACGATCTGCGCGAAGCCCAGGCAACCGGTGTGCCACTGACCACTGTACGACAGTCGTTTTACACGGCTGGGAAACACGCCCTGGAAACCTTGCTCAAGCGTATGCAGGGTGAAGCGGTTTCTCCTGTCACTATTACTCCCACGCAATTGCTCGTGCGCTGGTCTTGCGGTTGTTTACCAGAGAACGTCCGCCAGGCTGCGGTCGCCCTGCGCGATGTTGCCAAGACAGCTAGGTTGGAAAATAAACGCGAGGCTGCCTTGCGCGCCTTGCTCAACTCGGCAGGTGTCACAGAGCAGGACCCGGCCCTGCCTCAATTCAGGGATGCTTTTGGGCGCACCTGGGATGGCTTCCTTTTGGCTCTGAACGATAAATTATCGAGTGATGAATTTCTAAAGACGGTCAATGCCATGATTGGACTCATGCAGAAGCAGGAACTTGCAACGACCATATGGCATAGTGTCATCTCAATGATGCGCAGATACGCGTTGGGCGGCATTACGAGTCACACCACGATGTTAAAGGCGGAGAACTTATTCCAGCAGACGCGCCTTTTGGCGGGTGAACTTTCTCAACGCTCGCAGGCCTATCGCCGTCTGGTACTTGAACAACAGGAAGGTATTTTGCAGGGATTCAGCACCTCCATGGCGCCGACAATGAACCTGGGTGAGATCGGCGCGGCGATCTCGGAACACTTCCCCGCAATGGGAATTGAACGCTGGTACGTGATGTTCTACAGTGATGTCACTGCGCCGCAATCCATCTCCGTGCCACCACCTGAAAGTTACAGCCTGCTCTTCCAATATGAAGGCGCAAAATTCGAGATCCCTCATCAACGCGCCTTAATTGGGACAGGTCAACTTGTGCCTCGCGGCAAAACGCCACAGGACCATCGTTATACTGCTGTGGTAATGCCCCTTTCGCTGGCTAAAAATCGATTTGGATTCATGTGGGTGGAGATGGGACCGCGTGATTGGGAAATATACGTCCGTATTCGAAATCTCGTAAGCAGTGCATTATTGAGAACCATGCTGGTGCAACAAAGGGAACAGGCACAACATGAAGTGGA
>JAXIPJ010000351.1:0-14007 GCA_045402985.1 Anaerolineales bacterium
AATGGTATGGTGCGGCGCGCGGAAGGGGCGATGTTTTATCAACGGTGTGCCGCTGGGTAATTGGTCCGCGACAGAATAGATGCGGGTCACATCCAGCGACTCTTCGATGTTCATCTCAGGCAATATTCCGGGCATGGCGCGCGCCAACAAAGTCTTTCCAGAACCAGGGGAACCGACCATCAATATGTTATGGACGAAAGACCGTACGCTTTTCTGTAGACGTGGCGAGGCTTAGCTAGTCCAGAAAAGTATTTTTTCACCTTACATCTCCTCCACTGTTTTCAATGCGAGATCCAAGCCTTCATCTAATAAAGACTTCTTCTGTCCCTCGGCAAATGCGACCTCGAATGCCGCATCGCCAAGCACCTTACGGGCATGTGCCTCGGCGAGAGTATCTGCAAATGTTGCATAGGTCTCGATGTCTGATGGCGAATACCCATCTCGATCTTCGGCAGGTTTAGGATCCATTGGGTCAGCTTCAACGATCACCAGGTGAGTGACGCGCCCACCCACAGAATGCCCACACAAGACAGTCTGACTTACCTCTAAGGCATTCATCAGGCCAAGTTTATCCTCTGAATGAACTGCCAGGTATTTTCTGGTGCCCAGCTGCTTTCCTCATGACCGCGTAGATCAGGATGATAATACGATAGCGATCGGCCAGCTTAGTAGCAACGTGGTCCCAGGAATGGGAGTGAGCTTCCAATCCATGCAGCATTACCAGGGGCGGGAACTGTGGGTCACCTCAATCACGATGGTGAATCGTAAGGCCATTAATGGTAATGTAGTGATCTGTGACATGCGCATCTGTACTGGACATATGGACTCCCTATGCGTTTCGCGACGATGTGTGCTCATCATAAGGTCAAGCACCATCAGGTGCCACGAGCAGAGAATCGCTGATACCAACGACTAATTGGCGTGAAGCAGTCACTACTACTCAGACCGTGTTGCCTAAGAGATGTTGACTTTCTCAAATCCCATCCGGGTAAACAACCGCTACGAGGGCATATTACCTTCCCCAATAACGGCCCGTACTTCGCGATGACCCTAATCACACAATGCCCATCAGACTAGCCAAAGTAGATGCTTGCTCACTTCGCGATTCGTCCATTCCGTAAGTGTCATCACGTAGGCGATCAATGGGAGCTACCTTTCGTTCCATTCTCCAACCAAGCACGCGCCGCCCAGTCGAGAACCTGCAAAAGCCAAAAGCGATACATTCAACGGCGGTCATCCCCCACGCTCACGAGCCAGATTGGACTGGACTTCATCAATAGCATTCTGGAGCGTTTCGTCGTCATAATCAATGATCCCTGATAGGCTTCAATCATTAGTTCGGCTAGTGCATTGGCATACGTGGGTTGCGCCGCCATCAACCGAAGTTGAGCGACAGTCATAAGAGGACCGGGCTGATTGAAATCAGACAAGTCCAGGGAATACTCGTGACGCTTGGTCATGACGGTTCCTTTGCTGCCATTCGTCATCCGCGGCTGGCTTCACAGGATCTGATTCTGATGGGTGGGAGTTCTCAGTCAATAAACATCCAACTATCCTTCTGATAATCAAACCTCTCAAAATCATCTCTGTAGATTGCATAGACAAGGTCGGACAATTTCTTATTATAAGCAACGGCAAGCGGAATCTGGGTCGTTGTATTTACACGCTCGGCAAGAGAGGCAATCAGTCCAGTAGGGGCATTGAAGTGCTGAAGTATCTTTGTGAAATCCTGCTGAAACATTTCTACATGCCCGACGAAATCGTAGAAAATCGCATCGAGATGCATTATCCCAGTCTGCGATTTCCAATGCCCATCCCGTTGGCTGTCTGGTTGCTCAGCGATATAATTTACGAAATCGGCAAAGCCCACCATACCTAAAGCAGTCCTGGGCAGCGTCGGATAGCCAGCTTTCTGCCGAATTGCCTCCCGAAAGCTGATATAAGGTGAATCTAAATCCATTACCTGCGATTTGTAAGCTGAGAAAAGCCGCGAATAGGGGTTTCGCACGAAAGCAAAGCGAAACCATTTGTTAGAGGTCAGGATCTCGACAGCCTCAGACGTGGTGAAATCGGCAATGCTAGGCATAAAATGAAAATCTGGTGTGGCTCGGTAGTGGATATGGAGAGGCTCAGGCGGAATAGGCAAGCCTTCTAGTTGCTGCAGAACGAGCTTGACTTTAGTGCACGCAACCTTTGGGATCGTCATGCAGAAATATTTTAATATGGGTGAAACCCATGTGTCGGTCGCATTCAGTTCACTGCCATCTTCGTTCTGCGGCTTGGCTTTTGACCTTTCGATCCAGGCATAAAGATCTGTTTTTGTCATCATTCTATTTTGTTTTGGCGAAGTTAGCGATTTGATATTGTCCTGGGGGCCAACTATATGCTTGGTTGACTTCCGCACTGCAACAGCTTAAGTCTGGTGTTTGATATATATAGGTTCTGTACTCCTCATCCTACGACACAAAAGCCACCATTCACTAATAAGTATTATGCTGAGCTAAATAAACCAGTCAAATGATTATGGCACAACACGCGTGAACTAGGATTCTGATTCTCTTTGCATGATAATACCGAAAAAAACAATTTCTAAAGATTATCCACCGAGTCTTCTGTTTCGTTCGGATGCTTCAAACGAATCAATTTTAAGTGTTGATGCTCTGGTTGAGACAGCAACTCAGGATATTCCCGTTTTCTCCTCCAATACGTTTTGAATAACCATAGAGTGAGTCAGGCGACCAAAGTTTGAAATGCCTCCAAAGAGGCTCGCGATTTGTGCCCCAAAGCAGCTCCTGAGTCCACCAGCGGTTGCCGGATTTGGGTCCCGGTATACGCGGCGGCAGGTCAGCTTATTGGTGCACGTTTGGAAAGGATAAGGATTGGAAGGAACAATTGCTAGAGGTATTGGGAGGGTTAAATGAAAAATAAAGCGTGGACGTTATTCCCAAAATTTAGCAGGCCTTCTAACTGATTCAATAACCGAACTGCGCGTGTCACAATACCAGGGACGCCATTGACGTTGGGTGGGTAGGGCTGGTGGATAGCATCGGAGCAGTAATTGGGAAAGTGGAAATTGCTTATCACGGCCGCTGATCTTAAGAGGGGAGGAGTCATGCTTCTCTGGGTGCACTGGCAGCTTCCCGCACTTCGGCGAGGATTTCGGCTCCGTGCGGGTCTGTCAAAGCCATTGCATCGAGAAGGCTGATAACTCGCCGGATCACCCCAGCGCCGGGGTTGATTTGCCTCGCCACGCGGAACGCCTCAACAGCCTCCTGCTGGTGCTGCTGTTCTCTACAGACTACCAAACCACTTAAGGCGAGGCCTTTAGCATCCAGAATAGAATAATTCTTGACCCCACTCATGATCTTCTCTTGCACTTGATTGGCTGTCTGCTCAAAAGCTTGCGCCGCTGTGCCAGATTCACCCTGCCGCAGCGCAATCACCCCGGACAGCAATTGTAGACTGATCCGATTCGATGGTTGATCGTGCTGAAGGGCCGCTTCAACAGCTGCCATCGCATTCTCGATCTCCTCTAGATAAAGGTAAGCACTGGCAAGATAGCGGTTCCCACGGCTGCTCATGGAAGCGTTACCAATCTGTTTCCCGATTCGTAATCCTTCCTGCGCTCGCTGAACAGCCTCCTTATAGCGACCATCGTCTATCAGGATCCCGGCAAGATGGCAAAGGTGCCATCCTTCTCCAGTGGAGTCTTCCAGCTTGCGGGCAATCTGAAGCGCTTGGTTCAGGCACTCCTCGGCTTGGAGAGTCTGGCCGATATCGCCATAGCATAATCCCAGGCCACCAAGGTGCCGCCCTTCGCCGCGGCCATCTTGGATCTCACGCGCGATCGCCAGGGCCCTCTGGAAATATTCGATCGCACGCTCAGTCTGTCCTAGGGTGTAATAGCAGAATCCTAAACTACCCAGGCGCCGCCCTTCGCCAAAACGATCAGGGAGATCGCGTGCGATGAACACTGCCCGCTCGAGGAATTCGATGGCAAGATCAGTTTGTTCCTGACTGTTGTAGAGTAACCCCAAGCTCCCCAAGTGCGATCCTTCTGCAGAGCGATCTGATACGTCGCGTGCGATAGTCAAGGCTTGCTTGAGGAGTTCGATGGCGCGATCAATCTGTCCAAGATGACTATAAAACTGCCCTAGGCTTCCCAATTGTAGGCTCTCCCCAGCGCGATCCTGTTGCTTACGAGCGATCTCCAAAGCCTGCTCGAAGCATTGTTTGGCGTCTTCATTTTGCCCCAGGCGGGAATAGCAGCTGCCCAAACTCCCAAGGTAGCGCCCCTCCTTAGAGCGATCACCTAACCGGCGGGCGATAGAAACGGCCTGTTCGAAACCCTCGGTTGCCTTCCTGAACTGTCCCGTGTCTTGGTATGCTTTCCCTAATCTGCCCGCGCTTTCCATTTCAAGGGTTGGGCTTGTAAGCCTACTTCGAAGGCGCTCGTGCATATCGATCGCTAGACCGTAATAGCCCCATGCATACAGGTATTTTTCATCGATCTCAAATAGCAGGGCAGCAGCCGCGTCGTACATTTCCCCCGCGTAGTACAAGTCGAACTCGGCACGCTGCGAATCTAGATCTTTGATCGTCGTCCAGGAATTTGGTTCCGTTCGAATTTGCTTATAAAACTCTGCCCCTCGGCGCAGCAGTGTATATTGGGTAAAATGAGGCGCATCAGTTGTCCCCTGATCAGCTATATCGCCTTTTGGAATTCGATTCAGAACATAGGCACGATCCATATGATGAAGGTAGTAACGTTTTCCTTCCCGGCGAACAAATTTCATGTTCACCAACCGGCCGAGCTCCGGTTCGCTGTTGACTCCCGGTTGGTAGGGCTGAAGTAGATAATCCACTGCAGTACAGGTCACCGGCCAGCCGTAGATTGCCATCGCTTGCAACACTCGAGTGGCGGAATCATCTAAACGGCTAACCGCCTCACCTACCAGGACTTCCATCACTTCGACTGGAAGTAGGTTAGCGGTGTCGGCTAAGATATCAGCCAACTCGGTGTTCCGATCTGCTGATAATATTGCGTAAAGGTGTTCCAGAGCACGAGGATATCCATGGGTCCGCTCGCGAGCCTTAGAGAGCAACTCGTTGGGGGCATCGCGCAGGTGAACCGTCCCGTCAACATCCATCGCCCGTAGGAGGTTTTCGGCAAAGGGTGAGGGCAAACCTTCATCCAGGTCGAGGCGCGCCTGGCGGCCGGGCTGGACTAGAGCCAGAGAGCGGGGAGCAATACGAGTAATCAAGATTACCTTGACGGCGTGGTGGGGAGCTTCCAGCAAGGTGCGCAAAGCCTCTTCCATCTCCGCATCATGAATCTTGAAAGTGTGGGCGTCAACTAATTCTTCAAAGTTGTCCAGAATCAGGATTGTACGGCCAATGTCGAACTCGGCCAGCAAGGCCTTTATCTTAGCTCGGGTGCTGACTTGGGGATCCTGGTAGAAGGCATTAAGCTGTCGGGCGGTGCCGTCCGGAAGGAGCTTAATCATGTCATTATAGAGATCGAATACGCGCAAGCCGCGTAAATCGGTAGGGCCTAGATATACGATTCCATCAACGCTTAAGGGGCCACCCTCGTCTGGTAGATGGCCGTCTTCCAGGGACTTGAGCAAGCGGCGGATCATGGCAGTCTTGCCGATACCCGCCCGGCCCACCACAGTCAGCAGGCGCTGAGCTTCATTTTTGAGGAAATCGCCCACCAATTTAGTTTCGAAGGAGCGATCATGAAAGTAGGCTGCTGGTTCGGGAGGCGGGTTGATGAACTTGGTTTGAGTGTGACCCATTATTAGCGGTTCTGGCTCCCGCTCGATTTCCAGGGCGGCTTGCGTACGCTGCTCGACTGCGCGGGCGGCGACTTGTGGATCGCGTGCTATCATTCGTTGGGTTTCAATTTGTGGCTGTAATTCCCTGATATCCTGCAAAATGCGCGAATCATCGGGCGTCTCACGCAGTTCGCGCTCCGCGTCGGCAAGTCGATACTGCAGTTCGTGTAATTGCCCAGCTGGTGTGTTCAGATCATCCAAATGGTGGAGCAAATCACCCAATGCTTGCTCAAACGAGCCGCTGAAATCCAATGCAGCGCGGTTACCCAGAATCGGCGGCAATTCTATGCCGGAGTCAAATCGCAGTGGAATGATGGGCTTTTTGAAGTGCAAGGCTCGTTGCCATTCGCTGGTGCTTTCGCTCTGCGCGGTGGCAGTAGCGGGCGTAAGGACAAGTAGCACGCTAGCACATTCGCGCAAGGCGCCTTCACGGACGGCTTTGGGATCATAACTATTGGGCGCATTCCGCTTTTCCAGCCATGGCCGCGCACCGGCCTGCTGGAGGGCGGTGTGCAGACGTTCCGCGTACCTATCCCCTTCCCCAGAGGGGTACCAGATGTAATGACGATTCAGCGAATGTTGAGTTAATATCTGTTGATATAGGCGATCTAACTCTCCTCGTAATGAATCCTGTTCTGGGTAACGTCCTCTTAAGGCATCCAGAAAGGGTAGTATCAGTTGACGCCCATCTGCCAATTCCTTGTTCTGCAAGAAAAACTTGACTTCTGAGACGAATGCCTTTTTGCCTGAAAAAGCAGGCAGGTTATCGCGAAACGGAGCCAGATCATTCGTCGTAAACACGGCACGTAGTTTCTCGGCAGCGTCGAATTGTTCACACTGCACAAGAACTGAAAGACATTGCTGATCTAATTCAGAAGGAAGACTGAGCACAATAGTACCTACCAATTCTCGTCACGTTTACCCTATATGAGTGCCTTAGCGACGTGGACCTTGACTCTGCGAAATATCCTCAATATCTTTTTAGAAGATTGTCCAGTATGTTTTTGCATACGTTATCCAACATAAGGGCTAACCCGGAAAACAAATGCGTTGTGCGGCAAAGGATAGGACTCTTCACCTTGTGCCAAACTTTGTGGGTCACGCATGATAGTACCTGTCTCGGCGTCATACTTCCATTCGCTCCAGCGAATATCATTTGGCTGGGCTGTTTGCGCCACCACATAACTGCCCACTGCTAACCGCGCACCGAGCGCACCCGTTTCAAAGTCTAGGCCCAAGTTTACTTCTTGAACCGGCACATTTTTTGTGCGCGAGGCAAGCGAAACGCATAATCCCCGTGCTAAGTTAGCGAGTGGAGCAAGAGCAGGCTGGGCCGTAGTGAGCAAATTCAGGCCCGACGTTACAACGTCTGAGTTGAAGATAGAAACAAATTCTTCATCCGTCGAGTTAGAGACATTCACTGTGCGACAACCAAGGCCGACGCCATTCGGACCCACCGTCAGGCCAATGAACACTGGCTGGCCGCTAACTGCTGCATCCTGCCCAGCACGTGCTTTGTAATGTTGGTTGAAGGCTACCGGCTCTACTTGCCCTCCTTCTACCTGATTCCGCGCTTCAAAGGTGAAGAGGATCGTGTGGACACTGTGTCCCAGGTTAAATAATGGAGTAGGATATTGATATACGCGTAGAAAATCTAAACGAATGTTGATCCGCTTTCCTTGAAGATTAGGGTCAGCGGACATGTTGCTGGCTGACACAATCGGGAAATATCGTTGCGCACCCGGTGTGAACAGAGCGATATATCCATATTGGTGTTGGGTATTGAGCCATGGGCGCGGGGCACTTTCTAGGCTTTCTAGTTCGACAGCTTCCCCTTCAATTTCTTGCAGTTTGGCCTGGATCTGCTCCGGAGATTGTTTGCCAAGGGGGATGAATTCATTGTTCATGTCTAGCCTCAATTGAGATAGGATTGAATCATGGGTTCAATAGCAATCATGGGCACACCCTGATTGGCATTTTTTACCGGGCGTTGCGCACTATCCACCATACCCGCACGATGTAGCGCGATGACCGCCCAATCATCATTGAATACGGGCGAGCCAGATGAGCACTCTTCAGTATCCGTCACGTAGTACAAGCGTTTCGGCTCAACATGCACGACTTCATTGCGACGTAAAGCTACTTGCAAGGAATCGCCTTTAGGATATTGCAGGATGTTGGCGGATTGTGCGGAGTAGGCCGTCTCATTGGAAAGAATGACGGGTGTTCCAGCAACCCGAGTTTTGAGCCGCACAAGGGCAAAATCGAGTTCTTCCACCGCACTAAATGTTACCTTTTCGGAAAAATAACACCATTGAGGCTCTGCCTGCAATCCCACATTGAAGCGAACACCCCCTTGCTGCAACACGGGGATATCCCTAACGACATGGGCGTTAGTTAACACCAAATCTGGTGCGATTAAAAAAGCCGTTCCAATTTTGCGACCTTGGTGTTCCACGCGCCCTACCGAACGAGCAGCCTTCAATCCTTTTTCCAGAAAGCTAACTGGGAGCCAATCGGCCTTCTCTTTGTTTTTAAGCGACTCTAGTCGCTCAGCAAATATCTGTGGCGAAAGACCGGGTGGCAAAGGTTCGCGTCGGATACTAAAGTCGGTCTCGATGGCAGGTAATGTGTAACTGCCTAAATCAGTCGGAGGAGACTCGCCTGCATGTGTGACAGAAGCGCGCAACAGGTTGTGGCGCGCCATGGGAGGTACTTGGTTGCTCATCGCCGCGGCGACTTCCACTGCTATATCATCAAGCCGCTGTGAGCATTGGTCTTCTTCTGTCGCTTGGTCGTGCAACGCTTGCAGAAATAGCACAAGCACGCTTTGCCCAGCGCGATTCTTACGATCTAGAAATTGACTGACGAATAGTTCAACCCGGTCACTAGTGCTATGATCTGCCCCAAGAAGTTCATCTTTCCAAGGCGCGATGCGATCATCGGTGAAAGCACTCACCAGCAAACGATAATTGGCGAATGGACCACAGTCGAGGAGAGTCCGTTTGAGTTTTACAAGGAGGGGGGAAGGCAAGCCGGCCAATTGTCACCTTAGCAAAATTGCGAAACCGGGATTTTCGTAAAGGACACAGACTATCTTCGTTTAACCTGATCGCGGCATTATCGCGTATACGCCTATACGCCACCCAACTAAGTACATTACCGTTTCCAATAAAACAGCTTGTAAGTAAGATTCGCCATACATGATGAATATTTTCCGACTCCTCGACTTAACCCGCAAAATTTATCATTTACCGAAGAACATTATACTCTCCCAAACATGAAAGTCAAGCAACATCGTAAAAATTCTAGATTAGATTCGTAATATATCTCTTCGCTGGGCTGCCCGATGAAGCTAGTTCCCCAAATCATAATCATTATTGGGCTGTTTACAAGCGACTTGGCACGATCATTATTTACAACTCACCCTCTGCTGATGAGGATGCATATATCCACCCTATTTTGGTGAGTAAGTAAATGCTTTTTATAAAGGGTATTCTTCTGAGTATAGATCTCGGACCCCGTTAAAACATGACCACAGGTTTTCATAGTCCTACATTCAAATTAACTTAACATCAACCTCGGGCGGTATTGCAGTGCCTCCGCCAGATGGACGGACTGGATTTCCTCAGTCCCCGCTAAGTCCCCAATCGTGCGCGCCAGCTTCAAGATACGATGATACGCCCGCGCCGATAAATTCAGCTGGCTCATCGCCGCCCGCATCAAACTCTGACCTTCATCCTGCAACTTGCAAAATTGCCGAATCTCCCCGACACGCATATCTGCATTGCAGATAATATCCGATGATCCATTAAGTGAGAAACGCCTATTTTGTATATTTCGCGCAATTTGCACGCGTGCCCGGATCGCTTCGCTTGATTCCCCTATTCGATCTCCGCTCAGCTTTTCATAATCCACTCTAGGCACTTCGATGTGAATGTCAATTCTATCGAGCAGTGGACCAGAGATCCGTTTTTGATACTTCGTGACCATGGCATGCGCACAGGTACATGGCTTGAGTGAATCTCCATAATAGCCACACGGACAGGGATTCATGGCCGCGATCAGTTGGAAGTTTGCGGAAAATGTGAGCGATCCTTTTGCGCGGCTGATGGTAACGACTTTATCTTCCATGGGCTGGCGCATCACTTCCAGGACACGTGTGCCGAACTCGGGGAATTCATCTAAAAATAAGACCCCACGATGTGCAAGGGAAATTTCCCCTGGCTTCGGAATGTTACCTCCACCCACCAAACCTGCATGTGAAATGGTATGGTGCGGCGCGCGGAAGGGGCGATGTTTTATCAATGGTGTACCTGCTGGCAATTGGTCCGCGACAGAATAGATGCGGGTCACATCCAGCGACTCTTCGATGTTCATGGCCGGCAATATGCCTGGCATGGCGCGCGCCAGCAGTGTTTTTCCACTTCCAGGACTCCCCACCATCAATATGTTATGGACGAAAGACCGTACGCTTTTCTGTTGATGTTGTAAGGCTGAACTAAGCAAATTTGAAGATCAGAACTCCATTTCTCGTGCCTTCGGGCAATATTTCGTCTTGTTCCCGATCTCCACGCAGAATTGACAAGGTAGAGGCGGCAAGGGCGGGTCGTTCCTATACCTGTAATCATCCAAGGATGGAACATGAGGCACCAGTTATACTCATATGTGGTCTTGCGAGGAACCGTTCCTACTGACTGAAACTGACCAATTTATTAGGGCAAGCCCGCTTCCTCGAAGCGGGTGAGTATCTGCGCCCGCGTGGCCGTACCTGTCTCTCCCAGTTGCTGAATGGTAAGGGATGCGGCCAGATTACCCACAAGCGCGGACTCGGCCAGTGTGCCGCCCGCACAAAGTGTCGCGACCAATCCCGCCATGGCACTGTCTCCCGCGCCCACAATATCAATGGGCCCAACGACAGGAATGGCCGGGATATGCTGCTCGCCTTCCAGCTCGAATAGGTACATGCCGCGATCGCCGTGAGTAACGATGACAGGCCGATGGGTGCGGCGACGCAGTTCCCGGCCGGCGGCGGCCAGGTCAGTGAGACCGGTTGCGCGCCTCGCTTCACGGGTGTTGGGCTTGAGCATTACGTCGCGGAACTCGCCAATTCGCTCGCGTGAGTCGGCCAACACGATGGTGGCCGAATTGGCACGCGCCAACTCACTGATCGCCAGGCGCACTCGATCGGTGATCACCCCGCAGTTTGGCTCCGATACCTGATCAGCAATGACGATGCCGAGTAGGCGGGTGAATAGGCCATGCAGGCGGGTGATCACTTCGGTTTCGATTTCCATGGGGAGTGGGGTACGGTTCTTGGTATCGAAGCGGTTGAGTTCGCGCGCCGGTGTATTGCCTTGCCGGAGCATCGGCTTCAGATACGTGGGGGTAAAGCGTCCCCGCGCACGGATCAACCCATCGCTCTCCACGCCGATGAGCTCCAGCCCACGCCGGAGATCTTCGCCTTCGCCATCCTCCCCAACGACGCCCAGCGCGATTACGTTGACATCAAGCGCGCGCAGATTGTTGGCAACGTTCCCGGCGGCTCCCGGGTACCGGCGTACGCTGGTGACCTGGTAGGCTTCGAGACCCGTTTCAAGCGAGGGCTCGCTGAGGCGTGGGTCAATGTCAAGATATTTGTCGAGGAAGAAATCCCCGACGATGAGCACGGTTACGCCCGGGAAATGTTTGAGGAGATCTTGCAGGCGGCCAGAGTCCATTAGGCCACTCGATTTAGAATCTCCTGATAGAGTGTGGTAAAGGTCTGGCGGTACATGCCGCGCACGTAGAAGCTCTCGCCACCTTCGGCCACGGTCCGGACCAGGAGAGTTTTGTATGGCCGAAAGTAATAGGCGGCCTGATCTTTGGGAGCTTCGTGATGGATATCGGGACCGAGGTCGGTCAAGTCAAACACTGCCGTGGTAAATAGGTTAATGGCTTCTCCACGCTGCCGGGCGACATTGCGGGCCATGGCCAGACCCTTTAGGAAGACCTCCGGTCCCATCACCTGTGTGCCCACACTCAACACCACTCCGGCCTGCATCTGAGTGATTGCTTGAGTAATAACCAGGAAGTCCCGGTAGCTGGTAGCCCCTAGGGCCGCGCCGTCACAGTTTGGGTGCTCGTGAATAATGTCGTAGCCGATGCCAACGTGCACGGTGACCGGAACCCGCAGGCGGTATCCCGCGGCGCAAATGCTCACGTCGCGGTTCGGCAGTGCTTCTGTCTCGATCGCGTGCCCGACTGCTTCGCCCAAGCCCAGCCCGTCGCGGTTGCCGGCGACGATGATGTCGTTGAGTTGCCCGGTCTCCCGCCAGAGGCCGAATTGGCCCTCCGTAATGTATCGCGCTACGCTTTCGGTCGTCTTACCGATCAAGGCCAGCTCATAGTCATGAATCGGCCCCGAGCCATTCATCGCAATGTGGGTGAGCAAACCGCGCTCCATCAAATCGATCACATGGCGCGACAGGCCTTGCTTGATCACGTGCCCACCCATGAGCAGAATCACCGGTCGGCCAGCCTGGCGGGCCTGGACGATGCGCTCAGCGATCTTGGGCAGTGACGGGTCATCCACGGGTGGAACCGGATCGCCTGGTTTAAGCAAATGGTCGAGCGTCATATCGTGGACGCGCTCGCTTAATGGTTTGATTTCGAGCTGACGGCGGTCGAACTGGGGATAAGGCATAATTTTCACCCGGCAGGCCATAGGTAAGCCAGCAACTCAGCAGGCTGGCTGAAATCGGGGATGATAACATCCGCGCCGGCCGCAATCAGCAGCGAGCGCTTATGGGCGTCAATGCCGGCGGCCCGCTCGTCCTCGGTTGAGGCCACGCCGATGGCCAATGCACTGGCAGCCCGGGCATACTCTATCTCGACACGCCCATCGCCAATCACCGCCAATTCTCCGGCGGAGAGGCAATGCTTGGCCGTGAGGCGGTCAATTACTACGCGCTTGGCATCAGAACCATCCTCCCGAGCACCGCGGAGGTCGGCGATCAACGGCGCGAGCCCGAGCAGGGCGGCCTCTTCTCGAACGGCAGTCTCGTCGGTGCCGGAGGCGATGGTACAGGCCAGGCCGCGTGCATGAAGTGCGGCCACGAACTCCAGCGCGCCGGGCACACGGAACCGCTCAGGCGGCTGACGGCCAGCTTCGAGGTCGGTCCGGTGACAGATGCGCTCCGACAGTCGGACCAGGTATTGATGCTTGTAAGCCTCCGCGGTCTGGGGCGTCCCACCGCGTTGCCTCACCTCGTCGACCAGCCACTCCATCTGTATGAGGGTCGGTCGGCCCGCCAGCTCAAAAACGGGTTCAGCAGTTCGAGCGCGGAGCTGATCTTCAGCCTCAGCTCGCGGCGTTGCCTGGAGGGCTTCCACCATCAGATCGGCCATTACCTTCTGCCACCCCGCGCGCAGGAGGGACAGGGTGCCATCAAAGTCGAAGACCGCAAAACGCAACCGGCCAGGAGCGGGGTTAGAGCGAAGGATTTCCAACACGTTACATTGACTATGCTCGAACAGAGGCATGTTGGTCGGCGAGAGTCGGATCCTTGGTTGGTGATTAGACCGGAGACCACAACCAACCAAAGCTCGTCTTATCTTATCAGTTATCGCCATTTATAAAAAGATCAGACGAAAAATTCCTCTTCCAACATCGCGCACAGGACGTGGAAAATGGGTAAGTGGCGTTCTTGAATAGCAGGAGTACTTTCACCGGGAACGCAAATACAGACCTCGCACAGCGGCTTCAACGTCCCGCCCGTTGGACCTGTCAAGCTGATGGTGTGCAACCCCAAGGCGCGCGCGACCTGCATGGCGTGGATCACGTTGCGAGCATTTCCTGATGTGCTAATCCCAATGAGGGTGTCGCCTTCCCGTCCGTACGCATAAACCTGTTGGGCATAAACCATATCAGCAGCAGTATCGTTGGCAATGGCGGAAAGCAATGATGTCTGGCTTACGAGTGATATAGCTGGAAGCGCGCCTTGCAGATGGCTGGCCAGGTAGCCACCATTTTGCGGACTGCTAGATACCAGTTTGGCAATTATTTCCTCGGGAATCCGGCGCTTCAACAAGTAGCCTTTCATCAACTCGCCAACGATATGTTCTGCATCCGCGGCACTGCCGCCGTTGCCACAGGTCAACACCTTGTCGCCACGGCTAAAACAAT
>JAXIPJ010000164.1:0-2815 GCA_045402985.1 Anaerolineales bacterium
GCTCGAAGCCAATCCGTCGCTTACGCCGGCCCAAGTCAAGGAGATTGTTATGGCGACGGCAGACCCGCTTAACGATGCCCCGGCAGAAAGACAGGGCGCGGGCGCGGTCAATGCCGGGCGAGCCGTGGCTGCCGCCCTGCGGGTGAGCGGCGGGCTGCTGCAAGGCATACCAATCTCACCAAATGCTGCTCGCCGGGAAATTACGTTTTATTATTATGATCCATCGGCGCACGAGGTCGCGCTGGTGGGGAGCTTCAACACATGGCAATCAAATGATGGGGAGATGGTTCAGATCCGGCCCGGTTTGTGGGAAGGTGTTTTGGATGTTCCTGCGCGCGGAACACACCGCTACAAATTCCTGATCGACCGCTCACGCTGGACTCATGATCCCGAAAATCCTCTTCGCATCGAAGACGGGTTTGGAGGGTTTAATTCGCTAATAACAATAGATAGATGACAAAGGATAAAACAAATGTGCCTTGATCGTTCGCTATTCGTTCCGCATCAGTAATTATGAACCGAGAATACCATATTTGGCATAGCCCCTCGCTCAACCGCAATATGGAGTTGCTTGTCTTTGGGCACGGCGGGTCGCGCGTGTTAGTCTTCCCGACATCGATGGGTCGTTACTACGAATGGGAGGATCGCGGCATGATGGGTGCATTGGGGGAACATATTGAACGAGGTTGGGTGCAGCTCTACTGCGTGGACAGTGTAGATGAAGAAAGCTGGTATGCCCGGTCGAAGGATCCTGGCGCGCGCGCCTGGCGGCATATGGAATACGAGAACTACCTGCTCCACGAAGTTCTACCGCTGATGTCTTCCAAGAATCCAACGCCTTATCTGATTACTACTGGCGCGAGCTTTGGCGCGTACCATGCCATGAACTTCGCCCTGCGCCATCCCGATATAACCAATCGTGTGATCGCCATGAGTGGACTGTACGATATCGAGCGCTGGGCCGGTGATACCCGCGACGACAATCTCTATTACAATTGCCCGTGTCTTTACATACCAAACGAATCCGACGAGGGTCGTCTCAACCTGTTGCGCCAACTCGATATCATCATGGCTATCGGCCGCGAGGATTCCAACATTGAGAATAACCGCTGGCTCTCAGGTGCGCTGTGGGGAAAAGGGATTGGCAATGCCCTGCGCGAGTGGGATGGCTGGGCACATGACTGGCCCTGGTGGCTGAAAATGATACAGCTTTATATCGGTGGGCATGATTGATGACAAAGAAGGAGGCAATATGCTCAAAATTGGTGTGATCGTTGGTCGTGAATGGTCCTGGCCTCCAGCCTTTATCGAAGAGGTCCATAAGCGGGATGAGGATATCGTTGCCGAGTATGCTCAGCTTGGCGGCACACGAATGAATGAACCTTGTCCCTATGCCGTCCTTGTAGATCGTATCTCGCATGAGGTCCCTTACTATCGTTCCTACCTCAAAAACGCGATGCTTCAAGGCACATACGTGATCAACAATCCTTTCATGTGGACAGCAGATGACAAATTCTTCGGAGCGTCGCTGATTACCAAACTCGGTGTTGCCAGCCCAAAGACCGTTGCCCTCCCCAACAAAGAATATGTCCCTGGCATTGTTCACAATGAAAGTCTGCGCAACCTGATGTTTCCCATTCCCTGGGAAGAGCACATCGAATACCTTGGCGGTTTCCCGGTGGTACTCAAAGATGCCCATGGCGGTGGCTGGAAGCAAGTTCACATCTGCCATTCGATGCAAGACTTGTGGGATGCCTATAATCAGTCTGGCCTGCTGACTATGGTGTTGCAGGAATTCATCAAGTGGGATGATGATCAGTATTTGCGTTGCATGTGTTTGGGTCAGCAGGAAATCAAAGTGATGAAGTACGATCCGGATCAGCGCCGCTATCTGGCCCCGGACCTTCCAACTGACTTGCATGATCGGGTGGTGGCCGACTCGCTCAAGATCGTCCGCGCGTTTGGCTATGATATGAACACAATCGAGTGGGCCGTGCGTGACGGTGTACCTTACGCCATCGATTTCATGAACCCTGCGCCCGACATGGACATCAACACAACCAGCGTCGAATATCATCGATGGTGCGTGGAGAAGATGGCCGACCTGTGTATCCGCCTTGCTAAAAATCCCAAACCACAAGTGGCCGAAGTGAAATGGTCCACTATGTTTAACGGATAGCTGGATACAATGACGAATCTGCGCGAGACGATTGACCACTATCACTCACTTCTCGATCCCGAAACTGCGCGTGAGACTCACGAGCATCTGACGGAACAACTGCTGCGGCGCGGCCTGTTTTTCGGGGACCGGCCTCTCAGCACAGTCCTGCGCCCGCGCTTCATTCACCCTGGACAATATCGCGCCCTGCAGGTTGGTATCCAGGCGGTGATGCCCGCATTTCAAAAGATACACCATGCTGCTGTAGCCGACGCCAGCATCCGAGCACAGTTCCGTCTCAACGAATGGGAGGAGGAGCTGATACAGGTCGATCCTGGCTTCGACACGCCCAGTCCCACATCACGTATGGATACCTTCTTCGATGAAGAGGAATCGCTCTGGCTCTGCGAATATAATGCTGAGACTCCCGCTGCGATTGCCTATACCGATGTAATAACCGAAGTCTATTATGGTCTACCGGTCATGCGTGAATTCAGCAAGCATTACGAAATGCGCCCACTGTTTGGGCGGCATTTGATGTTGCATACACTGATCGATTGCTACCGGCAATGGGGCGGCAGGGAGCGACCATGTATTGCCATCCTCGACTGGAAGGAAGTACCCACCTATAGCGAATTTGTCCTCTTCCACGATTAC
>JAXIPJ010000090.1:0-3652 GCA_045402985.1 Anaerolineales bacterium
AAGATGGGAAGGCATTATGACAAATGCAAAGAGCAGGATTCGTTTCTGTTGTTGCATCCATGTCAAGGAATTCAATGGAATGTTTGCATATTTAGCTGTAATGAATAGATGTTTCCAGTCCACAATGGATGCGGTGATGAAATATAGATAAGTAGAGTCGTGGAAGGATGGGAAGGTCACGATTATTGCTGGTCTATTCGCCGTCCTCGGCGAAAGATTTGAATGGATCATCGATTTTGGAGGTTACCTGCCGCCGAGGACGGCGGCAGGAGCATGAAAGTTATATTATTTTCAAATTCGCTAAACTTGCCGATAATCTTTTGATCCCAACAGACTCGAATACTACATCCACGATCTCGTCGTCGTCCTGGATCTTGCTGTCGAGCACGATTCCCTCGCCCCAGATCTGGTGGTGGATGCGCGTGCCAGCGCGGAATTTTGATTCCATAACGGAGGCAGATTGAGGTCGGGAGTGAAGCGACCATTTTGTTTCGGGAGGTGCGCCGCGCATCGAACGGCCAGTCCGCGTTTTGCCCACCATTAGATCCGCCGGCAGATCATCCAAAAAGCGCGAGGGATATGTTTCCTCCGCCATGCCGCGTCCGCCACGTTGAATGGCGCGCATGAGATAGAGCTTGTCTTTTGCGCGCGTGATGCCCACATAAAAGAGGCGGCGCTCTTCCTCCATTTGTTCAGGCTCGTCGAACGAACGGCTGTGCGGAAGAATACCGTCATCCAGACCGACGATGAAGACCACGCCAAACTCGAGCCCCTTGGCGGCGTGCAGAGTGAGCAGCGTGGGCACGTTGCCATCTGTGAGAGTATCCTGATCGGAGACGAGCGCCACGTTTTCAAGAAATTCATCAAGCGGGCGCGTGGAGTATTCAAGCGCGAGCCGTTTCAATTCCTGCACGTTCTCCCAGCGTTCAGTGCCTTCTTCTGATTCATCGTCAATGTATTGCTTATAGTTGAGATCGCCGACGATGCGGTCAAAGAGTTCAGCTGTTGTTAATGAAGGAGCATGGGCGCGCCAGTTGGCAAGCATCCCGCCAAAATCTGCAAGTGAAATTGTGGCACGGCCGGTGAACGCAGGCCAGTAGCGCGAATCGGAACCGCGCGCCAGGTCGAGAAGCACCATACCTGGGCTGAGGTCATTTTGACGCGCAACAGTTTGAAGCGTGAGCAGGGTCTTATCACCGATGCCGCGCGGAGGCACATTAATGACACGACCCAAACTTGCTTCATCCGCCGGGTTATGCACGAGACGCAGGAAGGAAATAATATCCTTGACCTCGCGCCGTCCATAGAATCTTTGCGCGCCCACCAAACGGTATGGAAGCCGTGCCTGCAGGAACGCCTCTTCCAGCAAACGAGACATTGCATTCGTGCGATACATCACCGCGCACTCGCCTGGCTCAAACTGACGTGAGGCAACCAGTTGTGCAATGCCATCCACAACGAAAGATGCTTCTGCATAATCGTCAGGCGCTTCATAGAAGAATATCTTTTCACCCGCGCCGCGCTCACTAAAGAGACGTTTCTTGCGGCGGTTGCGGGCGCGGTCTATTACACCCATAGCTGCATCGAGAATGTTTTGATGCGAGCGATAGTTCTGTTCAAGCAAAATTATTTGCGAATCGGGGAAATCCTGTTCAAATCGTTGCACGTTGCGCCAGTCTGCGCCGCGCCATGCGTAGATGGATTGGTCCGGGTCACCCACACAAAAAATATTCTTATGATAAGAAGCGAGTTGTCTCACAAGCGCGTATTGAGCGAGATTGGTATCCTGGAATTCATCCACAAGTACATGGCG
This sequence comes from Anaerolineales bacterium, assembly GCA_045402985.1. Taxonomy (GTDB): domain Bacteria; phylum Chloroflexota; class Anaerolineae; order Anaerolineales; family Villigracilaceae; genus Defluviilinea. The sequence continues at coordinate 1,814 of JAXIPJ010000090.1, forward strand.
AAATCTTTGCGCGTATTTATCGCGCACGGATGGGTTATCCTCCAGCAGACGCGCGGTGTACACAAGCAGATCATCAAAATCCACGGCGTTGCTGGCGATGAGTCGCTTTTGATATTCCATATACACGCGCTTGACCACTTCATCGCGATAGGTGTTGGTGGGGTAATCATCCGGCCAGATCAGTTCGTTCTTCGCGCGCGAAATGGCTGCATGTACACTGGCAGGACGGTATAACTTCTCGTTGATATTTAACTCGCGGATAACGCTCTTGGCAATGCGTTCCTGATCGTCAGAATCAAAGATCACAAAATTAGATTCGATCGGCAAATGTTCCGACTCTCGTCGCAAAATGCGAGCGCAGATCGAGTGGAATGTGCCAAGCATGATGCCTTCGATGGCCTGATCGGGCAAAAGGGATTTAACGCGCGCTTCCATTTCTTTGGCGGCTTTATTGGTGAACGTCACCGCCAGGATCTGCCACGGGCGGATTCCCTCCACCGCGATGAGATACGCGATGCGTTGCGTGAGCACCCGCGTCTTACCGGACCCTGGGCCAGCCACCACTAAAATGGGGCCGTTCCCGGCTGTCACAGCATTAAGTTGCGGTTTGTTGAGCCTGTCAAGAAAGTCCATTAGTAGAATGAATTATCTTATGAAGAATGAAAAGAGAAAGAAGATTATCCCACAGATTTCGTGGTTGCCAAAAGTCTGTGGGGCGTGTGTACGTATTATGTACCTGTATACGTTTTTTACTGTAACTCAGATGTGCAGTTCGGGCAGCGCGTGGCCTTGAGCGGAATCGCGCTGAAGCAATAGGGGCACTCCTTTGTGGTGGGCGCCGCGACCGGGGCAGGCTTTTGCATCCGGTTCATAGCGCGCACGATCATGAAGATCACAAAGGCAACGATAACGAAATCGAGAATGGATTGCACGAATGCGCCCCATTTAACAACGGCTGCGCCAACGGTGAAAGACAGGTCGGTGAAATTGATCCCGCCAAGGACAAGCCCGATCAACGGCATCAAAACGTCGTTGACGAGTGAAGCGATGATCTTCCCGAACGCGCCGCCGATGATCACAGCAACTGCCAGGTCCAGCACATTGCCGCGCATGGCGAATTCCTTGAATTCCTTTAACATTGCATATTCTCCTTGTAAGTTGATTTGCATTGGTACTGGGTGATGACATTCTACAATTTCACAGAAGGGTTGTCAACAAATTGCCGATCATATGCTGTTTATGGGCTTCCCCAGCCAAAGGACTGAAATGAAGCAGTTCTTGAGAACTGTTTTTTGCGATTCTGCGTTCTGTGAATGCCATTCATGAGTGTGATGATTGACTCGCTTCAAGAATTGGTTATAATTCACTTATCTGTCACAAAGAACTGCCAGTTCTACACTCCACGGTGGCAAAGGAATCCGTAAATGCCCGATTCTCTACTAGACGTGCAAGGGCTTGAAACAACTTTTAAAACACCCGAAGGAGTTGTGCATGCAGTAAACGGCGTTTCATTCGGGTTGAAAGAAGGAGAGACGCTGGGGGTGGTCGGTGAAAGTGGATGTGGAAAGAGCGTAACGATGCTCTCCATTCTCGGTTTGATTGCCACTCCTCCGGGAAAAGTGGAAGCGGGGAAAGCTGAATTTTTTGGTCAAGACCTCCTCAAAATGTCCAAAGATGAGATGCGTGCAGTTCGCGGCGCGCAGATCGGTATGGTTTTCCAGGACCCGATGACATCGCTTAATCCAGTGCTGACGGTGGGCCGCCAGTTGCAGGAACCACTGATGCTGCATCTCGGCATGACCAAAAAACAGGCTGAAGAGCGGGCAGCTCAACTGTTGG
>JAXIPJ010000463.1:0-2912 GCA_045402985.1 Anaerolineales bacterium
AACACAGCGTGCAGCAACTGTCTTGTGTGTCAAGGCGGTTGCTGTGTTTTATACTGTTGGAAACGAGAAATAATTAAGCTCGGAAAGGTTGCTGGTCGCGCAGCATGGCGTTGAGGATGGTGAGGAACTTTCGCATACAAGCGGTGAGCGCGACTTTCTTGAGTTTGCCGCGTTTCAATAATTGCTGGTATTGAGCTTGGATCACGGGGTTGTAACGAGTAGCCACCAAGGTCGACATGTACAACACACTGCGTACGTCTGCCCTGCCTCCTTTGGTCTTGCGGTAGCCACGTTTCTTGCCACTGTCATAGTTCATGGGTGCCACGCCCACGAGCGCTGCGATCTTCTTGCGGTCCATTTTGCCCAGTTCCGGAAGATCTGCGATCAAAGTGGCTGTGGTCACTTTGCCCACACCCGGAGCACTGCTGAGGATCTCACGCTGCTCTTGCCAGGCTTTCTGCTCGTTGAGAAACTGCTGGATCTGTTCCTCCAGCCGTTTCTTTTCCTCTTTCAGAATGGCAATGATCCGCTCCACCGAGCCTCTCAGGCTGGGTGCGATGGTGCGCAGGCGGTTTTGTTCTGCTTTCAGCATCTCCTCCAGCTGTTTGCGCCTGACCAGCAAGGCACTCAATTGCTTTTCTGCTTCAGTTTTGCTCTCATACCGCCTGGGCTGCACTTTCTGTCCGAACACCGCCAGTACCTGGGCATCTAGTTTGTCTGTCTTGGCCAGTAACCCACAGGCGCGAGCAAACTGCCTCACCCGAGCAGGGTTCACCACCGCCACCGCCAAGCCTGCCTGGAACAGCGCTTCCACCACACCCCGCTGGTATCCGCCTGTAGCTTCCACCACAATCAGCTCAGGCTGCAACTCTCGTATCTGTTGCACCAAACGGGTAATCCCATCTCGGGTATTCTCCACCTGTGTTGCTTGTCTCTCCCCTAGCACTGCCACATCCAGCCTGTCCTTCGCCACATCGATCCCTACATACATTTCACTACTAGTTGCCATTTGCTTCTCCTCTCCGTATAATGAGAGTATGCCCGCGCTAGTATTCGGTCTTCCAGACCACTCAACTGTTCGGGCTAAAGATACATGGACATGGCGATCCTGCTGCACGACGGTCTCTGCGGACCTACCCGACATCGATCTGCCATGTCCTCTTTCATGATACTAGCCCAACACAGCGTGCACCCGACTGGTGGGAGTCTGCGCGTTTTCAGGCAGTTTGTGTGGCTTGAAGTGGGTTCCGTCAAAGTGGCGTTGTCTCGTCCCGCCCCGCCGGATCGAGCCTGTCGAGATCACCAGCGGGTAACGCAAGCCGTTAGGCGTTTCGCTTAAGATTGATAGTCAATATTCATGAGAAATTTTTGAGGTTTCCTAAACAGTGAGCGACCAGTCATCCTCGAATCTTCCACCTCGTCCTTTACCCAGAGGTGTGATTCTGGTATCTAATCTGAGTGGCGGCCTTGTATTGGGCATCTGCATCATTTTTATATTCGTTTTACTACTTCGAAATGAATCAGGCATCAAAGCCCGAGATGCAAGGCTTAGCTTTAAGCCTAGTGAAAATGGACATCCCCTCGAAGACGCTCGTCTCATTCCAGTCGGTGCCAAGGAAATCTACTTGCAATTTTATTTAGAGAAGCGAGGAAACGTAGAAGTTCCCCTTGAGTTTCGATGGTACGCGGATGAGCAATTGGTTTATTCCTCTTTAGGTGACTATGGAGACGGCAATGTGACCGCTTCTTTTGAGTTTGACCCGAATAAACTAGGTGTTCTTCCAGCAGGAAATTATCATGTTGAGGTTTGGTTCAGAAACACTATGATTCTGTCCGAAGCATTTGTCGTAGAATAAATGGCAATGGAGTCTTCAAGCCCACGCCTAACACAGCGTGCACCCGACTGGTGGGACTCTGCGCGTTTTCAGGCAGTTTGCGTGGCTTCAAGTTGGTCCCGTCAAAATGGCGTTGTCTCGTCCCACCCACCAGCGGGTAACGCCAACCGTTAGGCGGTAAGATAGAAAAAGGAGAATGTTATGAACGATAATTTTTTCTCAAATATAGATCGCCGAAATGTTGCCGCTTGTTATTTTGATTGGTCAATGATAGCGGCAGAATTTGACGCACCGATTTCCAACGTACTGAATATTCTTCCATCAGACAAATTGCGACCGATTCAGATAAGAACAGGTGTAACAAGTATCAAACTTTTGGGGATCGAATATCGCCAAATTGACAAGCTCGCCCCCTATAATGAATTTATGATAGCAATACCTGTAGAGCAAATAGATAATGATGACAAGCAAGAAATACCTATTTATTACATTTTCCAATTGCCAGTGACGACGCAGGAAGCTTGTGATGGTGGGGTTAAGTATTATGGATATCCCAAGTTTGTTGCACAAATAGACTACCGGGAGGATGGTGAGACGACCAAGTGCAGGGTTAAGGCGGAAGGCCAAGATATAGTTTCTCTAGAAGTGCAGTCGTTATCAACAGCCCATCAATCGTTGGACTTCTGCACATACTCAGTGAAAGACGGAATACTGCTGAAGACACTGATCCAAATCGAGGGGTTGGCAGGATTGGCAACCGATAGTAAAGGCGCCAAGTATTTTCTGGGAGACAATCCTGTTTCTACCCAGATAATGAATTTGAAAATGGGTACAACCCCAACTCGTTACCAATATGCACCAAGATTACAGAGCATACTACACCGCGCGAGAGAAGTTTTGTCCCATTAATAGCATCAATGAGAATACGAGATATTACCGCCTAACACAGCGTGCACAGATGAAGTGGGAAGTCAAGAGTGAAGGCTGTGGTGGTAGCTCTAGTTTGTGAACAGGGCACACAGACCAGCAGAAAGATACCGTCTTCGCAAACGTGTGCGAAACGTTGGTAGAAGTTGT
>JAXIPJ010000131.1:0-2242 GCA_045402985.1 Anaerolineales bacterium
CGGAGTGCCTTGATTTCACGATCGTTTTTGCTGCCGAAGATCTGGTTGAGTAGTTGCGTGACCATGGTACTGTCGTTCGGAACGAACGCCGATGTCTCCGAAAGTATTTGGCGCAGTATACAGCATCTTTTCCCTGAATCCTATAATAAGCAGAGGTGCTGGCGTCGAGGGTAGTGAGCTATTTTGATGTCTCTTCGAACTAAGCTGCTCGCTCGTTCTGATCGCCCATGTTACGGAAACAATGAAAGTGACTCTCCACTAGGCTCATCTTCTTTAGCCTTTTTAATCATCTTCAATACTTCTTCATTGGCATGCGACACAACGATACGAACATTTGGATGTTCTTTTGCAAAGACTCTAAAAATCTCATCGGCAAAAGCCTGACCTATCATGTTCACGCCGCGAAAATCTAAGAGAACTTCCTTAAATTGATCCACGCGGGCCACTAACCGTTTAGCTTGTGATCGAGAGATGAGCTGCTCCCCTTCATAGCGAGCCAGTGTCAGTGGTATATGCGTCTTGGTGAATCCATAGTCGTGAAGCTCAGAGGAGTATTCCTGCATCACTTCTGACAATTGGCGTGGTGCTCGCCTCCCAATTCTCATATGAACCCAAGTTCCCTTAACGGGCTCTGAGGTTTCGAATAACCAGTCGTCATCTTTTCCGAATCGACAGAAAGTAAAACCATAGGAATCGAGCACAAACTCATCGAATGCACGAGAGGTAAAAAATATTCCTTGGCCGCTGTGTTTAGATGGGTCTGAAGTTAACTTCCCCTTCGATAGCTCTAGTAGGGCATGGCGCGGATCGTGAAGGTTGAAGTCCTTCATAAGTTTATTAAAAACTCCAACCCCAAAATCTTTTACTTGCAATGATATTTCGGCCGCAGTTAAGCGCACGAGTATTTCAACATATTTCGAACCGGAATGATCCGTAACATTGTTAAGCATCTCGGTGAATCCATAATTGCAGATAGTTCTCACATTCTCTTGAACATTCTGTAAGATTGGCCCCACCTTCTCCATCCATACGAGGTCTTCCTTCAAATCTGGTGTAACTGGAAGCCGGAACATTTCCTGAACGAGAATCTTGAGTTGATAAATTCTCGCCTTGGTCTTTCCATTTGCCTCTACAATCCCTTTTTTAGCCAACGATTGAAGATATTTAGTTACGGCTGGGCGAGAAATATGGAAATTCTCAGCCGTGAACCGCCCAATATCGCGCGGATGCTTATCGACATTATCGATTATAAACTCTTGAATTTCCGTAGACTGTCCTCTCTCAGCCACTATAGCCTCAATTATTTTATAATTTACAATCTCGTTATTTGAAATATTACAGGACTTATTTATAACTGTAAAGTATATTATTTGTAACAAAGGTTAGTTTATTAGAAACGAGAGGACGCGGGGAGAAAGTGAAGAGCAACGGCCTGATAGTTCAAGGGGATAGAACAGTGGATTACTAATACTCCCTTTGCCAGTCGAGACTGGCCCCTGCCACCAACGTTTTGAAAATTCGCTGTCCAGTGCTTGCAACTCCAGGCAGCTGCAACCTGTAGGTCTCGCGAAGGTCGAACCGGATTACACCAGCAAAGGTAATCAGGAATATACGCTTTCCGAGATCTTCATCTAAGGGGAGGTCCCGTGAATTCCTGTGGAATAGCCGGCTTGACAGGCCTCGTGGGTGTCCATTAAAATTTGACCGAGTCCCACTGGGGCGTCTTCTGATGAAACACACAGTCCTCAAATTCGTCTCGATCCTCTTGGTGCTCTGCGTCCTTTTCGTCGGCGGATTGGCGCAGGCGCAGTTGGTCGAGCATGCCGGACACCATGCCCATCATCAGGCTGCCACGCATGGCACCGTGCTCTGTTCCTGGATGTGTGCCGCCGGACAAGCCGGTGAAGCGGCTACTCTCTTTGTTCCTCTAGAAGTGATTCCCCACGAATTCGTCGAAATCACGTCCGTCGACAAAGTTCCGACAATCTGCTCGATCATTCTCGCCAGCCGTGGTCCTCCGGTTCGCTAAATTCAATCTGATTCGACTCTTGTATGCGGTGCCCTTCCCTAAGAAGGGGCGCGCAGCCGTTACAGGCTCATACAGGAGAGTTGAATGTCTTGGGTCCTCGTATCGTCTATGGAGGGGCTGACCATGAACATTTTTCTCAGAAGCCGGAGCTACATCCGGCAGAGCCTTGCTCTCGCAGTGGCGCTGGTCGCGCTCGCGAGTGGGGTGGCCTGG
>JAXIPJ010000015.1:0-7448 GCA_045402985.1 Anaerolineales bacterium
TGAATGTTCGTTTCAGCATCTGTATAGTATTCGGCAATATATGCCTCGCGATGGACGTAAAGGTTGATTGGTGCATCGAGTCTTTTGTCAAGTTTTTCAACCGCTTCTTTGTAGCACGTGAGCCAATAGTCCGTTTCATAATTTCGAAAGGCGTGGCTTGTTCCGCCAATGAACGAATTGTAATAGGTATATTCATACGGATGAAGTTTGAAAATGCCAGCCAGCCCCGGAAGAAGTAGAATAAATATGATCCCTGCCCGTAGCCACCATATTGCAATATGCTGGAATAGGAATTCAAATGTAAAGCCAGTAAAGAGGAAGACGGGTGGAAGGATGAACAGGAAATGTCTCAAGCCATCATACATGGATGGTCTGCGGATGAGCACATAGGCCACGAGGAGAAGGAACCAGAGTAAAGTGAGGGTGAGCGTGGTCAATTTGTTTGTTTTCATGACTGAGTGTTCAGTAATCAGTTTCCAGTAGCTCATAAAAATTCCACTGATAAATAGAATCCAGACTGGCTCTGTCAAAGTGGTTCCAAGCATGAAGGGCAGGTAGCGGCGCGGTAATTCGCCTGCGCGATACACTTCACCGGCAAAGAGCACCGAAAGATTCGTTGGGTTATCAGACATTAACTTTAAGACTTCAAGAAATCTTGAAACCGGACTTTCCCAAAGAAAGGGCCAAGTAATGAACATGGCGATGATCGCGATAAAACCATAAGCAAGGAACATTAACCATGGAGACACGGAGACACGGAGTTTTTTCTCTTGCAGAATTCTTGTGACTAAATACCCGAAAACAATTAGCCCCGCCAATGGACCGAGCACACGGATGGATGTTGTAATACCGAGAAAAATTGCAGCAATGATTAAGCTAAAAACTTTTTGCTTGTTATTTTTTGTGCCACTGGCAATGCCATCCACCATGTCAAAGCCAAGGCAAACTGAACCGAGAAAAAAAAAGAGAAAGGGTGGGTCCTTGGGATTGATGAAAGCATGTCCCCATAAGAGCGGCTGCCAGGAAAAGAGTGCTGAAGCTGCGAGCGCCGCGGAAGGCCTGATCCAACGTGTGGATAAGCGATAGAGGAAGTAAACGCCGAGTTGAAAGAAAAGGAAATTAACCAGGTGCCAGGCTGAGGCTGAGTCGGAACCGAGTGCTCTCAATCCATAGACAAATCCGCGTGCTAGAAATAAATATGCCGGGCCGCGCGTTTTGTGGTCATCGCCGCTCGAGCCGTAGGAATTATCCACGTCGAAGCGACCGCTGAACCATTCAGCTGGGGAGTAGGCGTAGCCGAGTGCATCGGCATAATCGTAGAAGAGAGGTTCATCCCAAGAGAGACCGTAATCGCGGAAAACAAATAAGCCGACCAAAATATTGGCGGCCAATAAAATGTAGATAGGCTTTTCTATGAAATTTTTGAAGCGGGAGTTCATAGCAATTTGTTGCCGACGATGTCGAACGCTTTGATCTCCGCCGCCGCGCAGGGCGTGGATGGATATTCATCTACGAACATTGTCCAAATCATCTGATCTGTTCTGTCTCCATGCGCGAATCCAAGCCGTCGACGCGTGGCTTCATGAACATAGCCCAGTTTACGCGGTACAGCAGCACTGGCAAGGTTTTCTACTGAGCAATGAATTTCCATGCGTTCCACATGGTAGAGTTCAAATGCAACTTTGGTTAATGCGGCAGCGGTTTCGGTGACCAAGCCTTGATTGATAAAATCCTTATGAAGCCAGTAACCGATCTCAAGCGCGTTGCCTGAAGGGCGCGTGTGCAAACCTGTCCCGCCCAATGCACGTGATCCATCCTGGTTGAATATGCCATAAACATAATCTTCGCCGCGATCAAATAACCCGCGAAACCTTCGCATGAGTTCCACCTTCTGTTCAACAGGCTGCGGTTCATCTGCTGCCCAGGGCATGAACGGAAGCAGATGTTCCTTGCTGGCTGCTGCCGCTTCCTGGATCATTGCGGCGTCTTCAGGTTGCCAGCAGCGCAGAACGAGTCGTTTTGTTTCGATGCGATAAGCTGGGTTGGGGATGTTAAGTGTAGTCATGGTGTTCGCTGCTAACTCTGCTTAATAGGGTGCGATGGCGCTTTTCGTTTAATTCAAGTTTCATGTCCACACGATGAAGACCGGGAGCGAAATAATTCTGGGTAATCTCTTTCACTTGAAAACCGTATCTCTCGAAGAAACCTTGTGAGTGCTGGCTGGTGTCAATTTGAACTACGGTCTCGCCGAAGTCTGTGAATATTTGTTTCAGGCGTTCAATGAGCATAAATTCCCCCAGCCCTTGTTTGTGGAGGTCTGCATGTACCATGCCCCAGCAAAGCACAACGGCTTGTTTCTTTCCGTGATAGCCATGTCCGCCGCAGGCGACAATTTCATCATTTTGCGTCGCGACAAAATATGCGCATGGAAGAGTTTCAAGAAATTGTCGAAACTCATCCGCCTCTTCGACACCAAAATAATGCGGCGTATTGCTCATGAAAATTTCAACGCACCTGCCATTGTCCTCAGACCGATAAGGACGGAATTTCAATCCGTTCATTTTTTTGATTTCTTTTTTGTGGAAGGCTTTTTGTCGAAACCATTGAGCAAAACATTCATCTCTTTTTCTTCGCCCAATTGCCCTTTGAAATATTCGTTCATATATTGCGAGCGCCGCAAACGCAATGCCATCGGCGCGACCGCTTTGAGGTCGTCCATGCTCACTTCATCGCGTCCATCTGCGGCGGCATAGGCACGCGCCGATTCGAACCACGTGATCTCGGCGCGCAGCGAATCGATTCCCATCCGTTGCACAAGTTTAATAGCGGGATTTGCGATCATATCAGGCACAGCCACTTTTCGGACTCGTTCGCGTGCGCCAATAATTTCGGATGCGGCTGCTTCCATCTCCGCTGAGAACTGCCCAATCATCTGACGTGGATTCGCCAGATAAGCCTGCACCCTCCGATAAGCCTCCAGCCTTTCAGACGCGTCTTCCAAGCCGTGCACAATGACGCGCAAGCCGAAGCGATCCAATATTTGCGGGCGGAGGCGTCCCTCTTCAGGGTTCATAGAGCCGATCAGTACAAACCGCGAACGGTATGTCGCGGCGATGGGCCCACGCCTCACAGTATAGGATCCCTGAGCGGCGGCATCCAGGATTGAATCAATAATGTCGTCACCGAGCAAATTGATCTCGTCAATGTAAAGCAGATTGTGATCGGCCTGTCCCAAAATTCCGCGCCGGATGCGCATACGTTCATGTGTCGTGCTGCGCTCATCAATGCTACCGACCACGTCATCTATGCGCGCGTTGAGCGGCAACTCGATCAGGCGGACTTTGTCGGGCGCGGTCAATGGCTGGCCCTCCCCATATTTCTTTGCGCAATCAGGGCAGACCGCATCAATACCGCCTGCTTCAATATCTTCGGGAAGGCATCCATAAGGACAAGTACTTCGTTCAACAAGTGGCAGCAAATCCAGCAGACTACGGACGGCAGTTGTCTTCGCGGTTCCACGCGGACCGATGAGAAGTATCCCGCCGATATTTGGGTTGATGAGCCCGAGCAGTAATGCCAGCTTCATTTCATGCTGGCCCACAATTGCCAGGTATGGAAATGGCAACGCCTCTGTGATGCGCCCTTCTTCAGGTGTCAGTGGCGGAAGCGATTTGCCCGCGACAAAATCCACCAGTTCGCGCAAACTGCGAATCGGATGCGCCATTCGTTCCAGAGGCTCGGGTTGGGTTGTGTCAGGTTCGGTCATAGTATTTATTATTTGGTGGTCGAGTAGGACAACACTTGCACCGCACTGCGTTCGGTGCAGTGCAGGTGAGTCTGTATCGAGACCTTACTTCTGTTCCAATCTTCGTTGTTGTCGTTCCTTTGCGTTTTCCATCTTGCGTTCTTCATCTTCTGTTTCTGCTTTCAACTGTGGCACGGAGGAAGGCCTGCCTGCATCATCCAATGCCACGTAGACAAGATAGGCGGTATTCGTGTGAGTGCGCTCGCCAGTGATTGGGTTTTCAGCGAGCACTTGAACTTCGGCCTCCATCGAAGTTCGACCCGTGTAAGAAACCTCTGCATTGAGGATGATCAGATCTCCTATGCGGATTGGCTGTCGAAAGGTCATCGAGTCAATTGCCACCGTCACAACTTTTTTCTGTGAATGACGCATACAAGCCAGCGCACCAGCTTCATCCGCCAGTTTCATGATCGAGCCGCCATGCACGTTGCCAAGCAGATTGGCATGTTCAAGATTCATCAATTGCGAGAGTGTGACGCGCGAGGCGCTGATGGGTTTAGGAGCAGGGAGGTTTGGCATCGATAAATGTGGTTGGTTAAAGACTAGACATCGGAAATTAGAGATATGTAATTCGCAAGAAATAATTCTTATAATCGCAAATCGTATTCTTTCAGTCTATGTCTTCGCGGAATTCACCGCTATCGAGGGTATGCAGTCGTTCGGGTTCGTCAGCCAGGACGTCGATGAGGCTGTGGCTGAGATCTGTCATCAGCCGCGCTAATGGGACAGAGGCTGGGGTGGAGATCCTGCCAGGAGGCGGAGGCGGCTGGATGCGTGGCCTGAGCGTACTCGTCGCCCGCTTCCGTACGATACGCGGATCATTCGTCAGGTATCCGGCATAGTAGCCCATGACTGAATAAACGTCCCGCTGCGGAGTGACCCAGCCAATCCATTCTCCGCCGCGGTTGAACAGGTAAGGAAATGATAGAAAGGCTTCCGCTTCGCCACGTGAAGAATAAATGGGAATGATGCGTTGTTGGTTCTGTGTCATGGGCCGCTGCCTCTTGAGTTTAGTCTATATCATTATAAGTCCAATAGCGATTTATGAAAAAATTCCATATCATTACGAAAGCTATGGCGATACCAAGTGTGGCGTTTTTTGCAATGAGCTGCGAAGTGTCTGAGGACCAATCCGTCATCCGTTGAAAAACGCCTTCCATGGGAGGTTCAATATAATGAAGGATCGGGATGCGAATGGCGATGCCAGCGGCATTGACAGCAAAGAACATGCCCAACTGGTGCAGAATATGCCGCGAACGCGATTCGGGATAGGTCCAAAAACGGTTCCCGGTGAAGTTGTTGATGACGGCACATAGGAAGGAAATTGTGCCCGCATACACCAGCCTCATGGTGAAGAGGCGGGTGAGAAGATTCATGACTCCGAAATCAAGAACCGAGCCAACGGCTCCGACGGCGGCAAACTTTAGAAAGCGGGCGCGTTCTTTATTGTCGTTGAAGATCACACGAGTCCCAATTTTTTCCTGAAGTATGGCACGGTCTTGTGAATGCCTTCTTCAAGAGTGACTTTCGGTTCCCACTTCAATATTTCGCGGGCGCGTGTGATATCCGGCCGACGTTGTTGCGGGTCCCGCACACTGCGCGCATCCTTGACGTAGGTGATGCCGCCTTTGTTGTCCACGATCCTGTTGATGGTTTCGGCGAATTGCAGAATGCTCATCTCATGTTGGTTACCAATATTGACCGGCAAGTGTTCGCTGGAGTAGAGCAATGTGACAATGCCCTCCACCAGATCATCCACATAGCAGAAGGAACGCGTCTGACTGCCATCCCCATAGACTGTGAGAGGCTGACCAAGCAATGCCTGCTTAAGCAGGTTGGGCAGGGCGCGGCCATCCTCCAGATCCATACGTGGACCGTAGGTATTGAAGATGCGGACGATACGCGTGTCCACACCGTGGGCACGGTGATATGCCATCGTCAGTGATTCAGCGAAACGTTTGGCTTCATCGTAGACTGCGCGTGGGCCAACGGGATCAACATTTCCGGCGTAATCTTCCGTTTGCGGGTGGACGAGCGGGTCGCCATAGATCTCACTGGTGGAGGCGATCAGAAAACGGGCGTTGTTTGCCCGCGCGACGCCAAGACAGTTATGTGTCCCAAGCGCGCCAGCCTTCATGGTTTGAATGGGAAGGTTGAAATATCCAGAGGGTGATAAAGGATTTGGGCTGGCGGGCGATGCAAAATGCATGACTGCATCTACTTTGCCGTTGACGAAAATGTAGTTTGAAACATCATGTTTCTGAAATGAGAATTTTTCATTCCCCATCAGGTGGGCAATGTTGGCAGGGTTGCCTGTGACGAAATTATCCAACCCGATGACTTCATGCCCATCTGAAAGCAGACGGTCGCATAAATGTGAGCCGAGAAACCCGGCTGCCCCTGTGATTAAAATACGCATATTATTATTCCTCTCTATTTTATCCCTCGCCCCTTACCCCTCTCCCGCTGGGAGTGGGCAGGGTGATGGTTATTTCCAATCGAGCCTTGTAACAAGACCGTCGCCGGTCACCTGATAGGCCTGGCCGTTGCCGCTATCCACGAGCCAAAGATTTCCCTGATAGATGACTGCCACGAAATCGCCTGACTGACCGTCAATCGGATCGGGTGCCCAGGCAGGAGTCTGCGGCTCAAGACCGGGCGCGTCATTCGCAGGGAAAACTGTGCGACGGTTCGACCCATCTCTATCCATCACAACGACTCGATAACGGCTTGTCTCGCTTTGTTCCGGGAAGGTGGCTTGCAGATACGCGACCTGATATTGCCGTTCCCTCGAGCTCGATTGTAACGCCGAAGCAGATGGATAAGCAAACATTCCTGTCTGTTGGGCGATCTGCATGGTTGCATTATTTTCAAAGGATGTGGCACTGATATCAAAGAATGGAGAATCCTCCTCGCTCACAAGATTGAGTGGCGGTGCATGTGATGTGAAGTATAAAGTTTTTCCATCCGCGCCCCAGGTGAGGGCGGGGAGCCAGGCCCAGTCGCTGTGTGTGTTGAGGGGAGTTATATCAAGCAAAGGTTTAAGATATTTGCCATCCATGTCTACCAGGCCGACTCCATCCGGACGCGCATATGCCAGCCTGCCATCCGCTGAGAAGGCGAAGGTCATGCCCCACCAACCATAAACACCTCCGTTGCTTGAGTCCAGGATGCGTCGTTTCTCGCCGGTGGAAATACTGTAACGATGAAGGTCGTTATTCGCCTGCCAGCCCGGAGCAGTACTGCGCGGCTCGACGGTTGAATAGGCAATGGAACCTGTATTGGGAATCCAATCTGCAAAGTGGACAACATTCGAGATACCAGTGCTGAACGGCTTGCTACCCGCCGCGGCTCTCACAGCCCAAAGCGTATTGATCTCCTTATCGGCTGGCTTGGTTGATCTGCGCGTGTAGATCAAATAACTGCCGTTGGGCGCTAATTCAAAAATGCGCCCATCCAGGTCACCAGTCGTGACAAGAGGCGTGCGGTTGGCTGTGGACGTGTCAATGATCCACGCGTTGCCACCAGCCAGATAAACGAGTTTGCCAGGGATCGGCAGCGGAGCGAAAGATGACTGCGCGCCGATCATCACAATTTCAGGTACAGCCTCTTGCAGCGTGACAGACTTAACCACTGATTTGCT
>JAXIPJ010000358.1:0-23926 GCA_045402985.1 Anaerolineales bacterium
AATGGAATGATCTTCTTGGCCTGGGTGATCGGAATGACCGGCAGCTCATCCAGCCAGATCTCCGTTGCCTGGACGAACAGATCGTCAAGCTGGGGATCGTTCAGTGGCAGCGTGCCCATCTGGTCCACGATCGCGCCGTATCGTTCGGCCGCCTCGCCCGACCAGCGCCAGGAGTTCCGGTTATCGGCCGCGCGCTCGCCGACCGGTACCAGGTGGCGGACATTCATGGTGTCCATGGACGCCCAAGGCTCGTTGACCGAGGCGCAGGTCTGCCAGCCCATGTGGGCTACGAAGTTGCCGAAGTGGAAGTTCTCGCTCCAAGTGGCGCCGGCCTCGTTGTGGGTGCTGGCGTTGATGCCAATGGCCTGGAACTGCTCCACCAGCACCTGCGCGATGCGCTGCTTCTCGATGAAGGCCTCGTGCGTGGCGATGTCGAGCGTGAGCTGCTCGCCGTCCTTCTCATAGTAATCGCCGTTCAGGGTGTAGCCCTGGCCCTCGATAAGCTCTTTGGCCTTAGCGGGGTCATGCGTCATGAGCGGGAAGGTGTCATACAGGCCAGCGTCTACCGCCAGATCTACATATCGGTCCAGGGGTGGATAGGCCGGGAAGAAGTGGCGCGAGGCGAAGGTAGAGCCCTCGTAGGCGATCGCCACGATCTGCTCGCGGTCGATGGCATAGTTTAGCGCCCAACGCATCTCCTTGCTACCCCACGGCTCCACCGTGTGGTTAAGCTCAAAGGTGCGCGAGCATGGGTCGGGCACCCAGGCGTACGGCGGCTCGGCGAAGTGGGCGATCACGTTGGGATTGCGCGTCTGGAGTGCCTGCAGGGCGCCCAGGGTGATGTCCATTAGGCTGTCCAGCTGGTTGTCAGCCATGGCGGCCGCCCGCGTCTCCTCGGGGCCGTACCAGACCCAGACGAGCTTCTTGGGCTGGGGCAGCGATTGGAAGCCCGACGCAGCTCCCCACCAGTTGTCGTCGCGCACGTAGCTGAATTCCGTGTCGCTGGCGGTCGACAATTTGTAGGGTCCGGTGAAGACCGGCCAGCCCTGTGCCGGATCATAGTAAGTGAAGGTCTCCGGGTCTTGCCCGTTCCAGATGTGCTCGGGCACGATGTTGACACCGCCCCAGATGCGCACCGAGAAGTAGTCGAGTTGGAAGCGCGGGTTGGGGCGGGTGAGCGCGAACTCGACGGTCAGGTCGTCCACCTTGCTGACGCTGGCGATCCAGTCCTTCATGGCGGCTGAATCAGCTAGGAGTGGCGCGTTGTCGATCAGCATCTGGATCGTGAAGACCACATCGTCAGCGTTGTACGCTTCGCCGTCGCTCCACTTGATGCCGTCGCGGATCTTGAGAGTCCAGACATCCTGGGTGTCATTCGCGGTAAAGCTCTCGCCCAGCCAGGGCTCGATCTCGCCGGTCTCGTAGTTCAGGATAAAGAGCGGCTCGATCATGGCCTGGTGGTAGCCGTGATCGCGGCGGTTGCCAGGGACGTACGGGTTCCAGTTCTCGGGGTCGGCCACCCGGCCGCCGTCAATGTCGAAGATGACGGTCTCCTCCCGCGCGGCCTGGGTGTAATCTCCGGCCTCGGCGGGCTGGGTCGCCTCTGGGGGAGTGGTTGCCTCGGGAGGTGATGTCGCCTCAGCAGGGGGTTCGGTCGACACTGCTGTTTGCACGGCAGGGGCGCACTGTGTGATGAGCAGTGAAAAGATTGCCAGCAGAGCCAGCAAGTACGATGATTTTCTCATATTCATCTTTCTCTCTCCTTTGTTTGTAGCAGAAACTTGTGACTACATGAACAGTGATGCGCCTCAGGGCGCATAACCCGATTCTGTCTGTGGTTGCGTCACCTCCCTTCACAATTACCGAAATCTTCGATGGACATGATAGTTGTCATTAAGAGCTACTTTCTCTTGGCTAATAGATTAATGAATACCTAAGTTGTCAATTGGGGTTTCCATAACAGTATAATCTCGCTAGCGCAAAAGGTCAATTTCGTGATTTGTGTAACGAGCAGGTTGGGTGAAAATGAGCAGAAGCATCAGGGAACGAAAAATTGTGCTGCTTAATAAACTAAGTATATAAACCCTGAGTGGAATGTATAGGTTCGCCCCAGTTCTTACTGAAACAACCGACATCAAAGATTCTGATTGAATAGGATCTATCACCTCTACGGATTTTCGCTACTTTATCCATGAGCCAAACGTAATTTCAACTGGCAATTGGTCGAAGACTTGGGCTTTGACTGACTGGCTTTTTCAGCCCAGTGTTTACGGAATTTTTGACCATCGAACCATCGTCGGCACGTGACCGGGTTTCGGCGAAAGTTGCTTCATATTATATGACTTAACAATTCAATGGATTTACGTACACCGACGATGGGAGGCAGGCTGTAATCTTCATGTTCAATGCTCAGCACATCATCATAGCCATTTTGCTTCAACTGGATCACAAATCAGGCTACTAAATCTTAGATTGTGAATTAGAGAAGAGATTCGAACCAATCGATACTAATTTCCCTCACTCCTGGATCTACTGGATAGCCAAAGCCTGCACTTTTCCCTTCGAGTCAAACCTTAACATAAACAAAAACCGCTCAACATCAGTCGTTGGCGGTCTCTTTGAGATTTGTGCCCCCACGGGGGAGCAATGTATTCCGCGAGTTAAGAAGATCCGTCATGGGATAAGTATAAAAAATCTTCATGATATTGTAACCGAGTTCGATTCTGGAAACGAATTGCATAAGCTAGGTGCATTCACAAAACTGGCAGGCTGTCTCAAACGATCTGCTCAATTGATAATGAGGATGGATGCTCTCGTTGGAGAGGCAAATCGCGCCAATGGATACAGCGATTGGTAAGCCAAGTTCCCCTCAGAACTCTCGTACTGCCACCATGCCCGGAGTTCGGAGAACTCAAAACGTGGGTTGATAAAAAATACCAGTCGTTCTACTAGTTCGTTATTGCATCCCTACTGACTCTATAATAAATTAACTACCGACAATTTTTGTTTGATCCGATCAATTTGAATTCTCCAGCGCCGTGCTTCGGCATTCCAACAGGTCTTGGAAGAGAGCGAAGACATTCAATTCTCGCATCAGCAATACAGACGTGTCATTCATGTGTCATTCGACAATGAGGTATGGTCAATTTGACTGGGATGCTTTAATATAAGTATCATGCCGACTACATTTCCTGAGCTCATCCAGTTTTTCATCAAACGTCGTAATCTGTCTGTAGAACAGCTGGCCAACCTGGCAAATCTCTCACGCAAGACCCTTTACAGGTGGGTGAACGGAGAAGTCGAAAATCCCAGGCATTGGTATCAAATTGTTGCGCTAGGTAAAGCACTGAGCCTCAATATTGAAGAAGTAAACCAATTGCTGAGGGTGACCAAAAACCCCAGTTTCGTTGAGTTGAAAGATGTAGCGCGGTATGAATACGAACTTGAACTATTGGAAGAATTCGCCAAAATGGAGCCCACATCCAATTCGGTTCCGCGCCCTCAGGTGCGTTTTGAACCCTGGGCAACATTGGAGGCACCCGCGGGGGCAGTTCGACCCCAATCTCCTTTTTACATACAACGCCATGCAGATAGCCAGCTCTGGCACCAGCTGTCGGGCGAGGGAACCACCACGACCATCCAGGCAGGACGGCAGACAGGCAAGACATCTCTCCTAACGCACGCCATTAACGCTTATCAGGGTAAAGAAGGCAGGATCATATACCTGGATTTCCACTTGGTGGACGATGCAAGCGGTGCGACCCTGACGAGTTTCCTTCGATTTCTGTCGGAGGCCATCGCAGAGCAACTCGATCTGGAATGGGAGGTGGTGGATCGATACTGGCAGACGGCGCGCAACCCTGCCCAAACGTTCAATCGGTTCTTACAACAGGAAATGTTGCAGCGTTTCGACCAACCGGTCGTGCTGGCCATCGATGAGGCGGACTTGCTGCTTGGCGCAGAGTATCAAAAGCATTTCTTCGCCCTGCTGCGTGCCTGGGATTCAAGGCGAGCATTCGACGCGGACTGGCGCAAGCTCAACCTGGTGATGGTCATATCCACGCATCCGTATTTGTTGATAGACGATGTAAATTTATCGCCGTTCAATGTGGGGTTAACAATCCGGCTTAAGGACTTCGGCCTCGATCAGGTCGCTGACTTGAATCAACGCCATGGCAGCCCACTCAAACCGAACGAAATCTCCACACTGATGGCGCTTGTCGGGGGTCATCCCTATCTGGTGCGTCAGGCATACTATACCTTGGCTAGCGAGGGTCTATCTTTGCCAGATCTGTTACGTGTCGCCAGCTCACCCGAAGGCCCATTCGGCAAGCATCTGCTCTTTTATCTGCACAGCTTGAGGAAAAATCCCACTCTCGCGGCTGCATTTCAACAGTTGCTTTGGGATCAGAAGCTACCCGATGAATCACTTTTGGATCGTTTAGCCGCCGTGGGCTTGATCGAACAGGAAGATAACCAGTGGAGACCGCGTTGTGGTCTGTATGGGGAATTCTTTAAGCGGAAAACAAACTAAATGAAGACAAATTCTCACCCGCAAGAATTCTTTGTTGCAGGCGGCACCCTCTGGCGCGAGGCGCCTTCATACATTCACCGCTCCGCGGACGATGAACTGCTGAGGCTGGCGCTTAAGGGTGAATTTTGCAATGTTCTGGCTGCCCGCCAAATGGGAAAATCCTCGCTGATGGTTCAGACGGCCAATCGCCTTTATGAGACCGGGGTCCGCACTGCCATCCTGGATATCAGCACATTGGGCGGAGGCATTTCTACACCCGATGCCTGGTTCTTTGGGTTTCTCGATGAATTGGTTGTTCAATTGGGTTTGAATGCGGACATCGATGCCTGGTGGGAGGCGCATGCAAATCACAACCCCGTACAGCGTTTCAGCAATTTCCTGCGCGATGTGCTTCTACCCGCCATTCCTGGCTCCATCGTAGTCTTTGTAGATGAAATCGATTCAGCGTTGGGAATGGCTTTTACCGATGATTTTTTTGCAGCCGTCCGGGCTACGTATAACGCACGCGCAAGCCATCCGGAATTTCAGCGCCTGACCTTTATCCTATTAGGTGTAGCCCGTCCGGCTGACTTGATCCGCGACCGCAACCGCACTCCCTACAATATTGGCGCACACATTGACTTAAGTGACTTCACGTTGTCTGAACTACGTCTGTTTATCGATGTATTTGAAACGGTCTATCCGGGTCGTGGTAATGAGATTATCCACTGGCTGTTGGACTGGACAAATGGACAGCCTTATCTGACACAAAAATTATGCGCTGAACTGATCCGGGCTTCAGGAATCGCCCTTACTCCCGAAAGTATGGAACAAATTGTTACCCGCTTATTTCTTGCAGAAGAAGCGCGCAAGGAGAGCAACCTGCGCGCAATTCGAGATCGTATCGAGAGTAGTCCGAACAAAACCAAAATGCTTCAGATCTATGAGCAGATCTTGCGCCAGCGGACAGTTCTGGATGAGGAGCGTTCCCCCGCCAAGAATGAACTGAAACTCACTGGGCTTGTACGCACATCTTCGCAGGGACAGTTGGAAGTGCGCAATCGAATTTACCGAACGGTGTTCGATCTTGACTGGGTGCGAAAAAATCTGCCCCAACCACGCGTACGCCAGGTTGCGCTGTTAACTTCGCTGCTGGCGATTATAGCTTTCATCATTGCTGGCTATGCCATCTACCAGCGACAAATTCAACCCTCCCTGACATACGTGGAGCAATTTCAGTCCAGCAACAGCCCTGACGTGAAACTTACCAGTCTGGCGCGTCTACTGGAATTGGATGAACGATCCAAGTCACAAGGGCGGGAACTCTATTCAAGTCTTTCGCCCGAGGCGAGACTTAGTCTCTTTACTGAACTTTCCGACCCGCAAAACATCGCCCTGGAACTTGTCACCGTCATCGAGTCTGTTTACCAATCTAATGCAAACACTCCCGCAGGCAACGAACTCCTCGGCGCGATGAGAACGGTATTAGGTCAAATCGGCGCGACTGGCGCGCCCAGCCTGAAGACTGAAATAGAATTCTGGCTCAAGGGACGGGAGGAAGCCAATGAAAACCAGAATGCATCGACCGCTGCCAGTTTTTATGACAGTGCCCTGGCAGAAAGCCTCACACGTGGGCATCCCAACTATTCGATTCGTTTTGACCGGGCCATGGCATTGATTGTCCTTGAAGATTACGCCGCTGCCCTGGATGACTTGCAGTCCGTCTGGGATCAGACACCAGACCGGCAGGCAGATATAAGCGCCATTTTCCAGTCAAATCCCAGCCTAGCTGCTTATGTTCTGGAACATCCAGCCGCAAATCCTGCCTTTCTCGACCTCATCACCACGGAAGCTCTCACCTCCATAGCCGCAGCCATTCCAACGCCGAGCCCTGCTATCATTGTCTCTCCATCTCCCGATACCCAAAACCCTATAACTTCTCCCTTTACGGGCTGGGTCGCCTTTGGATATGGAGAGGATAATAGCCGCGAGATCATGATCATGCATCCAACGACTGGCTCCCGCCGGCAGATCACCAATAATGGATCTATCGAGGAAGCGCCGTCTTTCTCTCCAGATAATTGGAATTTGGTTTATGCCTCCTATCGCACACAGGGCGGATGGGAATTGTATGCCTATGATCTTCACCGAGGCACAGAACAGCAGCTTACCTCATTTGAAGGAGAAACTCATTTTCCAGCCTGGTCGCCTGTATTGGGTGATACGCGGATCATCTTTGAAGGAAGAACGTCGGAACCGGAAAGAGCGACCAACGTCTGGATGTTGGACATCGCAACAGGCGAGGTGACCCAAATAACACGCGGCGGATCCGATACTCGACCAAGCTGGTCGCCAGATGGCACGCGAATCCTGTTTGGACGGGCAACGAAGGATACAAGCGGTGATGGGTTTATTACGGTTAGCGATGCAGCCGATATTTACATATTGGATATCGCTTCAGGTGAAGAGAAGAATCTGACCAACACCCCTGACTTTGGTGATTTCAATTTCGCCTGGTCTCCCGATGGAGAATGGATCGCATACACAAGCATGCGTCGCGATGTAAATGGCGATGGTTACATGAATTTCAACGACAGTGAGAACCTTTTCATGATTCCTGCCGCTGGGGGTGATGAACGATTTTTGAATTTGAGAGGTAGGGCGGTATTTTCCCCAAGTTGGTCGCCAGACAGCCGCTTCCTTCTGATGTTGGTATTGGGTGATGATGCCCAGAACGCGATCTGGTGGTTTGATTCCCAGACTGAGGATTTTGTTCGCATCACCGAACCTGGCCCGTATTATCACCCGCGATACTCAAACGCACCCTGATATTTACCTTTTCTGTTTCAGCTCCACAAAAGAAATATCACTTTAGCCTCTCTAACGCATTTTCATAACTTCTTTGTCCACAGCAGCCTGCCTTCCGCGGGATTAAATGATTCCAATCAGAAGCACATACGCATTCCATAAAACAATATGAAAACGAGTGACACACCAGTGACACGAGTTTGGGCTGTTCCCATACTCGAAAAAGTGTGAAGATGCTAAGGAAATCAATTCAATGCCAACGGACGTCAAAAGGTATTGATCACAGCATATATCAGAAGGAGATGTTATGTCACACAAAAATCGCTTGTATGTTTTCGCAGTACTCTTGACCATCATCGGATTAATGTTCAACCTTGGGAATGGAATGGTTTCTGCTGCGTCTTCGGGTATGCCTAATTCCGAAGCTCTATCAACACTGACCTCTACTCAGATGCCAACAATGACAACGACGCCCAGCATGCAGATGGGCGTCGGACCAGAAGCTTGGCTGGATGGAACGATTGATCTTGAGCAGTTTGGCCCCCTGGAGGCACTGACCATCCACTTTAACACTCCGATGTCTCCGGGTAGCAGCCCGCATCCAATCCTGAGCTGGCCCAGCGTGGATGGGGTACATAGTTGGAATAACACACATACTGTTTTGACGTTTACGCCGGGCTCTGCTCTTGACAGCCGGAAAACCTATACGTTCTTCCTGGATCCAGCTCTTCGTTCTGCTGACGGCAAGACCATGAAAGGTTCGGTCGAATGGACCGTACATGTACAGCACGGACCAATGGTTCAAGGTGTTTCGCCGCAACCTGGTTCGCTGGATCAGCGTTATCGTCTGATCGAGGTTCGTTTTGATCAGACGATGAAATCAAAGATTTCAGAGGAAATGGTATCAATCGAGCCGAATGTAGACTTCAAGTTGAACTGGACAGGCGATCGCATTTTGCAGATCATCATGCAACAACCCTTAGACCCCGACCAACGTTATGATCTCACCTTGAATGGTGGCAGCGATCAGAACGCGCTGTTTGCTGCCGATGGCAGCTACCTGGCAGAAGATTACCGTTGGTTTTACTGGCAGCAGCCGTTTGAAATTAAGGCGGAGATGCTTACGGAAAAAACTCTGACAGTAAAGTTCAATTACGCGCTAGATCAACATCAAAGCGATCAACCATTTTTGATCTCACCCGTGTTGGATGGCGAATGGAAATGGTTTTCCTCGCACGAAATTCGCTTCACAGCGACAGAGCCTGTTCCGGCTTCAACAGCGTTCATGCTGAATCTTGCACAGCCCCTGGTGGATTCCAATGGATTTGAGACAGCAACGATTCCAGCCACTTCATTTACTGGCGTACAGCCGGTTCGATTGGCCAACTCCAACCTTGTGAAAAGCGAATATAGTGATTACCTAGTTGCCAATCTCGATGTGCAGGATATCCGGATCGAATTTAGTTCCCCGGTGAATCATGTCTCGGCAGAAAAAGCCTTTTCGCTGACCCCAACAGTAGCTGGCAAACTTCACTGGGAAAAGGCTTCCAACAATTCCAAAGAGATATTGGTTTATACGCTCAACGAACTCTTGAAGCCCGGTAATCTGTATACAGTGAATATCGATACTGCTCTTATGGATACTCAGGGAAAGCAACTTATGCTTCACCCCTATGAGCAGTCGTTTATGACGAATTCATGGGGTGGATATCTTTCTCCATCGTTTGGCGAAAGTGGCAGCAACATTCAGGTCGTGGATGTCAATGGACCACGCAGGATTCAGTTTGGGGGTGAGGACGACGAAACCAGCTTTGTCGCCTACCGTTTTGATCTGATTGATTTTGCAAAACTATATGCTGAACACTATCATTCCCGTGGGGGCGGAAATAATGTTCGCGATATTCCGATCCCAGCTGGTTTGGAATCTGCCGCGGTTTGGAAGAATGTCGTGAAGCGCAGCACTGGCGATGGTCATGTGGTCGAAACAATTCTGCCCGTTGACCTGGCTCCTGGCTTATATGTGGTGAACATGCGCCACAAAAACCTTCTGTATGATCAGATGTTTGTTGCGCTGACAAGCAACTCGCTTGTCGTCAAGAACGATGGTGATGAACTCTTTGTGTGGCTGACCAATATTAATGGCAAGAACGTCCCTAATGCAGAGATTCGGGTATATAGCTCCCGCGGAGAGAAGGTTCGAGAGGGCAAGACGGATGAGAATGGTCAATACCGTGTTTCCATCCCAAGCGGGGCGGAACCGATGTTGGTGTCCGCGCGCGTCGAGGAGCATGGCTTGTCTGGAGATGTTACACTGGCTGGGTTCAGCGGCTGGTATTCCTATTTCCCCTATGACGATCGGGATCGTTCTTCCTGGTATTTGCCAGAGGGACAATCCTATCTGGTTTACCTCTATACCGAACGGCCCATTTACCGGCCGGGTCAAACTGTGAACTTCAAAGCGATCATTCGCAAGGATGAGGATGTGCGCTACAACCTGCCCACCGAAGATACCCCGGTCAAAGTACGCGTGTTGGATGCACGGGGGAACACCCTGGAGAACACAGAGCTTCCCACCAACAGCTTTGGAACCATCAACGGTACATTCACGATTTCCGAAGGGGCGATGCTAGGCCATTATCGAATTGAGGCGGAAGTAGATGGCGTCATTACCAACCAGACCTTTCAAGTGGAAGATTACCGCAAGCCCGATTACCAGATCAAGTTGACCTCCCTCCAGCCCGAAAAGGAGAACAAGTTTGTGCGTGGCGACGAAATGAAAATAAAGATAAACGCCGCGTACTATTTTGGTGAACCGCTTGCGAATGCCAAACTTCATGTGAAGTTCTACTACAACTGGCCATTGGAGACAAGGATCACCGGTTCACTCGTAACCGACGAGCATGGAGAGACCACGATTTCCTTCCCAGCTCCTTATAACCCCGATTACGATAATTATTACTATTGGGATGAAACATCTCGCTATCAAAGGGTTCGTATGGAGGTGACAGCTAACGATGGCAGTAATCAGACCGTTACTGGCGTATATCACTTTTCGGTGTATCCTGCTTCTGAACAGTTGCGGCTGGAGACCGATGGGTATTTTGTACAACCCAGGCAAACCTTTTCGGTGACAGCCAGAACGCTCGATCTGTTTGACCAACCCGTCACGGGACGCAATCTAATCCTAACTACGTCTTCATGGAATCGGAATAACTTTGAATTCGGTTCTGTAGAACAAACACTGCAACTGCAAACCGACGCGCAAGGCATTGCTACACAAGATCTCCAATTAAGCGCGGGGTACCACGAGTTGACCTTGAAAGGCGAAGACCCCGATGGGCACGAAATACAGGTAAGCCGCTGGGTCTACGTGTTTCGTGGTAAACAGGATTGGTTCCAGCGAAACCAGAATGAGTTCTTGAGTGTATCTGCCGACAAGGATACTTATCAACCTTTTGAAACGGCGCGGTTTGCGATTGAATCCACCTTCAGTGGACCAGCCTTACTGACCTTCGAACGTGGCAGTGTGATCAACACCAAGATGGTTGAGCTAACCGCCCCTCTAACCCTTTTGGAAACCAAGATTATTCCTGAGCACGCTCCCAATGTTTATGTGACGGTCAATGCCTGGCAGGTGGGTTCGCAGGATATCGGGCGTTTTGGGTATTCGTATTCCTATACTACACCCTCCGATAGTTATCTACGGGTGGCAAAGGCACAGATCAAGGTGGACTCCAGCGTCAAGGAACTCGACATTAGTATTGTCACTGATAAACAGACTTACGCGCCCGGTGAAAAGCTAAGCGCAACCATTCAGGTTCAGGATGCAGCCGGAAAACCAGTTCTGGCAGAACTCTCCTTGGCAGTCGTTGACGAAGCCATTTATGGTTTGGCTGATGACTTTTCGGAGGATATATTTGATGCCTTTTACGGATCGCGCGCCCACTCTGTGAACACCTTTGATTCGATGGCGCCCTACCGTATCATCATGGAAGGAGGCAGAGGGGGTGGCGGCGACGATATCTCTCCTGCTGCTCGAAGCGATTTTCCTGATACATCTGCCTGGTTGCCAGTCATCGAAACCGATGAGAATGGGCAGGCGAAGGTTACGATCGATCTGCCAGATAACACTACTAGTTGGCGGTTGAGCGTCAAAGCGATCACACTTAACCACCAGGTTGGTCAGACATTGACGAACATCAAAACGAAAAAGGATGTATTTGTACGTCCAATCCTACCGCGGGTGCTGACGAATGGTGACCAGGCGACCTTGACTGCCTTCATCCATAATTACAGCTTGCAAACGCAAACACTCATTGTCAACCTATCGGCGCCGGGTCTGGAGATCCGCAGCCAGATTGATCAGGAAATCTCACTGCAACCCGGAGAAGTTTTACCAGTGGGCTGGCAGGTCCGAGTCCAGAGTGCAAAGTCTACTCAAGTGACCATTACTGCAAAGAGCGATGCAGAAGTTCTCGACTCGATCATTTTACCGCTTGCCCTTCAGCCGGCTGCGATTCGAGATGTCCAAAATCAGTCCGGCCAGTTTAGCGGTACGCTGACCCTGGCTCTGCCTCTGCCAAACGTGGAAAGGGAAACAAGCGAGGTGCGACTAACTCTCAATCGCTCGATGAGCGGCACTTTATTGACCGGATTGGAATACTTAACGGGCTACCCTTATGGTTGTGTGGAGCAGACAATGAGCCGTGCCCTGCCAAATGCTGTAGTGGCTCACGCCGCTGATGAACTGGGCGTGGGTGGTCTGGAGATGCAGACACGTCTTGAACCGATGATCAAAGCCAGCATTCAACGCCTCTATGGACTGCAGCATAGTGATGGAGGCTGGGGCTGGTGGACGGATGATGTTTCAGATCCGTACCAGACAGCCTGGGTGTTATTTGGACTGGGCGTGATGGAGAATTCTGGCTATTCCATCGAGCCCAACGTGATGGATCAGGCTGCCGGGTGGCTTGATGATCAAATCGGAATCAACTCACAACTCGATATTCGAACGCAAGCGTATGCTCTTTACAGCATGGCGCAGGCAGGACTAGGCAATCTGGAAAAAACACAGGCGTTGGTCTCCACATCCATCTATGAGCTTGACCCCTTCAGTCAGGCCGCCTTGGCTCTGGCATTGAACCGTTTGAATGAAAAGGAACAGGCACAAACAATTCTTGACATTCTTTCACAAAGCGCCCTCAAGGAAACGGAGTATGTGTACTGGCCACAGCCAAGTTACGATGGTGAGTATCATAGCAAGACCATGGCTTCAAGTATTCGTACCACTGCCTTCGTGTTACTGGCTTATGCAGAAATAGAACCGGAGAATGCGCTCGTGCCTGGCATCGTCAATTATTTGGCTGACCAGCGCCAGGGTATTTATGGCTGGGGCACCACCAATGAAACCAGCTTTACCATCCTTGCGCTAACCGAGCATCTGATCCATGAAGAGAATCAGTTGGAAAGTACCCCTTATGAGGTGCTTGTCAACGGAAAGAGTCTCGCTTTCGGAACCTTGGAAGTCGGCCATTCCAATGCCCGCATTGATATTCCCTTTGCCGAACTGAAGGATGGGTTGAATTCCCTTCTTGTAACAACACAGGGTAATGACCCAATTTACTTTGATCTTTCCACACGCTACGATTTGCTGCAGAACGAAGTAAAAGCAGCAGGAAACATAGCTGTCATCCGCAAGTATCTCGACCCAAAAACAAAGCAACCGATCGAAAGCTTTGAAGCCGGACAGTTGGTCAAAGTGGAAGTGCGCGTTCAAGTTCCCGAAAACGCATTCTTCCTGGCAGTGGAGGATTATCTTCCCGGTGGTCTGGAGGCACTTAATGAAGGGTTGAACGCAGCCAACCAGGTCAGCATGGATAGCTGGGGATATGAAGACTATCGACCTTTCTATTGGGAGGAGTATGGCTACAATTACAAGGAGATTCGCGGTGATCGGGTAGTGTTCTTTATTACTACTTTCGAAAAGGGAACTCGTACCTTCACATATTACGCCCGAGCGACGACCCCCGGACGGTTTGTTGCGCTACCAGCCCAGGCTTATGCCATGTACGATCTGGATCTCTGGGGCCGTTCAGAAAGTGTCAACGTTCAAATAAACAAATAGATCGCTATCTGCAATACATTCGGAAGCTCACTGGTGTCTGCGGGATGTCGGTGAGCTTCTGAATTGTATAAGATTTCAAACTTGAGAACTGGATCATTATGTGCTCTCATCCGGATTTTGTGTACGCACAATGCCTACTACACCTCATAGGCTCGCAGCCTCAATTGCCCAGATGAAAAAAAATACCCTACCACAAAGGCAGGGTATCACCATTCACTTGCTCCATTTCACCATGATAGATCTATTACCGCGTATCAAGTTAGTGCCCCTTCGCGGATCTGTTCCGAACCACCTTCCCTCAAATCAGGGGAAAATACAGTATAAAAGCATAGTTAATTGAAGAATGTAATAGAAACACAAAGAATCGTCAAGGAAAATCCGATAAGCTGGACATGTGGGAGCAATCTGGGCTATCAGCTTGGCTAGGAGCAATTCGCGTGGGATAAGGGACGCGCTGAGATTGGAAAAAGCAATCACCCATGCGCTTGAAAAAATCGATGAATAATCCTTCTTCCGGAGGAGTAACTCTTTTTATCGTAATTTAGAAGGGCCGCATGATTAGATACTCACTATCAACAATGATTGATGGACGAAAAGTTAAGCAAATGAGATAGTAGTGGGACATGCCGACCATTATCATATAAGCTGCTGAAAACAGAGGTGCACTCGCTGACGATAGAAAAATGCCCATCCGAACTTTGAAGTGATAAGAAATCAGTGCCAGACTGGATAGAGAACAAAAGCCTCACAGATAAAAATCCGCGAGGCTTTATCATTCTGGAGCACCATATTATTACGACAGCACCACGATCTGCCCCTCGATTGTGCTTGAGGAAACGCCTGCCAGTATAATCAAGCGCTCCACGTTGAAGCTACCGGTGGGGACAACAAGCGTTGGGAAACCGGGTGCGCTACGGGCTGTCAAACTGGATCTGCCCGCTGTAGGTGCCTACAGGTCCACCGGGTCCTATGGTGCCCACTTGGCTGAGCACGCCTTGGAGTCCAGCAAGGTCGCCCGTCGCGCTGACGATGGTCTGGGTGGCTTTAAAGGCACCCGTGGGATCATTCGACCCGTTGAGGTTGAAGGTGACCGTTCCCTCCACACCATTGACTGTCCCCGTAAAGACTTCCACATCGTGGAAGTTCGCTCGCCACGGCGGGAATTGCTGGCCGGTACCACCCGAGTGAAAGATCAAGGTGCCGTGCACTGTCGATGTCCCGGTGAAGGTACCGGTGTAGACCACGGTCGAACTCAGTTCAATGATCGTGTTGCCCCCTTCCACCCGAATGCTGTCAAAAGAGGCGGAAGTCGTGGTAAGAGTGCCGCTTGCCGACGTCGGGGGAGACGCGGCGAATCCTTTACCTGCCAGAATGATCAACAGCAGTAGGGCAGTAAAAATGGATACTAGTAATTTTTTCATGTTGGATTTCCTTTCTTTGCGATTGGGTGTATTCGTAATGGATCACACCGTTGATGAATAGTAGGCAAATTGAGAAAGGCTTCGTTTTCAAATCATGGGCACTCCTTTGTTCGATGGGATTTCAGAGTCTGCTGCGGGACAGATTGTGTCCTCGTGCCAAAATGCTCACCGAAGATGTATTCAGGACGGATTTGCTCAGCACTCAATGGTACAACCCGAGAAGATGTGTTTTTATCGATGGGACGGGAGAAGTAGTCTGTGGTGTCGATAGACCTTTCCACAGGGATATTCAATTCCGGGTGTCGTTGGAAATAATCCGGGAAGGCTGAATCGCCGGTGAGCGGAAAAACAGTATCCTGATCATTGATCTCCCAGGTTCAATTCGGGTGCCGCTGATAGAAATCGCTCGCAGCTTGTCCAGTGGCAGAATAGACAAGGGAGCGGGATTGTGTAACCGCCATGCCAACCAACAACGTCGACAGCAGGCCAAGAACAAGAATAAAGCGGTTTTTATACATGTTGATCTCCATTGACCGGAGGAATTTGTGCTCCGGTCTTTTGTGTTTTGACTATAGCATTTCGAAAATTCGAATTCAAGTCTTTTTGGCGTTCTTATCGCTTTTTGTATAGCTTGCATCGAAATACACAACCGATATAAAAAGCGATATAAGCCCGGAAACTGATTGAGTTTGCCCTCTTGATACGCTATACTTTTTAATATTGAAGGCCGAAGGAGTCGAAATGGACCAGACATCATCGTTTGGTGGATATGTCCGGCAACGGCGCCGTGAAATGGATTTGACACAGGACGAACTGGCGCGACGCGTGGGATGCGCGGCAATTACGCTGCGCAAGATCGAAGCGGATGACTTACGCGCCTCTGTGCAAATTGCCGAACGCCTGGCGATGGCGCTGGCAATTCCACTGGAGCAAAGGGCAGAGTTTGTACGCAGCGCCCGCGCCGTACGCCCGGAATCATCCGAGCTGCCTCAGGTTACGCCTCCGCCCTTGATGGAAGAGATCGGGCGCGAAGACCTGACCGGGCGTGCCATCCGCGGGTATGCGCTGGCAGAACGGATCGGCATGGGTGGCATGGGTTCGGTCTATCGTGCGGTGCAACCCAATGTGGAACGCGAAGTTGCCGTCAAGATCATCCTGCCTGCCTTTGCCAATCATCCTGATTTCATCCGCCGCTTTGAAGCTGAGGCGCAACTTGTGGCACGGCTTGAACATCCGCATATTGTGCCGCTTTATGATTACTGGCGCGAACCAGGGGTGGCATATCTGGTGATGCGATTGTTACGCGGGGGCAATGTTCAAAGCTTACTGAAACACGGAGCACTTTCCATTGAAATGACCGCGCATATGCTGGAGCAAATTTGTTCAGCCTTGAATGCCGCCCACCGCATCGGCGTGATTCATCGCGACCTGAAGCCTGCCAACGTCTTGCTCGATGAAGACAGCAATGCGTATCTGGCTGATTTCGGCATCGCCAAGAATTTGGGAAACCCCGATCTTGAAAACCAAACACAACTGGACGTAGTCATTGGCTCACCACAATACATCTCCCCGGAGCAGATCCGTTCGCTTTCCGTTCGACCGCAGACCGATGTATATTGTTTGGGTGTGATGCTCTATGAAATGTTGACCGGCGCACTGCCTTTTGCAGGGCCCACACCCTTCGACATGATTGAGCAACATATCAACGCACCTATGCCTCCCCTCTCTGCGCATCAGGCCGGGCTGCCCGCCGCGCTGGATGCCATCATCGCTCGTGCTACTGCCAAAGACCCGCAAGCGCGCTACCCCGATACACTCGCGTTCTTCAATGATTTTCGCCAGGCAATCGGCAGAACGGTGGATGCCCATCCGGCCACGATCATGTATGAAGAGGAAGACGCTAATATTGAAATCGCCAACCCTTTCAAAGGCCTGCGTGCTTTCAACGAAGCTGACTCGGAAAACTTCTTCGGGCGTGAGACGTTGATCCAACAACTGTTGGCGCGCCTGAGCGAGGGCGGCGACTTGAGTCGCTTTTTGGCAGTGATCGGTCCCAGTGGCAGCGGCAAGTCATCGGTCGTTCGAGCCGGATTGATTCCGGCCTTAAGGCGCGGCGGTTTACCTGGATCGGAAAATTGGTTTGTGGTGGATATGCTTCCTGGCAAACATCCGTTTGAAGAGCTCGAGGCATCGTTGCTGCGCGTGGCGGTGAATCCGCCGGAGAGTTTATTATCGCAGTTAAAAGATGGAAATCGCGGCTTGTTGCGCGCGGTGCATCGCATCCTGCCTGCCGATGATTCAGTGGAATTGGTTTTGGTCATTGACCAATTCGAAGAAATCTTCACGTTGGTTGAAGATGAAGCCGAGCGTGCCCTGCTCCTGGAAAACCTGGCCACTGCCGTGCTGGACGAGCGTAGTCGTTTGCGCGTGATCATCACACTGCGAGCGGATTTTACCGATAAGCCTTTGAGCTACGTCGATTTTGGCGAGATGGTGAACCGCCGCTTTGAGTTTGTCCTGCCAATGACAGCGGATGAGGTGGAACGCGCGGTTGCCGGACCTGCGCAACTCCTCGGACTCAGACTGGAAAAGGGCCTTGTTTCAACAATCATTCGCGAAGCTGGGAACCAGCCTGGTACGCTTCCGCTGTTGCAATATGCGCTCTCAGAGTTATTCGACAACCGAGAAGGCCGCACACTCACCAACAAAGCCTATCGCGAGATCGGCGGTGTACTGGGCGCACTGGGGCGAAGCGCTGAAGCGATTTATGCGAATTTAAATGAAGAGAGTAAATCCACAGCGCGGCAATTGTTCTTGCGTTTGGTGACTCTGGGCGAGGGAACCGAAGATACTCGCCGCAGAGTGCTGCGTGAGGAATTGGAAATGTTGACGACGAAAAAAAGCCAACTGTCAGCGGTCATTGATCTACTCGGCAAAGCGCGCCTGCTCACCTTTGATCGCGACCCCATTACCCGTGGCGCGACCATTGAAGTCGCACATGAGGCTCTATTACGTGAGTGGTCCCGTTTGGGCGAGTGGTTGAGTGAAAACCGCGCCGATATTCGCTTGCAAAGACAGCTCGCCGCGATGGTCAACGAATGGCAAAACGCGGACAGAGATGCGAGTTTCCTATTAACAGGCACCAGGCTTGAGCAGTTTGAAGGTTGGTCTGCAAATACTTCCATTGCGCTGACGCAAGATGAAAAAGCATATTTGGAGGCAAGCATTGCCGAGCGTGATCGTCGTGAGTCTGAAGAGCGTATCAGACAACAACGTGAACTGGAAAACGCGCGAAAGTTAGCTGAGACAGAGAGACAACGTGCGGAGGAACAAACGCAATCAGCAACAGAATTACGCAAACGCTCCTACTATCTTACAGGCGCATTTGCCACTGCCTTAGTCTTGGCAATTGCCGCGACATTCTTCGGCAGGCAGGCACAAAACTCGAGCCGCCTGGCAACCTCCCGCGAATTGGCAGCGGCATCGATAAGCAATTTGGAGGTAGACCCGGAGCGCAGTATTCTGCTTGCATTGAAAGCAGTGGACACAACCTACACAGTAGATCAAACGGTTTTACCGGAAGCGGAAGATGCGCTGCACCGCGCGGTGCTCGCGTCGCGCGCGCAACTGACCCTCGGCCCGGGCAAGGGGCAAGTGGTTCGCGTCGTCTATAGTCCGGACGGCAATCAAATTGCAACGCGCGCGGCTAGCCTGGTCCGGGTTTGGGATGCCAGGACCGGCAAGGAACTATTTCAAATTCCGATGATATTCTCACCCCCGCTCGAATTGCGGCTGCGCGCGGCCCGCGGGTGGGATAACGTCGTTTATAGTTCCGATGGCTCACAGCTGGCGAGTCTTGACTCTGACGTCGACGACGAAAGTTTTATCTGGGCAAAAATCTTTGACGCGCGTTCGGGCAAGCTCGTTCACCAGACGAAAATTTCCATGACGCGAGACGAATGGGTAGCGAGCGACTTTACATCTGATTTGGGGAAAGTCGTCGTGGGAAGTTCACAGAACATTGGCAAAATTTGGGACACACGCACAGGCAAATTGCTGGTGAGTTTGAAAGGAAATCAACCTTCTGTGCTGGCAGTGGCTTTTAGCGCAGATGAAAAACGGATTGTGACCGCGAGCAGTGATGGGTTTGCCAAAATCTGGGAGGCTGAAACTGGTAATGAGCTGCTCACTCTCTGTTGCCATCATCAACCTGTTTATGGGGCAGCGTTTAGTCCTGACGGCAACAAGATAGCGACGGCAAGCGGCGACCAGACCGCCAAGATCTGGGATGCGAACACCGGAAAGGAACTAGTGACGCTCTTTGGACTTGTAGACCAAGTTACCAACGTCGCCTTTAGCCCGGATGGAAAGCAGGTAGCTGGAACGAGTTTCGATCATACGACGCTGGTGTGGAACAGTGAAACCGGAGACCAGCTTTACAGATTAATAGGGCACACGGATGTGGTCCAAGATGCGCGCTTTGGCCCCGATGGAAAGCATATTGTTACCGCGAGTAATGACGGCTCTGGGATTGTTTGGGATGCCGAGTCAAGCCATGAATTGTCCGAGATTGCTGTTGCGCCTATCTGGCGCTCGTCCATCAGTCAAAACGGCAATCGCCTCGCGACACGCCAGTCAGGAAGTGAATTCATCGTTTGGGATATAGCACAACATCAACCAATTCTCAGGTTTACCGATACAGATGCTCATCAAGTAGATGTTATGGCAACCCTTGCCATTTCGGCCGATGGTAAACGCATTGTATATGCTACAGGAGATTCGCTACGTGTTTGGGATGTGGCGAGCGGCAAGCAAGTCCTCAATTTGGCGCCAATCAACAAGGATAGTCAACCTTCATTTGTGGGCGTTCCGTCATTCAGCGCGGATGGGAAACGCATTCTTGGTATATTTGACTATCCTCAGGTCCCAACGGGCGTTGAAAGACATGCGGTCATCTGGGATTCTATGAGCGGCGCACAACTTGCCGACATTGTAGTCGCAAAGGGAGAACTAATTGGCGGCGCGATTGCAATGAGTCCTGATGGAACTCGTTTGGTGGTGGGAGATTCATCAGCCGCTGTAAGAGTGTTCGATGCTAAGAGCGGTGAACGCCTAAGCGAAGAGTTCAACGCGAGTTTTGTGGTCCATGTCGCCATTAGCCCTGACAGTAAGCAATATGTTGCTGCGAGCATTGACGGCACGGCCGTTGTGCGCGACATGGCAACCGGCAAAGTACTGTTCCCGCCGCTTACGCAAAGCGCCACGATTTACCAACTGGAATATAGCCCGGATGGAAAATACATTTCCACTGCTGGTATGGATGGTGTAGCAAAGGTTTGGGATGCGAGCAACGGAAAAGAATTGCATACCCTGCAAGCTAGCTCCGCGCAAGTCCGCGGCGCGCATTTCAACGCGGATGGAACACACCTCTTCACGACAGGCATGGACGGTGTGATTCGCGAATACACATTGAATATTGAAGAATTGGTCGAGCTGGCAAAAGCACGCTTGACGCGGACTTGGACGGCGGACGAATGCCAGCAGTATTTGCATGTTGAGCAATGCCCTGCGCAGCCATAAAGCTTGATGAACTAAGTATACAAATCCCTAATTACAAAAGTAACCTTGGGCATTACTTACTAGTAAAGAGATTCGAACCACTCAACACCAATTTTCCTCAATTCTGGCTCTACAGAACAGCCAAATCATTCAGCTTTTCCCTCGAATCAAGCCTTAACGTAGACAAAAACCGCTCAACATGGTCTGTTGGCGGTTTCTGGGAAATTGATGCCCCCAAGGGGACGTGTTCCGAACCACCTTCCCTGCAATCAGGGGAAAATAAAGTACAAAAGCATTACCTTTTCAGAAATCTACTTGAACCTTGGGAAATCGTCAAGTAACTCTAATGCTTCTTATTTATTCAAAACATAATCCAAGCGGAAGAGTTGTGTCTGCCAACTACTACTCTATATGCCGCTGCTCGCTCAGCGCGTGGATGGTCTGAGCAACGTACTGGGCATCCCGCCCAATGCCATGAATCATGCTAGACGAGGCCGCGAAAAGGAAGTTCAAGCCCACGAAGTACAGACCTGGCTCGCTAATTACCACTCCGCGCTCATGCAGCGGTTCCTGTTCGCCAAAGACCGGCAAGTCGATCCATGAGAATCCGGGATGGAACCCTGTGCACCAAATAACGTTTGCCACATCGAAGACACGACCGTCCTCTAGCAAAGGACGCCCGCCCCTCGCGCCCACAACGCGGGGAACACGTTGGATCCCGGCTGCGGACAGGTCCTTGGGCTTAGTTCGCACGAGCGGCATACCGTGGGAAAGGGCTTTCTGGGGTGTCTTCCGACCTATCGGTGTATTCCGGGTGAGCACGCGGTGGAAGATGAACCGAAACAGTATGGGTATAACAATGAATCGCGCAGCAGCGCTATCAATGCGGATTGGGACATGCCCAGTATCCCTGCCTGACAACCACACCGGGTGGCCACGCGCTGCCTCGAGGGCAATCTCGGCCCCCGAGTTGCCTGCTCCCACAATCAGGACTCCGCCATTCCGCAGTTGGGAGACGTTCTTGTATTCGCTGGAATGCAGCTGGACGATGCTGGGATCTAGCTCTCGGGCAAACAGCGGTATCCGGGGTTTCTGCCAACTTGACATTGCCACCACTACATTGTCAGCCTCAAACAGGAGGTCGCCAGTTGTAATTATGAATCGGCCATCTCTCCTGGAGAGACAATCCACTGTGATGCTCGTCCGTACTGGCAGCTCAAAGCGCACCGCGTAGGACTCAAGGTAGTCGGCCATCTCGTCCTTGGTCGGGAAGGCGTGTCCCCGGGCAGGGAAGCGCATGCCTGGGAGCCCGTCGAAGCGTGCCGGGGTGAAAAGGCGTAGCGAGTCCCACCGCTTCCGCCACGAGTCGCCGATGCGCTCGTTCGCGTCCAGGATGATAAACTGACGCCCCAGCTGCTTAAGATAATAGCCAGTAGCCAATCCAGCCTGGCCGCCGCCAATCACAATGGTATCGTAGACTAGGGCTGATTCTCTCATCGCCGGTTTTTTTTGTAATCTGTTACTGGTAATCATTTCAATCATCTCCATTCATTGGGTGTGCTTGCGACGGGATCCATATCAATAGTTTCTCTCCAGTTAGCCCAAGACTCGATGATCTTCCCATTCGCAAGGCGAGCCAGAGTCATCCCGCCGAAGTTCAGCAATTTGCTGGTCGGTGGAATGGCCTGGTGAGTGCCACAGAGCGTCCAGCGCGTGGTGACCTTATCCCCTTCGGCCGTCAGGTCTTCCACTCTAACTTTGAGGTCAGGAAACGCCCGGCGTTGTGCGGCAACGAACAGCTTCAACTCTTCAGGTCCGTTGAACTCTTTGCGCGGCGCGTGTCCCACCCAGTCGCAGGCAAACAGATCATCGATGAGCGCGATAATTCCTTTGTTGCACACTTCCGTAAAAAAACGGCCTACCACACGCTTGTTCTGTTCAGACATCGTATCCATTTACATGCACTCGCTCATCAATGCATTCAATTCGACTGAATTGCAATTGAACGAAGACGCGCCGCCGTGAGAAGCATCCAGGTCACGAGTGCAGCGAGGTGAATTCTCTGCATGAGACCGGTAAATCCTAACTGTGCGGCAAAGCTGAGGAACGTCAAAATAAACGCTGCCAACATGACCAGTGACAGAAGCAGCGCCGGGCGGTAGATGAGACGCCAGTTTTCATCCTGCTTGAAGCGCCGCGACAACAAGATCGTGCCAACGGTCACACAAAGAAATATCAAAGGGCCATTGATTCGGTGAATCGTTCCCGCGACTGTTTGTGGACTCCCTTCCAGGTCGATCGGGAAGAGCATAGCAATCAGCGCACCTACCCCCCATAATCCCAACAGACCCAGACCCACCCGAGAGCGCGCTGGCTGTGAGACGCCCTGATAGAGTCCAACGATCAGCACCCAGGAAGCCAAACTCATGCTGAAAAAAGCGGAAGTCATCAAAAACCCATAAGAGCCAACCGCATACTCACTGGTTGTCCGGCTGATCGGGTCGAGATCGGGGCGTAGGAAGTGAAGGATGACTATGATTACGGCGAAATACGTGATGGCTGCGATGGCAAGGGCAGCCAATTTGGATAACATCTTGGTCCCTTGTGAGCTAAACGAACGGGTTGTACTAAACATGGTTAATGTCTCCTTTTGTTCCAAGCTTTCAATTATTTAGCAAGCTCGCGCTTTTCGGACCAGAGTGCGAAACCCATCCATACAAAACCGGCGCCAAAGATCACATCACCCATGGTGACGATGAGATGCGATAACGAGGCATTCAAGGGCACTGCTTCCGAAATCATAAACATCGCCGACCCGATGATGAACAATAAACCCGACCAACGCGGCAACACACCTGCGCGCATCGTTGCTATGCCAAACAGGATATAACCCAGGATGAAACCCAGGACGACCACAAGCACTCCAAAGGTAGGCGGTGCCGCGGCTTGATCAAACAGAGCAGGCGCCTGTACAGCTACTAAGTGTATGACAGTCGAGGCCATGACAAATATGCTATCTACAAGGACGGTGCCAATGAATGCCAGAACGAAACCGACCAGCCCGAGCCAGCCTGTCTTTTCCACTTGGCGCGCATACAGTCCTACCAGGCCGAAAAGCATAAGCATTGCTGAAACCCAATAAACTTGATGCGCTGGCACCCATTTAGGACTGGCGTAGGCGGCAAGATCTTCGCCAACAGGATGAAGGAGTGCGCCTAGAGCGTAGAGCACGCCTGCCAGGACACTTATCAGTCCACTCCAACGAATCAGATTTGCAGTTAACATATTCCTTTCCTTTCTAGTCCACAAATGGAACAGTGATGAGTGAGATCATCAGTACTAGACTCGAGCTAATGCCAGAGTACATCCGGGCTGGGCTACCCACATGCCCCAAAATGGGTATCTAATAGGGGTATTGTTCAGGCGCGGGCGTTTGACTGCCATTCATACCGTAGATACCAAACCAGCATCAAACCTGTAGTCACCAAGTAGAAAGAATGC
>JAXIPJ010000110.1:0-11178 GCA_045402985.1 Anaerolineales bacterium
TCGTGACCGTCGACAGCAATCTGGAGGGACATAACCTTCCCACTGGCTTTGCTTTTGCCCGCCAGATGTGGCTGGAGGTCTATGCTGAGACGAGTTCGGGCACACAGGTCTGCCTCGCGGATTTGGATATAAACGGTCAGATCATCGAAGCGGATTGCGCCTCCGGGCAAGTGGATTCGCCGCAAGCCGAATTGGTGACATGTGATCCGCTCGCGTTGGCTGAATTGGGACTTAAAGCCAGCAAGAACGATGAGTTGGTTCAGTTGAATCCCCGCTCGGTCGCTCCTCTCAGCGGATGCGACCCCTGGCTGACCAACTTCCAAAAAATCCTGACCGATGGCGACATCAACAGCGATGGGATATTTGAAGAAGTGCCATATCAATCCCTGCTGGCCGATATCGTCAAGACCCGCGTGCGCGCCAGCGACCAGCAAGCCATGGATGCGCTTAACAACACCATACTGGTCAATGGAGAGCCGCGCGATTCGGCATCCTATGGATATGATTTCGACCTGACCGGCTTTGAAGGTGAGAATGTGACCGTCACCGCCATCATGCACTTCCGTCACCTGCCTCCATACTTCATCCGAGCGTTAGATGGCAGATATCCGAACGGCTTAACCGCTGCTGACTTGCTCGAAAATATGACAGTCGTGGACATTGTGACTGAAACGTCTGCTCCTGTGTCTGTACCATAGGTGAGGGGTGAATTTCGGAGGAATATGATCGGCCAAACGCTCAACAACCGCTACAAGATCACTGCCCGCCTCGGAAAAGGGGCGATGGGCACGGTCTATCGCGCCACGGATACACAAAGCGGGCGGGATATGGCGCTCAAAGTCATCTCGAGCGAATTGGCTGTCGATCCTGATATGCTGGAACGTTTCAAACGCGAAGGTGAAGCCCTCAGTAAACTCAAACATCCCAATATTGTCGGTTTTATCGATGCCTTTCCGCATGACGAGCATTATGTGATTGTCATGGAATATGTCTCCGGCGGCAGCCTGCACGATTTGATCAAGGCAGGACCGTTGCTCATTGAACAAACCCGCCAGATTGCCCTGGATCTCTGTGATGCTTTGATCCGCGCCCATCGCCTCAATATCATTCACCGAGACATCAAACCGGAAAATGTCTTGATCGATCAGGATGGCGTTCCCAAGCTGGCCGACTTTGGGGTCGCACGCCTCAACGAAGGCACGCGCATGACTCGTAGCGGGACACAGGTCGGCACACCATACTACATGGCACCCGAAGCCTGGGAGGGCAAATCACTGGACGAGCAGGCGGATATCTGGTCTCTAGGAGTCTTACTGTTTGAAATGCTAACGGGTCAGGTACCGTTCGGCGGGGATACGGGTGCCGCGGTCATGAATAAGGTGCTCACCACCAGACCACCAGATCTGAAGAAGTTGCGGGCAGATGTACCTGTGCAGTTCGCCCAAATTATTAAACGGATGCTCACACGCGACAAGAAACACCGCTACCCAACAGTGCGCCAATTGGCTGCCGACTTGGAGCGAGTCACAGCTGTTGCGGCACAAGCTGGGTCGAAATCCATCCGCCAATTGCGCTGGGGATTAGTTTTGCTGGCAGGTATTCTCTTTGTCTTGGTAATTGGCAGAGCATTCGGGATCAGCAACCGTAATGGGCCGGCCGGGCTCACGACACAAACCATGCCTGCGAGTGTGACCAAAACCCCCAGCCTGTCCGCTACTCCTAGGCCAAGCTCGACACCTCTTCCCACCAATACGTTTAGTCCTATTGACTTGGGTGAAAAACTGGAAACATGCGCCGGAGATATTTGCATTTCCAGCCGCACCCACGGCCAAACACCATTAGGCCTGAGAGAGGTTCTTGCCGACAAAAATAATTTTAGTTGGTCGTCGGATGGATCGCAAATTGTGATTTCTGATTATCTTAGCGCAGAAGTTATTGAAAATCCCAGGGGCGGGTTTGGTCAGGATCTGTTTATTGTGAATCGAGATGGCAGTGGCTTAATCCGTTTAACAGAAAACAGAGAATGGAATTACCAGCCAGCTTGGTCGCCAGATGGGGAATGGATCGCCTATGGTGGTGAGGGCGGTCTGATAATCATCAGACCGAATGGGACAGGCAAAAACAAGCTAACGACGGGTCTCCTGTTTTATCCAGCATCTGTTGCCTGGTCGCCTGATAGTCAGCAGATTGCCTGGGTCGCCCTGGGTAGTGATGTGAATACGATATTTATTGTTTGGGTTATTAATAAAGACGGCAGTGGCCTTACGCAGCTAGTTCGAAATGATGAATTAAACGGCTGGCCCGCACAAATTGCCTGGAGCCCGGATGGAAAATCAGTGGTGATTAAGACTGCGAGCGGCGACGTCTACTCGATCGATGCGAATTGCAATAATCAACCGAACGGTTGCGACGATTCAACACGGACCAAGATCGACGAGTTGCCAGAGCACTGGCTGGGGACCTTTTATCCGCAGTGGGCTGGCGAGGAGATCGCGCGATGATCGGACAAACTCTGAACAACCGCTATACGATCCTGGCTCGCCTTGGCAGAGGAGCGATGGGCACCGTCTATCGTGCCACCGACACGCAGAGCGGACGGGATGTAGCACTCAAAATCATTTCAAGTGAACTTGCTGTTGATCCCGCGATGCTCGAACGTTTCAAACGCGAAGGCGAAGCCTTGCGCCAGCTTAAGCATG
The DNA here is from genome assembly GCA_045402985.1 of Anaerolineales bacterium. GTDB lineage: Bacteria > Chloroflexota > Anaerolineae > Anaerolineales > Villigracilaceae > Defluviilinea. The sequence continues at coordinate 2,700 of JAXIPJ010000110.1, forward strand.
TTAACATTGTCGGGTATATAGATGCCTTTCAACATGATGAACAGGCCGTCATTGTCATGGAGCACGTAGAGGGCGGTAGTTTGTATGATTTGATCAAAAAAGGTCCCTTGCCCATCGAGTACGCTATTCAGATGGCGCTGGACTTGTGCGATGCACTGATCCGTTCGCACCGTTTGAAGATCATCCACCGCGACATCAAACCGGAAAATATTCTGATAGACAACGATGGCACGCCCAAGCTGGCTGATTTCGGTGTAGCCCGCCTGAGCGAAGGCACACGTATGACCCGCAGTGGCGTGCAGGTTGGCACACCATATTACATGTCTCCCGAGGCTTGGGAGGGGAGAACTCTCGACGCGCAGACTGACATCTGGTCTTTGGGAGTGGTGCTATTCGAGATGCTGAGCGGCCAGGTCCCGTTCGGCGGGGACACCCCGCTTGCCGTGATGACCAAGATCAGCACAACGCCTCCACCGGACCTGAGGAAACTACGAGCTGATGTACCGGCCGGGCTGGTAAGAATCATTGGTCGAATGCTCACTCGCAACAAGCAGCGTCGTTATCAAACCATGCGCGAAGTGGCCGTTGACCTCGAACGCGGCCAGCAGTCAACGACACCTGTACCCATACCTAGACCCAGACCCATCGATCCTGCGGAGGTTGAACGCCGCAGGGAACGTCGAGCTGCCAGAAGAGCCGCGCTGACGAAGAACGTCAATACAATCCTCTCCGGTCTAAAATCAGCTCTCACCAAGTTCGTCTCAGGATCAAGTTCGGCAGTGCGGAAAGTACCTCCCTATTTTCTCATCGCGGGAATTATTGGTTTGGTCGTTTTGGTCATTGCTGTAGTGTATTTCCCTTCTTTACAGTCACCAGTGGATCCTCCTGTCTCCCCCCCGGCTGATGCTCCAACGGATGGCTCGGTGGTTTTTTCTATTCCAGATTCTGGTGTTTTTTACTTACATGGTGAGTCAAACCCCTTTATTGCTGTAGGAGGCGGAGATAATTGGGATCCCGTATTGAGTCCGGGTGGAAATATTTACTTTACTTCAAACCGGGATGGTAAGGCTGAGATTTACCGGCGGTTCCCGGCTGGGAGAATTGAACGTTTTACTAACACACCGGATCCATTCGAAAGTTGGGGAGCCGCGCCCAGTATCGGCGGAAATCTTTATTTCACCTCCAATCGAGAAGATGGCAAAGCCGAGATTTACAGGAGGCTGATAGATGGGAACATTGAACGGGTTACTAACACAGGTGGGGAGTTTGAAAGCTGGGGATCCGCGCCCAGCCCTGGCGGAAATCTTTATTTCACTTCTGATCGAGAAGATAACAAAGCCGAGATTTACCGGAGGCTGATAAATGGAGGCATTGAACGTGTGACTAACACAGATGGAGAATTTGGAAGTTGGGGACCAATTTTTTATGGACTGAACATATACTTTACTTCAAACAGATCGGTTAGAAATGAAGTCTACTTGCTGGACCCACTAACAAATATATTAAATATAGAAAGTTGGACGAATTTATCAGACGAATCATCTGACGAAGCATCCCCATTATTTCCTAATCATCTTGAATAAATCTTATCAGAGGGCAATCCATGATTGGACAGAAACTCAACAACCGCTACACCACCACTACCCTCCTTGGTGAGGGTGCGATGGGAGAAGTATACCTCGCCGCCGATGAACAGACCGGTCAGCAAGTGGCGATCAAAATTCTCGCGCGCCAGTTGATCACACATCCGGAATTGATTGAACGCTTTCGGCGTGAAGCAGAAACCCTGCGCAAGCTCGATCATCCAAACATCGTGAAGTTTGTGGATACCTTCGAGCACGAGGGGCATTATGTGATTGTGATGGAATACGTTTCCGGCGGTAGCCTGCACGATCTGCTCAAAAAAGGTCCGTTATCGATTGAACGAGCTAATCGCATCGCCCTCGAGTTGTGTGACGCGCTGATCCGTTCTCATCACTTGAACATCATTCACCGCGATCTTAAGCCTGAAAATGTATTACTCAGCGAAGATGGCACGCCTAAGCTGGCTGATTTTGGTGTGGCGAGATTGAGCGAAGGCACGCGCATGACAAGAAGTGGAACGCAGGTCGGAACGCCTTATTACATGTCTCCCGAAGCCTGGGAGGGCAAAATCCTCGATGCCCAAACGGACATCTGGTCTTTGGGAGTCATGCTGTTCGAAATGCTAACCGGGCAAGTGCCTTTTGGGGGGGATACAGGTGCAGCCGTAATGAACAAGGTATTGACTACTCAACCGCCAGACTTGAATAAGCTGAGGAGTGAAGTACCACTTGCCCTTACACAAATCATCAAGCGTATGCTCACGCGTGACAAGAAGCGACGATACCAGACGATGCGGGAAGTGGCCGTTGACCTGGAACGTGGTCGTCCATTGAACACATCGCCTGTGATGCTGTCGCAGTGGGGTATGTTAGTGGTAGGAATATTTTTGGTTGCGATCATCATTTTGGGAGTATGGCTAGGTCGGACTAATTTTCTTCCTCTCAGCCGTCCTCCTACAAGTACCCAGCAGAGCTTTTCGAATCCCACACGAACCGAATTCGCTACATTGACAGTCTCACCTGCAGTGTCCCCAACAGCGAACACAGAGGAAAATGCCTGGAGTGAGATTGTCTCACTGCGCACTCCCACTTTGAATGAAATCCCTGATCTCGTGAGCATTTGGGATGCCAACGCGTTGATTGTGGAAGATATGCTATCTCCGGGTGTTCAAACATTTTCGGGTAGCGTGGATACCAATGGAGAATACCTATGGCCTGTGTATTGGTGTGCCGTTGACATAGCAACTTTGGACAGGAATATGGAAAATATTTCGACCATCTTCATGGTAAATGGCGAGAAAGTTCCGGATGAATATATTTTTGAATATTATCTTGATGCCAATGATGGATGGAAATGTAATTATCGCGCGACTGTGATTGGTAATTTCCCTAAAAACCTTTCTCTTAATTTGCAAGCCACTCGGATTCTAGCAACAGAAATCTCTGACGGCCAGACCACATATCCCGCAGGAACTTATGCGTATGAATTGGTTGTCTTGGCGAGATAACCTCTTTGCAGATCACGTATGTGAATTTACTCTTTTCATATGCCTTCCTGACAACCACCCTTAGATAACTTAGATAACCTGCCTTTCCAGGGAGCTCTTCATGATTGGTCAGACGCTGAACAACCGTTATTCAATCACCTCCCTGTTAGGCGAAGGCGCCATGGGTGAAGTCTATCTCGCCACCGACGAACAAACCGGTCAGCAGGTGGCGGTCAAAATTCTCGCCCGCCAGATGATCAGACGTCCGGAATTGATTGAACGCTTCCGGCGGGAAGCAGAAACTTTGCGTAAGCTCGATCATCCAAACATCGTGAAGTTCGTTGACACCTTCGAACATAAGGGTCAGTATGTGATTGTGATGGAATATCTAGCGGGCGGTAGTCTGCATGATCTGATCAAAAAAGGGCCGCTGCCAATTGATCGCGCCCGCCGCATCGCCTTGGAATTGTGCGATTCGCTCATTCGCTCTCATCATCTAAACATTATTCACCGTGATATCAAACCGGAAAACGTATTACTGACCGAAGATGGCAAACCAAAACTGGCTGATTTTGGGGTAGCCCGCCTGAATGAAGGCACACGTATGACCCGCACGGGAACACAGGTTGGCACTCCATACTACATGTCTCCTGAGGCTTGGGAGGGCCAAACCATCGACGCGCAGGCAGATATTTGGTCACTTGGTGTGATGCTGTTTGAAATGCTCGCGGGACAGGTTCCCTTTGGCGGAGATACAGGTGCTACGGTGATGAACAAAGTCCTCACCACCCAGCCGCCAGATCTGAAAAAGCTGCGTGCCGAAGTGTCGCCAGGCCTGGCAAAAATTGTCAGCCGCATGCTCACCCGCGACAAAAAACGCCGCTATCAAACCATGCGCCAGGTGGCTGTTGACCTTGAGAGCGGCAAACCAGCGGCGAACTTTAATTCTGTCTTGGTATATTCCGGGGGGGCAGTAATTCTTATGGTGTTACTAGCAACGTTGGGACTCGCGTTCAATTGGATCATAAATCCTTCTCCCGTGGAAACTGCTACACCAACATCCCCAGCTACTGAGACTTCCATACCCACTCCCGAGGAAACTCCTACTGAAACGCCAATTGTGGCTTCCTCCTTCGAGCAAGGCAAACTGGTTTACGTCAGACGTGATGCTGCCAAAGTGTACCAGCTGGACCTGCTGGACTTTGCTAGCAGTACTCAACCCCAGGTATTACTTTCTCCGGAGAGTCCCACACAAAGCCGCTATTATTCACCCTGGCTTACGTATGATGGAAAAAGCCTTGTTTTCGATGATCTTTATTTGGGAAAGATCTTCTTCATGGATCTTGAAGCCACCAGCAGCCCAAAGCTGATAGACAAGTGTGCGTCCGCGTCCTTCGCGCCGGATGGTCGACGCGTGGTCTGTCATCTCAGCGGCGAGGACTACTTCCCAATCTATGATGTGGAGACGGGGGAAATGGTAAGCACAATTAATCATGGTATGTTTGGAGCGTTACATCCGGTCTGGTCGCCGGACGGTTCCGAAATAGCCTTCTCCATTTTGGAAGTAGGTAGAGGTAGTAGTATCTGGAAAGTTGACGTTGATGGAGGAAACCCCGTTCCCCTGGCGAAAGACAGGAATGAGAATTATACGACTGCGTGGTCTCCGGATGGGGATTGGATTGCTTTTCAATCGACGTCAACCAGTGAAAGATCAGAGGTATGGATCATGCGCAATGACGGTACCAAACGTAGGCAAATCACCTTCAGTGGTGGTGCAGAGAACTGGTCTCGTGGACCATGCTTCTCGCCCGATGGGCAATGGCTGGCGTTTGTCTCCAATCGAAATGCATCAGACGGACAGGATTTTGGGGATGTGTTCGTAGTTTCCCTGTTGACAGATGAATTAGTCCAGATCACGGACACAGATGGTCGTGTTCTAGATTTCCGTGTTACCTGGGGAAGGTGATTATTATGCTTTCTTTGCAATGCTATTGCTTTGATAACTTGCAGTTTTTCCTGATACCTTTCTATCGGAGTATAAATGCCTTTTTCAACTGCTGTTTGGGTATTAAACGTATCCAAACATCCGAAGTAAAACTTAGTATTTGGATTCAGATTAGCAAAGCGGCACTCGTCATAATCTTGGAATCTCAAATCAAGCCTTTTAGGGAGTAACACATGATTGGTCAAACCCTCAACAAGCGCTACACAATCGCTACCCGCCTAGGCAAGGGGGCGATGGGAACGGTCTATCGCGCTACTGACACACACAGCAGCCGGGATGTGGCGCTCAAAGTCATCTCCAGCGAACTCGTTGTTGATCCTGATATGCTCGAACGTTTCAAGCGTGAAGGCGAGGCCCTGAGCAAACTCAAACATCCCAATATTGTTGGGTTTATCGATGCATTTCAGCATGACGAACATTATGTGATCGTTATGGAATACGTCCCAGGTGGCAGTTTGTATGAATTGATCAAAACGGGTCCTTTGCCGATCGAGCGCGTTCGCCAGATTGCTTTGGATCTTTGTGATGCGCTTATCCGCGCCCACAGGCTGAACATTATCCATCGGGATCTCAAACCAGAAAACATCCTGATCGATGAGGATGACACGCCCAAACTGGCGGATTTTGGTGTGGCAAAACTGAGCGAAGGAACGCGGATGACCCGCAGTGGCACTCAGGTGGGTACGCCTTACTATATGTCTCCCGAGGCTTGGGAAGGCAAACCGCTGGATGCCCAGGCAGATATTTGGTCGCTGGGAGTCATTCTTTTCGAAATGCTGTCCGGACAGGTCCCGTTCGGTGGGGAAACTGGCGCAGCAGTGATGAATAAGATTCTGACCACCCTGCCACCTGACTTGAAAAGATTACGCGCTGAATTGCCCACTAGCCTGGTAAAAATTGTCAGCCGCATGCTCACCCGCGATAAAACCCGTCGCTACCAAACCATACGTCAGGTGGCTGTTGATCTGGAAAGCGTGCAAACCGCAACAATCCCCCAGCACCCAATAGCCAAACCTGCTACCCCACAACCGTCAGTCTTGAAATGGGCCATCATCGGCATAATAGGATTATCCGTCATTGCAAGTGGAGTATGGGGATTATCATATTTAGCCAGTCTGAGCACTCCAGGTCCAACTGGATTGCCTACAACGGAATCATCTGCAGAAGCGACGTTAATTGACACAACTCAGACGCCTGTAAGCACTCCGTCTTCCTCTGGCATAGAGGTATCGAATAATCTTCGATCTCCAGATCCAAAAATTTTTACTCAGGCTCTGAGCAATATTAATATCGACACACTTGACCCAGCCTTGGCATACGATCTCGTAAGTGCAAACATTCTTCAGAACACCTACGAGACTCTCGTTTTCTATGATCACGAAGCCACTGATGAATTTGTACCGTGGTTGGCCGAATCATGGGAACTCTCTGCTGACGGAAAGGTTTGGACATTCCACATTCGCAAAGATGTAAAATTCCATAATGGCGATGAGTTGACTCCTACAGATGTCGCTTACTCTTTCCAGCGTGGTCTCTTGCAAGGCGGCAGCGCATCCCCACAGTGGCTTCTGACAGAGCCCTTCTTCGGTATCGGCTTGGATGACATCTCCGCAGTGGTTGATCCCAACGGCGGTCTCTCTGATGATCGCGCAGCACTTCAGGCATTTAATCCGACTGCCGTTAAAGCCGCGTGTGAAAAAGTTCAGTCTGCGATCGTGGCTGATGACGCTGCTGGAACGGTGACCATGACCCTGACACAAGCCTGGAGTCCATTCCTACCTACCATTGCTCAACCTTGGGGCTCCATTATGGATAAGAAGTGGGTGATTGAAAATCAAGGTTGGGATGGATCCTGTGCTACATGGCAAAACTTTTATGCCATGCAATCAGTCGATGATCCATTCTCCACAATTGAAAATGGTACGGGACCCTTCAAACTCGAATCTTATAAGCCAGATGAAGAATTGGTCTTGACGCGCAATGACAACTACTGGCTTGAGCCCGCCAAACTTGAGCGTGTAATACTGAAACAAGTTCCCGAATGGGCTGACCGCTTCGCGATGGTCCAATCTGGTGATGCCGATAGCACCGATGTTCTCGTGGACAATCTCTCTCAGATAAATGAACTTGTGGGTGAACGTTGCGAATTTGATCTTGAAATCGGTGCCTATCAGACGTGCGCAGTGGTTAACAATTCAAAACCTCTCCGCGTCCGTCTTGGCGGTCCTAATCTTGTTCAATTTTTGATTCTGTTCAACTTTGATATCTCGCAATCTGACAATTCATTTATTGGCTCTGGCCAGTTGGATGGCAACGGCATTCCCCCAGACTTCTTCAACGACATTCACATTCGTAGGGCATTTGCTTATTGTTTCGATTGGGACGCTTTCATCGCGAATGTTCACAATGGAGAAGCGATCCAATCCTTCCAGCTTCCCCTACCTGGCATGCCTGGTTATTTTAGCAATTCACCCCATTACACGTTTGATTTAGCTAAGTGTGAAGAAGAATTTAAGACGGCAGACATAGATAACGACGGCATTCCTGCAGGACAAGATCCAAACGACGTTTGGGAAATTGGTTTCCGAATCCAAATCGCCTATCGCCAAGACAATAGCACTCGTCAAAATGTCGCTGAGATACTCTCCCGTAATATAAGAAGCATCAATAGCAATTTTCGTGTAGAGACTCCTGGTCTGCCGGCTGATACATATTTTAATGCCCAGAATGCAAATCAACTTCCAGTCATAATTGGCGGCTGGGTCGAAGATATTCACGATCCGCACAACTGGTATTCACCTTTTACAGTGGGCACGTACCCCTCCCGCCAGAGCTTGCCATCGGAAATGGTGGCTCAATTCGAGGATATTTTGAATCGCGGCCTTGCTGAAACAGATCCCACTCGGCGTGCAAACATATACATGGAGGCGAACCAGCTATACTACGATCAAGCGATAGGCTTGCCGCTTGCCTTATCAACCAGCCATTTATTCGAACAACGCTGGGTTTTTGGCAGTATTTCAAATCCGCTGTTTCCAGGCAGGTATTATTATACGATCAATAAACAATAGTTTTCGGAAACTGATTGGAAATCCCATGGACCTTTCCCCATACACGAACAACTTGACGAAAGCGCGGCGCTTGCAATAATCATGGTATTTATTGATCAAAGCTGTTCCGGGAGCAACACATGATTGGTCAAAATCTCAACAACCGCTATACAGTCAGTATCCGACTCGGCAAAGGGGCGATGGGCACGGTCTATCGCGCCACCGATACGCAGAGCGGAAGGGATGTGGCCCTTAAAGTCATCTCCAGCGAGTTGGTGATTGATCCGGACATGCTGGAGCGCTTCAAACGCGAAGGTGAAGCGCTGCGTCAGCTCAAACATCCTAATATTGTCG
>JAXIPJ010000279.1:0-10910 GCA_045402985.1 Anaerolineales bacterium
AAGCCTTGCATGGTTGGGAGATCGTAGATAACACCGCGCGTCTGTGCGTAATGAATTTGTATTTGCATGGCATCGGTTCGTTTGGTGACGGCTCTGAGATGGGTCGCAGTCCCATCCATGTGGCGGATAGTCTCGCCTCCCATCCCGGCGAATACTTCGACATGGTGCTCACCAATCCGCCTTTTGGCAAGAAATCCAGTGTTACATTTGTGACCGACGAAGGTGAGATCAAGCGTGAGTCTCAGAATATTGTCCGTGAAGATTTCTGGACTTCCACAAGCAACAAACAACTCAACTTTGTCCAGCACGTCCGGAACATTCTCAACATGAACGGCAAAGCTGCGGTCGTTGTACCTGATAATGTGCTATTTGAAGGCGGGGCTGGCGAAGTGGTCCGCCGAAAGCTCCTGCACGAATGCGATGTCCACACCCTTCTGCGACTGCCAACGGGTATTTTTTATGCACAGGGAGTCAAAGCTAACGTTCTCTTCTTTGACCGCAAGCCTGCCTCCGAGACTCCCTGGACGAAGCAACTCTGGATCTACGACCTGCGCACCAACATGGACTTCACGCTCAAGACGAATCCGCTGGCGCGCGGGAATCTCGACGAATTCGTGGAATGTTTCCACACCGACAATCGCTTCGAACGCACCCCAACCTGGTCGCCGTCCGAGCAGGCAGGTCGCTGGCGGGCATTTACCTACGAAGAACTGATTGCGCGCGATAAGGTCAATCTCGATATCTTCTGGCTGAGGGACGAGTCTTTGGAAGACTCCGCCAATTTGCCAAATCCCAAGGTGCTGGCGATGGAGATCGTCGAAGATTTGCGATCCGCTCTGACACAGTTTGAAGGGATTGCGGAGGAACTGGGTGGGGAGGAATCGTAGAAGTTAAACAAAATTGTGTTCTACAACTTTTGACGTGCCATGCCATTTGTTGTAAACTCTTCTCAGAAGGAGTTTCCGATGGAAAATTCAGAGATCCAATACGCGACCGAAAAATTGACACAACTACACACGGACTATCAGGTGAATGTCATCGCGGATTGGGGCGTAGATGCAGATGGCGCGTGGAAGAAAGGCAACTGGTTCAAAGATGAATTGGACAGACTCTATCGTTCCATCGGATTGCTGGCTGGGATCATGGGCAGGCGCGATAAATTTATTCAAAATCTGGGTGGTGTGACTATAATAAAGACGGATATAGGCTCACATGGCGGAGAAGCGCTGGCGCACCACGTTCGACTCAGCGCGAAAGGCTCGTTTTCTGCATGGACGGTTGTCCATGAGTTTGCACACGCCTGGGATGCAAATCATAATTGGAAATTATCAGCTGCTCTTGAAAAATATACTGGCGGCTCAACGCGTCCATTATTGTCGTGGGTGATGAAACTGGTCGGTTTATCAGATACAAGATTTTTCGCAGAAGAAAACAGGTCCGGTCGGCGCGGCAGAAAACCGGGCTGCAATGCGGCGGGTTATTTCTATGGAGACAAACCCAGCGGCTCGAATTGGCGGTTTAATCGTCGGGAAGATTTCGCCGAATCTATAACCATGTATGTTGGCTGGGGCAGAAACAATGATCTTTCGAAGTGGGCCGAAGCAAGAATTAAACGTTATCTTTTGGAGAATGGAACCAGCGATAAAAATTTTGGCAAGGATCACTGGACCTATTACTCAAAATACTTTTATCCAGCAGGAGGGGATTACACAAAAACGAAACGCTGGAGATTTGTCGAAGAGTTGGTGAAGGGGAGAATAAAAGTCGCGTAAGTCTCAAATCCTGCGCCTCTAACACCGAGTATAATACCTCCTGGAGGCTTCACATTTATGGAAATTACCTGGTACGGACATTCATGTTTTCGTCTCACCGAGCGCAATTATGCCACGGTGGTGACGGATCCATTTGATAGTAAATCGATCGGCTACTCTGCACTCAGACTCAAATCTGACATCGTTACAGTGAGTCATGCTGCGCCTGGTCATAACAACACTGAGGCAGTAAAAGGCATATCGCATGTCATCGACGGGGCTGGCGAATTTGAGATCGGCGGCGTGTTCATCACCGGTGTTCAAACGGATGGTGCCTCAAACAGGAAGAAAGCAAAAGATGACGCTGCGCGCAATACGATCTTTGTCTTTGATTACGACGGCATCACGGTCGCGCATTTAGGTGATCTAAAGCAGACGCCGACTCAATCTGAGATCGAATCATTGGGCACGATTAATGTCGCACTTGTGCCGGTGGGAGGCGGGGGCGGGCTGAACGCGGCGAAGGCGGCGGAAATCATCAGCATGCTTGAGCCGAATCTCGTCATCCCCATGCATTATTCCACACCGCATGTGAAACTCCCGCTCGACCCGCTGAACAAATTCATCAAAGAGATGGGACTTTCCCAGACAGAGTCTCAACCGTCCCTGAAGGTGACGCGCAGTGGCCTTCCACATGAAACGCACGTCGTCGTGTTGGAGTATCAAACGAGTTGATCCCATGGCTGTAAAAGTATTGATGACATGGGATATTGCCGGTGAGCGCGATCAGGATTATCTCGAGTTCATCATCGGCGAGTTTATCCCCGGTGTGCAAAAGCTTGGACTGCAACCCGCGGAGGCATGGGCCACCATATACGGATCGTATCCTCAAATTCAGGTTGGCCTGCTTGCAACGGATATTTCACAAGCCCGTCAAATTCTTGATTCAAGCGACTGGGACGTGCTGCAGGATCGCCTCTTCAACTACGTCAAAAACTTTTCATATAAAGTTGTTCCCGCGCGTGGCGGGTTTCAATTTTGACATTGTTCATTCGCTCGAATCGCCGTCCACGGCGGCTCTAACACGGAGATGCAGGATATTTCTGACCTGTGCCTCCGTGATTTTTTACCCTAATCGATGCAGAGGGATGATATGAACTCCCGCCTCTCTTCTCGACTGTTATCCTGGTACCGCGATAACAAGCGGACGCTACCCTGGCGCGTTCCCGATCCCGATCCATATGCCGTGTGGGTCTCCGAGATCATGCTTCAGCAGACGCGCGTCGAAACGGTCATTCCCTATTTTGAAAAATGGATGCGTTTATTTCCAAATGTTCGCGCTTTGGCAAACGCGAGTGAACACGATGTACTCCACGCATGGGAGGGGCTTGGCTATTACAGCCGCGCCCGCAATTTGCACAAAGCCGCGAAAATTGTAGTGCATGAACATGTTGGTGAATTGCCGCGTGATCTGGTGGCGCTGCGGAAACTGCCGGGCATTGGACGCTATACCCTCGGCGCGATCGCTTCGATCGCTTTCGGTATGGACGTCGCTGCGCTGGACGGAAATATACGGCGCGTATACGCGCGTCTTTTTGATATCGCCGAGCCAGCCGATTCGCCTGTGGGAGAAAGAATCCTATGGGAACTGGCTGAGGATCATCTACCGAAAGGACAGGCTGGCGATTACAACCAGGCACTCATGGATTTGGGTGCCATGATCTGCCTGCCAAAGAATCCGCGTTGTTTGATCTGTCCGTTGATGAAAGTATGTAAGGCGCGAAAAAATGGCACTCAAGAACAACGCCCTGTTCTGATGCCACGCAAGGAGGTGCCACAGTATGTCCATGCGGCAGGTGTAATTGTAAGGCGGATTGGCAATCCGCCCTACGTGCAGGTGTTGCTGGCACAACGTCCATCGAAGGGACTGCTGGGGGGAATGTGGGAATTCCCAAACGGGCGCGTTAACAGTGCCCCGGCTAAAGAGTTGGCGAATGCTTTGAAAGCGGCATACAGCCTCAAAGTCCGTTTAGAACCGAGCCAGTCGAAAAGCGGGCCTCCTCTAGGTGACAGAAAAACAAAAGAGTTGGGAATAGTCCGGCATGCGTACACACATTTCAAAGTAACGGTGCATGCTTTTCGATGTGTGCTGTTATCAGATCCGAAAAACGGAAATTTAGAGTGGGTTGCATTAGATGAATTGGATGATTATCCCATGGGCAAAATTGACCGTCAGATCGCACAAAAGGCCCAGGAATACCATCTCACTTGAGCATGTTTCAAATATAGCGTAGAATAAGGAAAATTTTTCAAATGAATTGGAATAAATATGTCTGGATCACCTAAAAGAATTGACCCTTCGATCATAGCCGCATTCATCGGTGTTTGTGGAACCCTTGCTGTCGCGCTCATTTCGATCTTTTTGCCTCGACTGGTTCCCAATCCTGAGCCTCAGCAAACATTAACATTCCCAACATGGACAAGTTCTCCCACCTCGACCATCACGTTCACACCTGTTCCAACGTCTACTGTGCTACCTGGCGAAGCGAGTTCAACCCCTGCGCCTCCAACCTTTACTCCAGAACCTACGTTTACCGCCGCGCCGCCTGCTGTTGGTGCAGATTGGGCAAATGGATGTATCAGCATGTTGTGGAAGCCCTACCCGGAAAGTATTCAACCGCCAGTAATAAATGGTTGTCTTTCCGAACCCGTCAACCTTTTCTTTGCAGCGGATGGGCGTCTTACGTTTCTGGCTAATGACAGATTCCAGGATACCCAGGTATACGGTATGTTTGCGCCACTCCCCGCGAATGGAACGGCAAGTGTCAAAGCGTTCCTGAGGACCTTACAGGATGGCGAGATTTGGATGGGCGTTTTTGCTGAGCCGAATATTGAGTCTCAGGGAATGGTCATTGTCATTCCGCCGGGGGATGTTAATAAAAGGTTGCTTGTTCAAAAGACAATGCCCGGACAAGTGGAAATTCAACGGACTCAGCAGTTCACGCAAACCCCGCCTCTTTATGATGTCGTATTCGAATTCGGCAACGGTTCTGTGAGAACCATAATATTGCGCGATACCGTATTCGATGCAGTCCCTGTTGTTTCGGGCCAACAATGGTTATTTGTGGGCTACCAGGTTAAAAAAGGAAACAATCGCGTTGAGGCGGAATTTCTGGACCTTGTGATCCTGGGGCAATAGCAAGCCCAATCAATAAGACAGCCCGACCATTTTGGCCGGGCTGTTTTGCTTTAAACACGAAGGTCACAACGGATACTTAAGGGAAAGCTTAAAGCCTTTGTGTTAATTCTTTTTCACGTCTTGCTCAATGTGACGAGCACCATTGGTCTGCGTTTGGTCTCTTCGTATAAATACGATCTGACCGCGTTGACGATGTCCTTTTCGCTTTCCCATCCGCCATTGTTGACGACATCCATGATATGTTCGCGAACTTCGGGCAATAATTCTTCTGCATCTTCCGGAGATACAAAGCCACGCGTGATAATTTCAGGTTCATGCAATAAACGCCCATTCAAGCGATCCACGCTGATATCGATAAGAAAGATACCGTTACGCGCCAGTTTGCCACGTTCACGCATGATATCGTGATCCACCTCGCCGATGGATTCTCCGTCTACGAATACATATCCGCCTGGGATGCGCTCGCCGAGTTTGATCCTGCCGCCAGAGAGTTCAACAATCTGACCGTTCTCAACGACAATCACACCCTCGGCTGGAACGCCCACTTCGACAGCAAGTTTTGCATGCTGTTTCAATTGGCGTAATTCGCCATGGATGGGAATAAAGTGTTTTGGTCTGACAAGACCGAAGAGCAACTTCTGTTCCTCCTGCGAGGCGTGACCTGAAACATGCACCGGCGCAATAGCATCGTAGATCACTTCTGCGCCGCGCCGTAACAGGCGATTGATGGTCTTGCTGATCGTTTCTTCATTTCCCGGAATGGGATGAGAGGACAGCACCACTGTATCGCCTGGCTTCAAATCGAACTGGCGGTTTGTCCCTGCTGATAAACGCCCCACGATCGACGAAGGTTCGCCCTGAGAACCAGTACACATGAGCACGATTTTGTGATCCTGCATCTTCAAGGCCTGGTCAATCGGCACAAGCAGTTCATCAGGAATCTCAAGATAACCCAGCTTGCGCGCGATCTTCACATTGTCGATCATGCTTGGGCCGGCCAATGCCATTCTACGTCCGTGTTTTGCAGCGGCATCCGCCACCTGCTGAACGCGCGAGATCAGAGAGGCGAAGGTCGCGACGATCACACGTCCTTTGGCTTCTGTGAAAACCTTATCGAAGGCGGGGCCGATGACCATCTCGGACGGAGTCCAGCCCGGGCGTTCAGCATTGGTCGAATCCGAAAGCAACAGATCCACGCCGCGACGCGAGAATTCGGCAAGTTTGGCATAGTCCGTGGGCCAGCCGTCCACAGGCGTATGATCGAATTTAAAGTCGCTCATGTGCACCACGAGTCCGGCAGGAGTCGTGATTCCCAATCCCACCGCATCCGGGATCGAGTGGCAGATGTGGAAAAACTCCACTTTGAACGGACCGATCTCCACCGAGCCACCCGCTTGCACTTTGTTTAGCGAGGCTTTGCCCAGGGCATTGTTACGCGTCAATTTGACCTCGATCAGCCCGAGGGTCAGGGGTGTTGCGTAAACGGGGGCAGGAATATCGCTCAAGAGATGATGGATCGCCCCAATGTGATCCTCGTGTCCATGTGTGATGACGATCCCAACAACTTTATTGGCTTTGCCGCGCAAATATTCGTAATCGGGAATGATGTAATCGATCCCGATCATATCGTTACGCGGGAACATCATGCCCGCATCCACGATCAATATCTCGTGGTTAAATTCGTAGGCGGTCATGTTTTTGCCCACTTCCCCTAGTCCACCCAGGGGAATAATCTTCAATTTTCCGTGCTTACTCATATAAGTATCTTAATCCTCACTTGTTGTTAAATTTTATAATCCGCCATTGGCGGTTAATGACTTAAAAAAATAAGCCCCGCTGACTTGCTCGCGAGGTTTCGTACCACACATGCGATTGTTCTCACAGAGTGCCGCATTATTACCTAAACTTGAACTTTAAATTTTAGTAATTAATGAGGCAGACAAGCGGCAAACAAATGGCGCCTCAGCGCCATAAAAGTCAACTTCAATGAGGGGAAGTATAGCAGGGCGGGATGGATTTGTAAAGTAGGTTTTCCTCAGTGTTACAATCCATTTGAATATATGTGCGGGAGGCAACGTCATGCAAGCATCAAGATTACGTGCTCGCTATCGTTACATTATCGGGTTCTTTGCCCGCGCCACTGCGAGCTTTGTTTTCTGGGAATTCATTCTACCGCGCATTGGTCTACGAGGTCTGACGCAGCGGACGCGTTCGCGGCGCTACAAAAAGGTAGCCTCGCAATTCCGTGCGATGGCGATTCGCATGGGCGGTGTGATGATCAAGGTGGGGCAGTTCCTGTCTGCGCGTCTCGATGTTTTGCCTGTCGAAATCACGGAAGAACTTTCGGGCTTGCAGGATGAAGTTCCTGCTGAAGATTTTGAATCGATCCGCAAACTGGCAGAAGCTGAACTCGGTGCGCCCATCGAAGAAAAGTTCGAGCGCTTCGAATCTGGACCTTTGGCGGCCGCCTCGTTAGGACAGGTACACCACGCCCGTCTGCGCACTGACGCGCCAGAGGCGGAACAGTTTCGCGATGTGGTTGTCAAGATCCAGCGTCCATTTATTGATCAATTAATTGACGTGGACTTTTCTGCGCTTCGCCGCGTCGGTGGGTGGTTAATGCGCTATGAACCGATCCGCAAACACGTGGACGTGCGCGCGCTGATCGAAGAGTTGGAGATAACTGTCCATCGCGAGATTGAATATTTGTCAGAAGGCAAGAACGCTGAAACCTTCAGCGCTAATTTTCAAGAACAGAAACACATCCATGTGCCGCGCGTCGTGTGGAGTCGCACCACCCAGCGCGTGCTCACCCTTGAAGATGTGTTTGCCATCAAAATCACCAATTACGATGAGATCACCGCCGCGGGCATTGACCGTGCAGAGGTCGCCGAAGTACTGTCCGATACATATCTCAAGCAAATCTTCGAAGATGGATTCTTTCACGCCGATCCGCATCCTGGCAATTTATTCGTCACACCGATTCCAGCAGCAGATGGAAAAGAAGCAACCTGGCAATTGACCTTCGTGGATTTTGGCATGGTCGGGACAATTCCAGAGGAGTTGCGCGATGGCTTGCGTGAAGTGCTGATCGGCATTGGTACGCGCAACCCGGCGCGTGTGGTGGAGGCATATCAAACGATCGGCGTCATCCTCCCAGGCGCAGATCTGAAATTGCTCGAACAAGCCGAGGCGCAATTGTTCGACCGTTTCTGGGGCATGTCCATGAGCGAGTTGCGCAACGTGCGTCAGAGGGAGATGAGTCAGTTTGGGATGCAATTCCGTGAATTGATGTATGAGATGCCATTCCAATTGCCCCACAATCTTTTGTTGTTGGGACGCACGCTTGGGATCCTATCTGGGATGTGTACGGGGCTCGACCCAAATTTCAACGTATGGAGTCAGATGGCGCCGTACGCACAAAGATTGATCGCCGAAGAGGGCATATCCAATTGGGAGACGTGGCTGGATGAGCTCGGAAATTTATTCAAAGAGTTGCTGGCTTTGCCTTCACAGACAAGCCGCGTGTTAGCTCGAGTAGAGCGCGGCGATTTGAATGTCAATACGCCACAGGTCAGTCGTCAAATTTATCATCTGGAAAGCGCGGTCAACCGCCTGACCGGAGGTATTGTGTTTGCCGCGTTTCTATTTGGGGGTGTGCTTCTCTATCGCAGCGGAGATGTCGCACTAGGCTATCTTTTCTGGGTTCTCTCAATACTGACTTTATTGTGGATGACTTTTTTGTCGCGTGGACATTCCCCCTGGCGTTAGATATGTTGGTCACACCTTTTGCTCAAGCCGCCGTCCTCGGCGGCGGGGACGCCCCCGAGAGCAGGATTTTAAGTCTTCTGTTCTTTCTTATCCATTCGCTCCAGAGCAGAATCGATCAGGCTGCGCCAGGCAAGCAACATTTCTTTGCGCGCTTTCTTGCGGTGCTCTACGAATCCGGGCGGCAGGAATGCCTGGATGCTTTCGCGCATCTCTTCACGCGCAGCGCGGACGTGTTGACGGACTTCGTCGGGAATTTCCTTCTCAAACGGTTTGCGTCGGGTCGTCTTCTCAGCCATTCTGACCTCACTTTCAGATTGAGATTATAACTCTTTTAGTCTGGCATGTAGAGTCCACCAGACGCCTCAAGCCAGTCTGCGATGCGCTCAACCGCTGCAGGAATATTATTGTCAGAAATGTCCAAAGTCAGGCTGGGCAGCATGGTCCTCTCACTCAATTCACGCATCATTTCCTGCTCGCGGATGAATGATGTTAGATCATTATATTGCGATGGATTACCTGAAACTTTCAATCTCTCTTCACGCGCGGCATCAAAACTTTCTGGCGAGCGTGTACAAAACACGATTCGGAAATTCAAAGGCAGAAGTCTTTCTTCCAGCCAGCGAAAATCATAATCTTTGTTGTAAGCTTGTTTTTGATACGCCTTTGTGGAAATATGAAAGCGGTCGACGATCCACGAATAATATTTTTGCAGCTCAAACATCCGCGCCCAGGTCGCGTAGGTTTCCATCGCTAATGATTCTTCGGACTGATCAAAGTTGATCGGTCCGCGCCCCCAGGGGTAATTCGTAAATGTACACCATTCCGCGGAGATGAGCGGCGAGTGATAGCGATACTTTCGTAGGCCCACCACGCGGGGATGCTCATTCAATTCGAAGGCAATCTCGGTTTTGAGCGTCAGGCGCGTGCCTTCCAAAATGACTTTTGGACAAAGTTTGTTTCCCATTTTTTCAGTATAATCGATTGTCTTTGTTTCACTAAAATGCTATACTGTTTTCAACAGCTTTACGGAGTGCCGCACGCATGCTTGATATGCCTAATCAGCCAGAAATCTGATTTTAATCAGTAAGTTTAGTAATTTATTCAGTTAGCGGTAGAGTTGATGGATTATGCCAGGCTCAAGAGTAAGACATTCTGGTAATTTGCCAGCAGCATTGGGTAGCTTTATTGGTCGTGAACGTGAGAGTGCGGAAGTAAAGCAGTTATTATCATCCAATCGTTTAGTCATGTTGACTGGGGCTGGCGGTAGTGGTAAAACGCGACTTGTGCTTAAGGTTGCACAGGAACTTTCGGGGGAATTCGAAAATGGTGTTTGGCTGGCAGAACTTTCATCACTGTCTGAAAGCGCGTTGGTTCCTCAAACGATTGCCTCAACGTTGAATATTCGCGAACAACCAGGAAGGCTTTTAATGGATTCGCTGGTGGATTATCTTTCCCAGCGCCAATCGCTGCTCGTCATTGACAATTGCGAACATCTTATTTCCGCATGTGCGCAGTTCACGGAAATAGTTCTGCGAAGATGCCCTGATTTACGGATTCTTGCTACAAGCCGCGAAGCATTGGGGATTGCAGGTGAAGTGATTTGGACTGTCCCGCCCCTTTCATTGCCTGATCAACAACCGTGGATGAATCCCGCCAGCGCACACGATGCTATGGCTCACTATGAAGAATCCGAATCTGTTCAATTGTTCGTTGCTCGTGCAACTTCTATCTCTCCTGATTTTAAATTGACAACAGAAAACGGAGCCTGGGTGGCGGAGATCTGCCGCCGCCTGGATGGAATGCCGCTGGCGATTGAACTTGCCGCGGCGCGCGTGCGAACCTTATCTGTCCAGCAAATCGCGCAACGTTTGAATGACCGTTTTCATTTGTTGATTGGAGGCAGTCGCACTGCAGAACCTAGACAGCAGACTTTGGCAGCGACCCTGGATTGGAGCTATGCTCTGCTTTCAGATGTAGAAAAAAAAGTGTTTCAGCGCCTCTCCGTTTTTGCAGGCGGCGCGACATTGGACGCGGTTGAGGCCGTGTGTGCAGGCAAAGAAGTCGAATCCGCAGAAGTGCTAGACGTGCTATCTCGTTTAGTGGAAAAATCTTTGGTCGTAGCGGTGAGGCCCGATGGTGGTGAGATGCGTTTTCGTCTGCTTGAAACGATCCGACAATATGCGCGTGAA
>JAXIPJ010000395.1:0-3976 GCA_045402985.1 Anaerolineales bacterium
GCCAAACTCGCGACGGATGATCTCCTGCATCAGAAACAACGAAACCATCCCCAGCAAGAGTCCCGTGAAGGCAAACCAGATGAGCAGCATCACATCGTACCAGACTGGCACGTCCCTCCATACACCCGCCAGATGTTGAAAGTCTGTCAGGATGTATGGCGCGTTGGGGAAGAAGATCAGCCAGAAGAACGCGGCAACTGGGATGACCACATAGATCCATTTTCGGTTGATTGAAACTGTGTATGTGAAATATGAGATGATGAACGGGATCCACGCCAGAAATAAGTTCCAGATCAGGAACGCATAATGCAACGTCCCGCTGAATTCCGAGCGCACGCGCCAGATCGCCACTGAAAAGATGGTCGCGCCTGCCAGGAGAATAAATATCATCAGACGATATTTGTTGTGTGAAAAATATGCCAACAGTCTTTGGTACATTACTTCCTCAAAAATTCTAAAAGGATCGGGTTGACTTCCTCAGGCTTTTCGTAATGGGGAATATGTCCGCAATTTTCGATGATGTGAAATTGGACATTTGGCAGTGCAGCGCACAAATCCCTGCTATGTTCAAACGGGACGGTAGTGTCGTTCCGCCCCCAAAAAAGCAAAATGTCCTTGTCCATTTTTCCAAGTTGCCGATAAGCCTCCATGAACGATCCCAGCATGTTATTTCGAAGTGTCGAAAGGATGGCGCGCCTGAAACCTTTGTATTGCATTTGAACCACATATTTCGATTTGAAATGTTCGACGAACTCGGGATCGAAAAAATCTTTCGAGGCGCTCTGGATCAAAGTATGGTTTCCGACCAGACTGAGAACTGCCTCCGCAACGAGCGGCATCTTCAGGGCTTTGAGCATGGGTGAAAGGGTGAGGGGTTTTGCCCCTACAGGATCGATCAAGACGAGTTTGTCCACTTTTTGCGGGTGACGTACGGTAAACACTGAAGCGATGGGTCCACCCGTGGATAGGCCGATCAAGTTCACCGGCCACGTGAAGCGAAGCGCTTCCAGTAAGTCGGCAAGTTGTTTGAGGAAAAGATCAAGATTGTATCGCGTACGCGGTCTGTCGGATAATCCGCGTCCAAACAAGTCATATCGCAGGACGAGAAATCCTGAATGAGTTAGAAATTCAAATGTGGGATCATAAATGAAATACGGTACGGAAAAACCATGAATCAGAATGACGGGCCTGCCGTTTTCATCTCCGGCAAGCTCATAATGTGTAATGCCATCTGGTAATTGAATAAATGATCCATCCGCAGAGCGGCGGGTTTCATCGGTCAATTCTTTGGTTTCATCGCGGTAGGGGAATAACATCATGAGGCTCCGAACGCCGTCCTCGGCGGATAGAGCAATCTAAATTTTGCCCAACGCGCGCAGCACACGTTCCGGCGTGAACGGGAATTCGTTGATCCACACACCTGTTGCATCGTGGATCGCGGCAGCAATGGCAGGTGCAACTGGCAGGAAGGGTAACTCACCGACGCCGCGCGCCCCCCACGGTCCGTTCGGGTCCGGTACCTCCAGAAAGACGGTTTCAACTTGTTCAGGGATATCCCAAATGGTGGGGATGAGATAAGTGCTGAATTGATCGGTGAGCACGCGTCCATCTTTGGTTTTGTAATCTTCGAGCACCGCGTACCCCTGTGCTTGCACGACCGCGCCTTCCACCTGGCCCTCCACCAGCGCCGGGTTGATCGGCTTGCCCACATCATCTGCAGAGATGACGCGTAGGATGCGCAAATGACCAGTCTCGGTATCCACCTCCAATTCAATGGCTTGCGCGACGAAAGCGTAAGCAAAGTTCGGCGTGGAAAATCCAGTTTCATCATCAAAGGCTGTCGTGCGCGGTGCCAGATATTTGAAGTCGGCGATGGCGGGGCGTTCTTCAGCCATCCATTTCTTAAGCGCAACTTCTGCGGCCCCTCGAATCGCATTGCCAGACATGAACGTCATGCGTGAAGCAGAGGCCGAACCAGAGCTGCCCATAGAGGCAGAGTCAGACGATATCAATTGCACTTTCTCGAAGGGCACACCAACTGCCTCCGCCGCCATTTGCATCATCACGGTATGCGTACCCTGACCAACTTCCGCGCTGGCGTGATGCAGGATCACCTTATCAATTTCACTGTTGCCATGTATCTCAATCTTCGCCCAACAATTTTCCTGGTATCCAAACGAAAAGCCAATGTTTTTGAATCCTGCCGCAAAACCTTCACCACGCTTTATATGACTTGGCAGTTTTTCATCCTTCATCCTTCTGCCTTCATCATTCCAAGCGAAGCGCAACGCCGCTGCATGTATACATTCCGTCACACTCACCGGACTCGGCGACGGCGTTCCCACGCCCATCAGATCGCCGTCCTTCAGTGCATTCAACAAACGGAATTCAACCGGATCCATTCCGAGTTTTTCGGCGAGTTTATTCATTTGCGTTTCAGCCATGAACAAAGCCTGTGGCGCGCCGAATCCACGGAACGCGGCGCCTGGAACATTATTTGTGTAGACGCCATACACATCTGTTTTTACATTTGGGATGTTATAAGCGCCGGTGGATGTAATGGCGGAGTTCCCCAACACTTTATTAGACGTATACATATACGCGCCGCCATCGCCGAAGATCTCGTTTTCCACAGCGATAACTTTTCCGTCCTTCGTGGCTCCCCATTTGGCGCGTAGAATCACCGCATGGCGTTTCCCATGCCCAAGTATTGACTCCTGCCGCGACCAAACGATCTTGACCGGCTGCTGCAACTTCCAAGCTGCCAGCGCCAGCACGATCTGCACAGACATATCCTCACGTCCGCCGAACGCTCCGCCCACCGCGGGGTACACCACGCGAATACTCTCAATCGGCAAGCCCAGTGAGTGCGCAACCTGCTCCTGGTCTTCATGGGTCCACTGCCCGCCGCACGCGATCGTGATGCGCCCCTCTTCGTCAATGTAAGCCAGCCCCGCTTCAGGTTGAAGATAGGCATGTTCCTGCACGGGTGTGCGATACTCGGATTCAACGATCACGTCCGCTTTTGCAAATGCTTCGTCTACATTCCCTTTGCGGATCTTGTAATGCACGCAGATATTCGAATCGCCTATCTCTTCATGGACGCGCGGCGAGTCGGGTTTCATCGCCTCAAGCGGATCATCCACGACTGGCCGATCCTCATATTCGACTTCGATCAACCTGACCGCCGCGGCGGCTTCCGTTTCGCTGGCTGCCACCACAACTGCCACCTGGTCTC
Source organism: Anaerolineales bacterium (assembly GCA_045402985.1). GTDB lineage: Bacteria > Chloroflexota > Anaerolineae > Anaerolineales > Villigracilaceae > Defluviilinea. The sequence goes on from JAXIPJ010000395.1 coordinate 3,239, forward strand.
CCACATATCGGACAACGTCTGCGCCTGGCTTGGCCCCTATACCATCGGGAGAGGATGGGGTGAGGGACGGCCCGCATAGAGTTGGCTGATCCTGCCATTGCAAACCGTGTTCATTGACAGGGATGTCCTTCGCGGTGTAAACGGCCACTACGCCTGGCGCGGCTTCTGCTTTGTCTGTGTCGATCGATTTGATGCGCGCATGTGGACGCCCCGCGAACAGCATCTTCATGTGGAGCATGCACGGCATTGAGAGGTCCCCTGAATAAGGCGTTTCGCCCGTTACTTTGCCGCGCGCATCCACGCGCGGGATCGATTTGCCGATGGTGTTGTGAACAGTCATAGGTATATTTTCATTGGTGAATAGAATAGACCTTGTAAAAGTCAAATTGCCGCAATTTCGAATGCGGATGTTACACCTGCCTGATTTGCCAAGCAAATCACAGGCGGTGCCAGGGAATCCAGACCGAAACCTAAAAACCTCTGGAAACTGCCAGATTTGGCAATCTGGCACAGCTCAATAGATTTCACTAAAGGTTTAACTGGCCCAGGGCATCACCTGAGTCGTTCCACCTTTGGGAATGTTCGTTGCGGTCTCGTTGGAGGTAATCACGAGTTCGAAGGGATGATCGGTACCCTTGACCCATTGGCCACCTACGAGAGGCGTCTTAGCAACATTCGGCACCGGGCCAGCGCTCCAATCTATATGACCGACGATCGTATCCAGTTTGGTGGCTCTGA
>JAXIPJ010000292.1:0-7283 GCA_045402985.1 Anaerolineales bacterium
CAGTTATTCAAAAGTGTTGGCCTGCCGCCGCAGATCCCTGGCATGGCGATGAGAGGCAGTTTGCCAATCATGGTCGGCAATGTGCAGGTGGGTTATTCCTCTACGTCAACATGGTCACCTGTATTGAAGAAATACATTGCGCTCGCGCATTTGCAGAAGCCCTATTATGAAATTGGTACGAATGTGAGAATGGAAATCATGGTGGAACATCACCGTCAGCACGCGCCTGCGAAGGTAGTGAAACTGCCGTTTTATGAGCCTGAATGGAAGAAGAAATAAGAGAGCAGAGAATAGAGAATGGTGAATAGTTGCTGGCTGAGAATGAAGGAATTCATCTTTGTTTTATTCTTGCTCTTGTTGACAAGTTGTCAACCTGTGCCTTCCACAATTGCACCTCCAAGAATAGATGGATTTGAGTTCAATGACAATTGCCCGCATATGTGTTGGTTGGGAATCAATCCAGGCACTACAACAGAGGCAGAACTAAGAAAGATGCTAAGTGATCCAGCGCGGTTTCGTGAAACCATGCCCCTTGTAGACAAGGCTGGTATTCAAATAGTCTGGTTTTCGGGGGAGGGAAAAAGCAATCCTGTTATGATGACCATAAGACTAATTAATGGAGCAGTAGGGCAGATATCTTTTTTCAATATGACGCGCTACTCTTTACAGGACTTCCTAAATACTTTAGGAGAGCCTAAGTCCATTAGTATCCGATACGCACCGGGTGATGCCATTTATATTGAGTATGCAATTTATTACCCTTCTCAAAAAATGATGATTTGGAATACATCAAGCACTGGTCATGGACCGGAGCCGGAAGACACTATCGAGTATTTGATGCTGAATATAGAGATGAATGATGACAATATTCCTCGCCAGTTATCTGATCTGAATAAAAGCCAACAACCGTGGTTGGGATATGGTCATCTAAATGATTACTTGCCTGGTCAGCAAGTTCCATAGATTTAAGGGAAATCTTTATGCTATCCAATCAATGCGACGCAATCATCATCGGCGGTGGTCACAACGGACTCGTTGCGGCTGCATATTTAGCAAGAGCAGGTAAGAAAGTCGTGGTGCTCGAGCGCAGACATATCGTCGGCGGGGCGGCGGTGACGGAGGAGATCTTCCCTGGGTACAAGTTTACCGAGTTTTCGTACGTGGAGAGTCTCTTGCGCCCAGAGATCATCCGTGATTTGGATTTGCCCAAACATGGACTCAAGATCCTGCCGTTGCCCAGCACTTTCACTCCGATGGAAAATGGAGACTATCTCGCCGCGTGGGATGACCATGACCTGACCCGCCGCGAGATCTATCGTCACTCGCCGAAAGACGCGGAAGCCTACGACGAGTACGCCCGTGTCATGGCACGCGCCGCGAAGGCGATCAAGCCGATCATCAATTTGATTCCGCCAGATCCAACTTCCTTGAGCATGCGAGACATGCTCGGCTTGCTTAAGGTCGGTCAATATGCGGCGAGTCTCAAAGAAAAAGAACTGTACACTATTGCCAAGCTCGCCACGCAATCGTCCGCGGACCTGCTCGAAGAATGGTTCGAGACCGACGCGTTGAAAGGCACAAAAGCTGCCAGCGGGATCATCGGCACATTCCTGGGTCCGCGCTCGCCTGGGACGGCGTATGTATTGCTCCATCACTACATGGGCGAGATCGACGGCGCCTTCCGCGCCTGGGGCTTTGCCAAGAACGGCTCAGGCGGGGTCAGCGGCTCGATCCTTAATGCGGCGAAGGCGCTCGGGGTGGAGATCAGAGTCAACGCAAGTGTGAAGCAGGTCATCGTCAGGAATGGACGTGCTGTTGGAGTCGCTCTTGAAAACGGCGATGAACTTCAATCCAAAGTCGTGATGTCTGCTGCAGACCCGAAGCGCACGTTCCTGCAGTTTGTGGAGGGTAAACATTTCCCCGATGACTTTGTCACGTCGATTCAAAACTTCCGTACGCGCGGCTCTTCGGGAAAGGTCAACATCGCTTTGAGTGAACTGCCCAACTTCACGGCGCTGCCCTTCGAAGGGAAAGGACAAAATTCGGTCTTGCATCGCGGCGCCGTGTCCATCAGCCCGAGCATTGATTACATCGAGCGCGCCTACGACGACGCCAAGTATGGGCAGATTTCCAAGCGCCCGTATCTCGACATGATCTTCCCGTCCATGATCGACCCCGATATGGCGCCGCCCGGGCAGCACGTCATGTCCTGCTTTGTGCAATATGCGCCCTATGATCTGGAGGGCGGCTGGAACGATGAAAAACGAAACGAACTCGGCGAAGCGGTCATCGCGACCATCGAGCAGTACGCGCCGAACATCCGCAAATGTATCGTCGGTATGCAGGTCATCTCGCCGAAGGATATCGAAGCCATCGCGGGCATCACGGGCGGCAATATCTTCCACGGCGAACTGTTGCTGCACCAGATCTTCTTCCTGCGTCCCACCCCGCAATGGGCAGACTTCCGCACTCCGCTCAAAGGCTACTACTTCGGCGCGGCAGGTGCACACCCGGGCGGCGGCGTGATGGGCGCGGCAGGCATGCTGGCGGCGAAGGAGATACTTAAGGATGGGAATTAGGGATTAGAAAGTGGAGAGTAGAAAGTAGTGAGTGACGGTGGTCGAGTAGCGTTCTTTGCGTATCGAGACCAAAGTAGATGAAAAGCCACTTCGTTCTTAGCTGGAAACTGATTCCGCGAAATGGAGTTTGGTCTACCCTTTGAGTTGATCAACTCCGCATATTCTCGACAACCTGGGCAAAGCATCAAGATAAAACACATGAACAGATATTTCTTCAAAACAAAAGGTAGCGTGGTGCTGATTATCGTTCTTATAGGGGCATTGTTTATTGCTGGATGTGGAAGCCGAAATTTAGTTCCTGATCCCAGCCTCATACAGATTCAAACTCCGAAACCAGTCATACTGGATGTGGATATGGCGCATGACGATATGTTTGCGGCTCTATTCCTTTTATCACATCCGAATGTGGATGTGAGAGCAATTACCGTTTCTGGAACTGGGGAAGCGCATTGCGGACCAGGCGTGGCTAATGCCCTGAGACTGGTCAAATTGAGTGGACAAGAAAATATCCCTGTCGCGTGTGGAAGAGCAACACCGTTGATGGGAAATCATGCTTTCCCCGCAGAGTGGCGACAGGCGGCAGATGATGCGTATGGAGTTGAAATCCCTGAGGGAGGCGCGGCATCTACCCTCAGCGCTTCGGATCTAATCATAGACATCGTTCAAGGTTCGAATGAAACGATCACCATCGTGGCCGTTGGACCGTTAACCAATATCGCCGAAGCGATCCAAAAAGCCCCGGAGATCAGCGCCAATATCAAAGAGACTTACATCATGGGTGGCGCAGTGGAGGTCGAAGGGAATGTCGGCAATTCAGGTGTTGGAATCCAGAATGAGCATGCAGAATGGAATATATACATTGACCCTGTGGCCGCAAATATTGTTTTCAATTTTGGCATACCCATCATCCTTGTGCCGCTGGATGCGACTCAGGATGTGCCTGTCACCCGCAATTTCTACAAGGCACTGGATAAAAATCGCAACACGCCGACCGCAAATCTAGTATATGAAATATTGACAGCTAACCTCGACTTTGTTGATAGCGGCGGTTTCCAATTCTGGGACTCTCTAACCGCGGCAATCTTCACGGACCCACGTATTGCATCCTTCCAAGATATGGAATTGGTGGTTGTTGAAGAGGAAGGTTCTGAAAGCGGTCGCACAAAACCAGACTCGAACGGCGCAAAGATCAAGGTTGCGGTAGGTGCCAAGCAGGATAAGTTCCAACAACTGTTTCTCACCATATTGAACTGGAAAGATTGATCTGTCCTTTGAGAAATCATGCATGATTGAAAAGCCTGACATCAAAGACGAGAAAATAATCAACGCTTTGAGCGAGAACTTTTCGATTCAAGTAAGTGACATCGAATTCCTGCCAATTGGGAATGACGCCTCTGCTTGGGCATATCGCGTTCACACCGAATGTCAAAGCACCTACTTTCTAAAAATAAGGAAAGAAATCTCAAATCGGGCAGGGCTTTTTGGGCCGCGATTTCTCAAAGATAATGGGATCGAGCAAGTAATTGCTCCCTTGCCTACGAAGACACAGGAATTGACTCTAGAAATGGATGAGTTTGCCTTGATCCTTTATCCGTTCATCGCAGGCCAAGAAGCCATGAAAGTTGGCATGACAGATGCTCAATGGAAAGAATTCGGTTCAACATTGAAACGAATACATAGTACTGAACTTCCTGCAGACGTTGCACAATTTGTGAGCCGAGAAACTTTCATTCCGAAATGGAGCGACCCTGCCAAAATATTGCATGAGCAGGTCAACACACGAAATTATGATGATCCCTATCAAGAGGAACTTGCCACCTTCTGGAAGAATAATAATGAAACAATTCAAACTCTTATCGAGCGGGCCGAATTGATAGGAAAGCGGCTTCAACAGACTGATTTGAAATTTGTTCTCTGTCACGCAGACATTCATACGGCCAATATATTAGTTACTCAGGAACAAGATATGTTCATTGTTGACTGGGATGACACATTGTTTGCACCGAAAGAGCGCGACTTGATGTTTGTGCTTAGCAATGACACGAGAGAAGAGCAACTGTTCTTCGAAAGATACGGAGAAGTGAAAATTGACCGACTTGCTTTGGCATATTACGGATATGAATGGTGTGTTCAGGAAATTGGAGATTTTGGCAAACGAGTCTTTTTGATGAAAGAGCTAGGGGAAAGTACAAAGAAGGACTCTGTGGAAGGATTTATCAAGTTGTTTTCACAGGGTGATGTGATTGAAGCAGCATTTAATACAGCAGTTAAAATCTGAGATTAGGAATAATTCATGTCTACTCATTACGACACTATTATCATCGGCGCGGGGCACAATGGACTTGTAGCCGCCGCGTATCTCGCCAGGCAGGGCAAAAAGGTTCTAGTTCTCGAACGCCGCTCCATTGTGGGTGGTTCGGTAGTGACTGAGTCATTTGGCGATGGCTTCACCGTTGATTCCGTTTGGGCAGGCGGAACCCTGCGCCCCGACATCATTAAGGATTTGAAACTCTCGCTACCAAAATCCAATGGGAAGCCTGCGTTTATTTCCCTGCTGGGTGTAAGTCGGACTGGCAGTCCGACCTACGAAGACCAGCTTGTTCTTGACTCTGATCCTGTCAAAGCGTCTGAGACTATCAAACGCTTCTCCGAAAAGGATGCGGCGCGCTGGCCTGAGTTCGTTGCCTTCATGAATAAAGCGGCCGAATTTCTTGATCTTGCCTATTCAACGATCATGCCGCGTTTGCCCAAAGGCTTCAACGCAAGTGAAGGATATGGTCTCTTGGAAATGGGACTTGATCTGCGCCTGATGGGCCGCAAGGATATGATCAACCTGATCCGCTTGTTGCCAATGACCGCCATTGAATTCGTGGAGGAATGGGTCGAATCTGAACAACTTAAAGCGGCAATTGCGTCTGTTGCCATTCACGGCGTCACGCTGGGAGTCATGTCTGCTGGCACGGGCTATACTCTGTTGCACAACTGGCTAAATCGCGGCGGGCTGGCGCACGTCAATGTGGGGAAGGCGGGCGAGATTACACAGGCGCTTGCAAATGCGGTGAAGGCATATAGTGGAGAAATTAGAACAGAAGCTGAAGTAACGAAAATCTGTGTTGAAAACCAGGTTGCAAAAAGTGTTCTTCTAGCAAATGGAGAAGAAATTTTTGCCAATATAATTCTGTCATCTGCCGACCCAAAACACACACTCCTGAAACTTGTCGGCCCAATGGAGTTGCCGCCTGAATTCGTCTGGCATACCCAGTCTATAAAGATGCGCGGGTCGGTGGCGAAGGTCCATTTACAAACTGATGGCGATCACGGCATTCCCGAAGGGACAATTGTCGTTGCACCAACTTTGAAATATCTCGAACAAGCTTACGACGCGGCAAAGTATGGCGAGATTTCCGAGAAACCATATTTGGAAGTGACGACAGCAGGCAATGTGGTTTCCATCCATTTTCAGTTCGCTCCATATCATTTGAAAAGTGGTGAGTGGAAAGTAGAAGGTTCACAGGTTGAAAGGCTGGCTATTGATACGCTTGGAGAATATTTCCCTAATCTAAAATCAACAATCAAAAATATCAAGACCATCACGCCACTTGATTTAGAAACCACCTATGGCCTCACCGAAGGCGATTTGAACCATGGCCAGCTCATGCTTGACCAATTCCTGTTCATGCGCCCCATCCCAGGCTGGTCGAACCACACGACGCCGATTGATGGGCTATATCTCTGCGGAAGTGGAGTCCACGGCGGAGGGGGAGTCAGAGGCGCAAGCGGACGGAATGTTGTGAAGGTTCTAAAATAATACATAGAGGTCAAATGATAGATGGCACTCTTCTGTTTCTCGGACTAATTGGGTTGATCAGCGCGCTTGCAATAGCTCTGTCTCGATTAATTGATAAACCTGCTCCCGGACGCAACTTTATGTTTTCATTTTTAATAAGCACTCTTACATTCGGATATATCGAAGGAATGGCGCAAAACGACTCATTACAAATTGGTGTCTTCAAACTGGGTTTTATAGCTCTTATTATCTTTGCCTCTTTGATTGGTAGTTTCATAGGTATCGTTTTAGTTACAATTTATCGAGGCAATATGCTACCTGCAATTTTTAGCGGTGCGCTAACAGGAATCTCTGCATTTTTTATCGGGTATTTTATTCCGCCGATCAATCAGTTTTATCCAGGTCTCCATGATCTCCCGTCTCTATTAAGACTTGCAACCCCTTTTGCTGTTGCTTTCATATCGTACGCATTATTCTCTGCTTGGAGTGATAGTGATAATAATAGCGACTGACATTATCTTTGCAGAAGCGGTGTCCACGGCGGAGGGGGGTCAGTGGAGTGAGTGGACGGAATGTGGTAAAGATACTGAAATGAAGAAGAAGACCTCGCGATTGCGAGGTCCCTTTGCTCTAATTTTTTTGATGTGTATTACCGTCAGTTATTTGTCTGCCAGTCTGATTGCCACTTCGATTTTCCATTTTGACTTGCGTGGTTCGATTTTCGGGTCTGTCAGATAGGTTTCATAGCGCCCGCGGAAATTGTCGCCCTGTTCGGTATCCCAGCGGTCAAAGTCCAGACCCTGGGCGCGGACCCACTCGATCAGCGCCCGGTTCCCTGAGATGCCACCACCCGAATAAACGAGACTTGCATATCGTCCTGCGGGGATGAAATCGGCTTTCACATCTCCGTCATTAGG
>JAXIPJ010000371.1:0-3463 GCA_045402985.1 Anaerolineales bacterium
CAGCTTGCAAAAGTTTTTTATTTGGATATCTTTGGCAGCGCTGTTATTAATTGGATGTGGGGGATTAACATTTATCACACAGCCTTCACCAAATAATGTGATGGAAGCAACGTGGACAGTGAGTCCGCTTCCTTCGCCGACGTTGATTGACCTCGCTTCACAGACTCCCATCGCCACTGACACTGCCACCGTTTCCCCCTCCCCAACGCTTATCCCCACATCTACATTTACACCCACACTGACTCCCCTTCCGCCTTGGATCATGCAGGGACCGAATGAAGTGATCGTCCCCATCCTTCTTTATCATCACATTGGCATCTCTCAGAGCGAAAGTCCTTATTACATTTCACCATTTGAATTCGAACGACAGATGTTTCTTCTGCGTGAATGGGGATATCAGACTATATCTGTAGAATTGCTGGTGCGGGCGATCAAAGGAGGTGCAGAGTTGCCTCCCAAGCCAATCATCCTAACCTTTGATGATGGCGGCGAAACAATATTTACCAACGCTCTCCCAATCCTGCAAAAGTACGGCTTCACAGGCAGCGCTTATATTGTTTACAACTATGTGGGCATCAGCGCTTACATGAATGCTGACCAAATCCGTGCACTGTACGCAACCGGCTGGGAGATTGGCAGTCACAGCATCAGCCATGTGGATCTGACAATACGCACCGATCGGCAAAGGGACGAGATCGTCGACTCGCGCACGAACCTTCAGTCCCTGCTGGGTGTGCCCATTTTGACGTTTGCATATCCCTTTGGCTCATATGACAGGGATTCCCTCCATTACGTTCATTTTGCCGGATACATTGCCGCAATGGGTTTGGCTAACGACACACTTCAAGGCAATAAAAATTTGTTTTATCTTTATAGGATGGCTGTTAATGGGGACCAAAATTTGGAATCATTTGCCGTTCTTCTGCCCTGGCGAGGCGATATGACGAATTTGCCTGCACTCACGCTGGTGCCGTAAGAATCTTGTGGTCGCCGCCGGGACGGCGGCTTGAGCTATCTTGCGTTGGGAACATTTCTGGCTCTCGGAAAGTTGATAGTATAAAGAAGGAGAGAGCTATGAATACAAAATTGCTATTTGGTTTTGGTCTTATGATCTTGTTCCTTTCAACCTGTTCCATGGATGCCGCTCCCGCCGACAGTGGCATTGAAGGACAAGTGTTGATCGGGTCGATGTGTGCTGTTGTGCAAGCGGGACAGGACTGTCCTGATCAACCGCATCAGGCCACTTTAACGGTCAACAGCCCTAATGGTAGAAAGATCGTTCAAGTCCAGTCTGATCCACAGGGCCGATTCAAAATCCCGCTCGCGCCAGGCGACTATATCCTGCATCCCGAATCCCCAAATGGGATTCCCTCTGCCAGCGAACAAAGCTTTCGAGTTGAGGCGGGAACATTCACTCAGATCGTAGTGAATTACGACAGCGGAATTCGTTAACGGACTTCATACAGGGCGCACCTTGCTTTCACTTGTTTTGGGCGCTATAATCCCAAATCGATTTGAATGTGAGGAGATGCAATGCCCGTTTATACTTATCGTTGTGGAGCCTGTGGTGTGCAATTCGAGCGGCACCAATTCTTTCATGACGAACCGCTAAAAATTTGTCCTTCATGCCGAAAAAAGGCATTGAGGAAAGTGATCACCCCTTCCAAAGTCATATTTAAGGGTTCGGGGTTTTATTCGACCGATAACAAATCCCCCTCCGGGGATAATTCATCTTCCGGAGATAAGTCAGCTTCTGAGTCTGAATCGCGCGATGGTAAATCCGCGAAGGATGGAAAATCGGAAAAGAAAGAAGTAAGTAAATCGAGCGAATCGAAAAGCGGCGAAACAAAGAGTACTGAGAAGAGCAAATAAAACAGATGATATAAAAGAGAGAAGGTTTTAGCCTTCTCTCTTTTGATTTAATTATTTTGTGTTTTCAGCAAGGAGCGGATGGCAGCCAGCTGCTAACGATGACGTCTATGGAAATCCCATACGCCACCGCGTTCCAGAATCTCATACTGGCCGGCTGATCTTTGACCTTCTGCCAGTATCCGGAAAACACGAAGAACGTTATCCCCAAAGCAACCGCAAGCCTGATCAGGATGCTGGTGAGCGTTCCAAAACACCAGGGGCCACCATTCCTGATGACGTCCACTGCAATGCTGTAGATCCACCGCAAAATGACGCCTAGAAGAACACCGATGAACACTTGTATTTTGGCGCTCGTATCCTGCTGTTGGGTGGCCAGCCTGAAACGAAATGCATCATTGAAACTGAACGAGTTCATACCATTCTCCTCTTAGTAAGTCCACGGACCGACGAGGGCATCAATGGAGATGCCGTAGACCAGTGCATTCAAGAAGCGCATACTGGCGGGCTGATCTTTCACTTTCTGCCAGTACCCTGAAAAGACAAAGATGGTCGCGATCAGTGCGATCACAATACGCGCAATGATCACTGCAATGTTCTGGGGAATCTGGTTTTTAATGACATCCACCACGATCCAGCGCAGGATGACACCCAGCAGCACGCCGAAGAATACCTGGACCTTTGCGCCTGTGTCCTCCTGTTGTGTTGCCAGCCTGAAACGAACCGCATCATTGATATCGAATGACTGCATATGGATTCTCCTCTTTGTTCTTGATGATGGAAACGGCAGAATTATTATAATGCTTCTGATATTGAATGTCATTGCGAGGAATGGCGCCGAGGCGCCACGACGAAGCAATCTCATCTAACCAGTAAATGCTTGATAACATGAGATTGCTCACATGCACTGCACCACGCCCTATCGGGCAGTGCGCAAGCAGTGCGGTGCACACTTGCCCCGCACCTGTCCCTGACGGGAAGGTGTCAGGGAGGCGCAAGTGCCGGGGAGTGTCGCCCACTCGCCGTTTAAGGCTCGGGGCTCGCAATGACACCACTCATCTTTATGGTCTCAGAGAAAATACCAGACCCTGGTTTGAAATTGCTCCCGCGCGATCTGCGCCACCTAAAACATAAATGACTCCATCTACGTTCACTGCAGGCACACCGTGAAGCCCTAAAGGCAGATCCGGGCCAAATTCCCATGTGTCGCGTTGAGGGTCGAAAATCTCGATGCTCTTCAGAGCTTGGTTCGCGCCTGTGAGCACTTCACCGCCGAGGATATACATCCTTGCATTCACTGTGATAGCAGCGAATCCGCCCCGCGCCGTTTGCATGGGAGGCGCGGATGTCCAGGAATCAGACACGGGGTCATAGACTTCGACGGATGTCAATTCGCCTGCATCGGACCAACGTCCACCCAACGCATATATCTTTCCATCCAGCGCGGCCGCAGCGGTATGTTCGCGTGATTCGGATAACGCTGCAAGTTCCGTCCATTCATCGCGCGCGGGATCATATCGCAATAAAGCATTCGATCCGCCTGTTCCACCGACTACATAGATAAAGTCGTCAAGAGTCACTGCCGCGCCTGCCA
>JAXIPJ010000231.1:0-7040 GCA_045402985.1 Anaerolineales bacterium
CGTTCATCGAACTCCGCCATGAGCGCACCGCGCGTGGGAGAAGAATCGGGGATGTTGTACCAGTCCACAGCGGTCCACTCGTAAGGATGGGGTGCTCCCGCCTGCACTTCAGGAGAAGTGAGAAAATCAAAAAGCCCGGAAAGAAAACGCGGCAAGTCCTGTTCGCGCACGATCAGATCCAAATAATCTGATATTTCGATACTGCCAACCAGCATGAGCGCCTGCTGACCGTCATATTCCGCGATGAAAAGCGGCGCGATACCCACGAGTTGATCGTTTTCAATTGCAGAGACCAAAACCAGTAGGGGCGAGGCGCCGTCCTGACTGGCGGAGCCGTGTCGAAGGGTCCTCTCGCCCATTGGTGAGGTTTTCTCTTCCCCTCCGCTCATACCCATCCATTCCCCACCGCCGAGAGTCTTCCACCATTCCCTGAGATATTCGTACCGTGAGAACGGAGTATCCGCGATGCTTTGTTCGACCAGTGTGTTCCAGTCCGTCGCAGAGAAATCCGAAAAATCTTTGTGCAATATAAAATTCATGAATGGATCCTGATCCTTGGTTTATTGTCTATAGCCTAACATCCCGCAAAGAAATTTTACCAGTATAATGATGGGAAGCTTTTGATCATTCTTACGCCGTGGCAACATTCGATCTAAATATCCTCCCCATTCATAGAATCAATAACCAGGAGTTGGACTCTTTGCCTGGTTTGCTGGCTGTTACACCGCCGCGTAAAACCGCGCGTGGACGCGAAAAGGACAACCTGATCGTCTATCTCATGCTTTCAGGCAATGCGCCTCTTTCAAATGCTGAGCTGAAGGAGTTGAACAACAGGGCAGTGGCCTTGTTCTATCAATCGGCGGGCCCGCTCACTTCGGCAATGCGCAAAGTGACGGAGAGCATTAATACCGCGCTGCTTGAACGTAACCGCTCCACAACAGGTCGTGGGCAATATGCGCTGGCTCTCCTTGTGTTGGCTGTAGTGAGAGAAAGTCAGTGCACATTATTATTGAGTGGCCCTACGCATGCAGTTTGGGTGAGTGAAGGGCAGTCGCGGCACATTCATGATATCGCGCTTTCGGGCAAGGGACTGGGGTCGAGTCAGAGCATCCAGACTTATTTTTCACAGGTGGAATTGCACGCGCAAGATCTGCTTGTATTGTGTGGAAAATTCCCAAGGGATTGGGAAGCTGATCTGCTCAACGCACGTCCGCCTGCCTCGCTGGATGCAAGCTATCGCAAATTGACTTTCACAAAAGGCGACTTGCACGCGGCATTGATCCAGGCCCAACCTGGGAATGGGACCATCTCTATTTTGCGACCAGACCTAAACGCATCGCGTCCCACTCCAACCCCGCCGCTGCCTATTCCCGCTATCAAAGAATCCATCTCCCCTCAGGATGTTTTTGAACCGCGAAGACTCGAGGACCGCGAAGAATCTCCAATCTCTAATTCTCCAGTCTTCCCAATTACCGAAGACGAACTGGACGAATTAGCAGATTTCGCCGCGCACATGATCCAGCCGTCTGCTTACGCCATGCCGCCGCTGCCAGAAGATATGATCCCTCTCCCAGAAGAAATGCCCGCGACTGAGTCTGCGATGCGCGGTTTCCCAACATCCCTTCCGAGAACAAAAATTCCCGGCTCAAAAGTTGAAGAACCGCCTACGGAGGAGGAAGAGTCCGATTCCGCTCCAGCGAAATCAGACAGGCCCAGCGCGCATGCCGAGGCGGCGCGTCAGATGGCGAAGGCGATGGTAGGCGGAATCCAGACTGGGCGTCGTATGAACGAACGCGTCGGCACGTTCTTCCAAAAATTCATCCCACGTCTCCTTCCAAATGCGAATTCCAAAAAGCCACTTGTCGTGCCCACATACGTGATGATATTCATTGCGGTTGTTATCCCTGCGGTGGTGGTGACTGTGGCAAGTGTGATCTATCTGCGTTTTGGGCAAAGTATCCAATACGACGAGTTATACAGACAGGCGCTCGCCGCGCGCGCCCAAGCCGATGGAGCCACAGACCCCATCCGTCAGCGCGATGGATGGCAGAGTGTGCTTTTACTTCTTGATAGTGCCGATGAATATCGAGAAACAGACGAGTCGAAACTGCTGCGTTCAGAAGCGCAGGCGAAGCTTGATAACCTGATGGGCGTAGTACGACTCGAATTCAACCCGGCATTTACCAGCGGGATCGGTGGTTCCACACAGATCAGCCGCATGGCTGCCAGCGAAAGCGACTTGTACATGCTGGACGCCGAACGCGGAAGTATCCTGCATGCAGCCTTCACGGGCCGCAGCCTTGAGTTGGACAGCACATTCAGTTGTCAGCCGGGAACCTACGCGGGCTATCAAGTAGACACCATGGTGGATCTGCTTGCCTTGCCGAAAGTGAACACGGTCGGGGCAAATGTGCTTGGCATAGACCCGAAGGGAAACTTGTTGTATTGCTCGCCGGGGCAGGTGCCTCAGGCCATTCCACTGCCTGCGCTGCCGAATACCAATTGGGGACGAATCACTGCATTTGCTTTGGATAACGGCAGCCTGTATGTGCTGGATGCAACCTCGCGCGCAGTGTGGGTCTTCATCGGCAAGGATGGCACATTCGTAGATACGCCGTATTTTTATTTCAGCAATCAGATCCCCAACATTGATAATGCCATTGATCTGGCGGTGAGTGGTGATGATCTTTATCTGTTGCATGCGGATGGTCATCTTTCCACCTGCACGTTCAGCCGTATTGCCGAAACTCCCACGCGTTGCATAGACCCTGCCACTTATATGGATGCCTTTGCGGCACATCAGGGTCTAAATCTTTTTGCACAGGCGCACTTCACGCAGATGTCGCTCACCAATCCGCCGAATCCCGTGATCCTTTTGCTTGATTCGGAAAATCAGAGTGTATTCCGCTTCACACCGCGCTCGCTCGAATTACAGAATCAAGTGACTGGTTACGCGGGCAAAGCCAATCCGTTTCAACAGGGATCAGCGGGCGCGATGGCTGTCAGCCCGAACTATGTGCTGTATGTTGCGATTGGAAATCAAGTCTACTTCGCGACAAATCTTCCGTGACTTAAATACTCCAGACTCCAGCGCTTGGAGCAGGAATTATTGATGAGCCTCAAATGACTATCTTCGATTTCCTCTTCGGTAAACAAAAAGCCCCGCCTCCTCCCAAGCCAACAGTTGGTACCGATGATCCGGCTGAGCCTCCGCAGGTGACGGTGCTCAAAACGCTGGTCATCGTCTATGATCCCGTCGTGGAAATATCAACAGGTAAAAAACTTTCGCAATACATGCGCTGGAACAGTGTTGAGGAGCTGGCAAGGGGATATATGTCCGATATCCTGGACGTTAGTGGAGGGCTGGCGCGACATCAGATCATCCAGCGCATTGACGTGGACGACTTCCCTGCAAAAGTGAACGGCTATAAATATGACGCTGAAACTTATCTCAGTGTTGTCCGTGGGGCCAGGCCGCCATACATGCCGCAGGAAGCCGATTATCACGCCATTATCGAGCGTTTCAATATATTGGAAAGCGTGGCAAGGAACGAAATTGATGAAGTGTGGATCTTCAACTTTCCACATGCCGGCTTTTACGAATCCATCATGGGTGGGCCGGACGCTTTTTGGTGCAATGCCCCTCCCCTTAAAAATACAGATGCATCGAACAGGCGCTTTGTCATTATGGGATTTTCCTATGAACGCGGTGTGGGTGAAATGCTCGAAAACATGGGTCATCGCGCCGAATCGATCATGGAAAAAACATTTGAGAATTTGACAGGTGACGCCAATTTGTGGCAGCGCTTTGTCCGCTATGAAAAAACACATCCTGGCCGCGCCGCGTTGGGCAATGTCCACTTTGCGCCGAATAGTGACCATGACTACGATTGGAATAATTCATCCGCTGTCTCGAGTGAATGCGACGATTGGTTATATAACTTCCCACACTTCAAAGGCGTCACGCGCAAGGTCACAGCCGCAGATTGGGGTCATGGTGATATCCGCGAACATCACAAATGGTGGTTGAACCACTTTCCAAAAGTCGCCGGGCGCAGGAACGGAATCCATCACAACTGGTGGCAATATATTATGAATCCAAATAATGTCACAATATAACATTGCCTACATCCTCATAATTCGACATTGGTTATTGGTTTGATTGGGGATTTTATCCAGCGTGCTTAATAGTTCTATGGAGAAGAGTGCCCTAAATCTGCAATTGTACATTTCCATTGAGGGGATACAATAATATATAAAGCAAGGATTTGGTTTGTCCTCTCTGTGAGAGAGGTTTATTGTTACGGCATGACCATACAATGAACAGACTTGCCTTTCCACGAAATAAGATTACACCATACTTTAGGGTTGCTATCGCTTATGTCACATATGTGGTGGTCTTAGCTATATATCATGATGGTGCCGAAGTTGGAGTAGCGTCGCTTGCAGTTGTTCCAGTTATAGCAGGAGGCTGGTATTTTGGCATCGGAGGGGGAATACTAATGGCAATTTTATCCGTTCTGGCAAATTTGATCGTGCTGACAATCTTGGACGAATCTCAGGGTGCCATATTACTTAATCTAAATAATGACCTCCGTATCTTCACTTTAATCTTAATCGCAGTTTTCATTGGCAGACTTGGCACTGTTACGCGCGAACGACGAGATGCCATCATCAGGCTTGAAAAGCTTGAAAAAGAACACCTGGCTTATACGAGTTTTTTAGAATTTCTAAATCAAATTACACGGATGACTCTTGAATCTGACGCACTGGAATCGACGCTTGGAATTTTGGTCAAGCAGATCGCCGAACTGTTCAAAGCAGACGATTGTTTCTTTGCCCGCTGGGACGATACAAATGCCGTGACTATTCCAACCACGGCTTATGGTTCCTTGAGCGAGATCTATCCTCACATGCATTTCGAACCAGGCGAACGAACTTTAACCGCTTCCGTCATGGAAGCAGGTCGTCCCATTGCTATCTCGGACCTGGAAAACTCATCGTATATAAACCCGAAATTTGCCTCACTTTTCCCCAGCAGTTCAATGCTTGGGCTTCCACTCATCGTACGGGGCCGCAAGTTAGGGGCCTTGATCTTGGGATACAACAAAGGCCGCTCGTTTGATCTCGGTGAAATTTCTCGTGCCGAAATTGCGGCTGAACAAATCGCCCTGGTCTTGTCGAAAACACAGTTGCTGGAGGAGGCTCATAAGCAGGTCGCTGAACTGACCGCCCTGCACGATGTTGCCCTTGCTTCAATCGAGGCGGATAGCGAAGACCAGTTGATTGAGCGTGTAACAAATATTATTGGTCAAAACCTTTTTTCCGATAATTTCGGCATCATGCTCCTGGACGAGAACAGCGGAATCCTGCATGCCCATCCCTCCTATCGCTTTCTTTCCCCCGAGGAATTGCACATGATGGATGTACCTCTGGGCGAGGGCGTAACAGGTCAGGTCGCCAAAACTGGCAAACCACAACGCATCGGGAATGTGAAGCGCGTTGAAAGCTATCTGGATGTGGACAAAAGGACCATTTCCGAACTTTCCGTACCCATTAAACTCAGGGAACGGGTGTTGGGTGTGATCAATGCCGAGAGCATCAAAATGGATACATTTACTGTTGATGATGAACGTCTGCTGATAACACTCGCGGGACAACTCGCTACAGCAATTGAGCAATTGCGCAAAGCGCATAATGAACGGAAGTGGTTGGATCAACTTGCCCATTCCAATGAATTAATTTATTCCCTTGCCCATATCACAACTCACATCGAAAAAGCGCTCACGCCAGGTGAGATTATTCAGGTGCTGGGAAGCGAACTGAACAAGATTCGCCTCACCTGTGTAATAGCAGTCTATGATCAGGATCGAAATTCATTCACGATAGACCACACCTCCATGGAGCCAAAAGTTCTTGAACAAATGGAGAATGGCATGGGTTTCCCATTGATAAAACGTACCATTCCTCTCGATAGGTGGAATTCAATATTGGGCAAAGAGAACATTCTTGATCCTATGGTCATTTCCAACCCTGAAAATGAAATTCAGATATTGTTCACCCGCGAGCGGCGGGAAGGCATTTCAAATATTCTGCAAGGGATTGGGATCACACCTGAAATAGAAACTTTGCGATTACCATTGATGTTTGAAGAAAATCTGCTTGGAATGTTATGGATATGGGGAGAAGGCATCACAAAGACAGATCTGCCGATCATGTCTATCTTTGCAAAGCAGATCGGAATTTCCCTGGAGCGTGCCCGGCTTTTTCAGGAGGTGCAAAGTCTCGCCCTCACCGACCCATTAACGGGATTACATAATCGTCGCAGTTTCTTCCAGTTGGGCAAGGTTGAATTTTCCAGGGCTCAGCGCCTTAATCGACATCTCTCTTGTATGATGCTGGACCTTGACCACTTTAAACAAGTTAATGACAATTACGGGCACCAGGTCGGCGACCAAATTCTGCTGGAATTTGCAAACCGATGTAAGGATTCTGTGCGGGAGATAGATCTTGTTGGCAGATACGGCGGCGAAGAAATTATTATTCTTCTTCCTGAAACTGATTTGATAACGGCATTACAAATAGCGGAACGGACGTGCGTATCCATTGGAGGAACGCCCATGAAAATCCTTCAGCAGGAAATAAACGTGACGGTCAGCATCGGCGTTGCTGCAAAAGACGAAAATACTGATCAACTTGAAACACTCATAGCACGCGCAGATCAGGCCATGTACATTGCAAAGCACAAAGGACGGAATCTCGTGGCTATCAGTAGATAAACAAATAAACGCTGCAGGTCTTTCGGATGAGGGGTGTGACAAATATTAATTCAAAACTTTTAGCGAGATCAAAGTTACATCATCCACCAGCGGCCTGTTATCCCCGAAAATATTTAATGCCTGGCGTATTGATTGGAGAAAATCGGGCGCAGTGAGGGCTGCATTTTGTTTTACCAGTTCAGCCAGCCGGTCCTGCCCGAATTGTTCCATGCCGTAATTAAAGACCTCTGTCACTCCATCGGTGTACAACAATAGAGAATC
>JAXIPJ010000210.1:0-6983 GCA_045402985.1 Anaerolineales bacterium
AATACACTTTGCGTTTGGAAGGCTTCCCGCACACAATGCAGGTTCCTGCCTGGTCGGGCTGGTTGAGAGGAATGTTGCGTGTGGTGGCTTTGGTATCTTCCTTGACCTTTGTTTCACATTCCGCTGACTCGCACCAGAAGGTGAATGCCCAACTATCCACGACAACCTTTTTTAGTTCTTCATAATCCTTGGGTTCGTGGATATTTGCATCCCGAAACTCAGTGGCGCGTTTGAGGAGTGAATCCTGAATTTCGGTGAGAAGCCCGCTCACAGTCGACGCGAGATCTACTTGCGAAACGAAGACTTTACCGCTTGCCCTCGTTAGGGGGTCCCTGCCGGGTCGGTCGCGGCGAGCCAGGGCAACGGATCCCTTTTCCACATCCTTGGGGCCGATCTCCACGCGGATAGGGACGCCCCGCATCTCCCAATCATTGAATTTGAATCCAGAACTGACGTTGTCGCGGTCATCCATTTTTAGGCGAATTTTTGCAGCTTTGAGTTCCTTGAAAATGCGATCGGCCACTTCCATCACTTTGCTTTTCTCAGCGTCATTTTTGTAAATGGGAACGATGACTGCCTGAACAGGCGCTAGGCGGGGAGGCAGCACAAGCCCCTGATCGTCACCGTGCACCATAATCATGGCGCCGATGATGCGGCTGGAGATGGCCCAGGAGGTCGTTTCGCAAAATTGCAATGAGTTATTGTTATCGAGATATTGAATTTCAAATGCCTTTGCGAAATTTTGACCGAAGTAGTGTGATGTGCCGGACTGTAAGGCGCGCTTATCCTGCATCATTGCTTCGATGGAGGTTGTGATCTGCGCGCCAGGGAATCGTTCGGTCTCGCTCTTCGTGCCTTTGATCACTGGGATGGCGGCTTCGTTGATGGAGAAGTCTTCATAAATGTCCAGGATACGATACATTTCTTCAAGAGCTTCGTCTTTCGATACGTGGGCCGTGTGACCTTCATGCCAGTAAAACTCTGTTGTGCGCAGGAAAAGCTTTGTCCGCAATTCCCAGCGGAGCACCGAACCCCATTGAACGATAAGAAGGGGCAGGTCGCGCCAGGACTTGATCCATTTGGAATACATGTGCCCGATGATGGTTTCAGATGTGGGGCGAACCGCCAAAGGTTCTTCGAGCTTTTCGCCGCCGCCGTGTGTGACCACTGCCAGTTGAGGCGAGAAGCCTTCGACGTGCTCTTTTTCTTTTTCAAAGAACGACATGGGGATCAAGGTTGGGAACGCCGCGTTGACATGACCCGTTTCTTTGAATTCCTTATCGAGCCATGACATAATATTTTCCCATAGCGCCCAGCCGTAGGGTTTCACCACCATGCATCCGCGCACGGGGGCATAATCTGCCAGGTCTGCTTTTATAACGAGTTGGTTGTACCATTCTGCAAAATCTTCTGCACGAGTTGGTAATTTTTCGTCAGCCATTTTTGCTCCAGAGATTAGATAATTAGGTATTAGAGATTCGTGAAGTGATCATGAGACTGTTCTCTAGTCTCTGATCTCCAGCAACTTCACGGCAGTTTGTATATCTTTTGCGAACCGTAAGATCTCGCGTTGATGTACGGGCATATAGGTGTCGAAACCTTGAAAGAACTGATCAAAGACAGACTGCCAGCCGTCTCCGATCAGTATCAACGGCCTCCGGTGCAGAGACTCCACAATCATCAGGTTCCACATTACGGATATTTCTGCCAGCGTCCCCGCGCCGCCCGGGAGTGCTAACGCCGCGTCAGAATTATGGATAAGGGTGTGCAACCGTTCGATCAGTGTTTTCGTCCTGATCTCTTCCATCACCCACGCGTTTGCCTTAATAGGACGCCATGCTTCTATTTCTTCAGAAGTGACGCCGATCACATGCCCACCTGCTTCACGCGCGCCACGCGAGACGGCTTCCATCACGCCGATATAGCCGCCAGTCAACACAATGTGACCGCGTTCTGCCAACAGCCTGCCGAGTTCCTGTGCTTCAGCATACGCTGTTGAATCTTCTCTGGGTTGTGAGCCACCAAATACGCTAATTTTCATTTCGCTCTTCCACATCCCATTCCCGTGTTTTGTTAATTTCGATTTTATCCAAAATTGCTTTTTCCAGATCGATCTCTGTCACGGATGCCAGTTGCAATAAATACAATGCCACGTCTGCCAATTCAGATGCGAGTTCTGCTTTATCCTTCATAGTATCACTCCATTGAAAGTGCTCCAAGATTTCTGCCGTTTCCAATGCGAGCGAGATCGACAAATTGCGCGGCGTCTGCGGACGTTTGCTGGCCTGGTCGTACCAGCCTTTCGAACGGACGAGACGGTTCATCTCTTCAGTGAGTTGTTTTATGTCCATTTTATCTATCCTCCCTCCTTCCGTCCCTGTCCCATTGGGAGAGGCCAGTGAGGGTCAAACAAAAACGGCTCGCCAGAGTCTGGGAGCCGCTCGTTGACACGATAAAGTGAACCTTATCCAGACCAGGCAGGTTTAAAGAATATGCTGGGCAACGGCAATGGGTTCAACATGATGAATGCGATTATACACGATTTTCTCTGCTACAATAAACGCATGGAAAGAGACATCCCTGCCCTGCTCGAAAAATCTGTGGATGGTTTGCACCTTGAGCTGCTCCACCTTTTGGCGCACCAATCGGCCGCGGTACAGATGCCTCTATATCTGGTTGGCGGCGTGGTGCGTGATATTTTTCTTGGCAAGGTTATCAATGATTTCGACCTGGTTGTGGAAGGCGACACTTCCGTGTTGGCAGAATTCATTGTGAAAAAATATGGTGGGAAAATATTGGTACACTCGCGCTTTGGAACAGCCAAATGGATCTTGAATGAATCAGCCTTTAAGCGACTGAATTTCCCGATCTCTCGCTTCCCTGATTTCGATGTGTCTTTTGATCTCGTGACTGCCCGCTCTGAAACTTATTCACAGCCTGGCGCCTTGCCGAATGTGAAAAGCTCAAACATTGAGGATGATCTGGGACGCCGAGACTTCAGCATTAACGCCATGGCGCTTCGCCTGGATGGACAACACTTCGGCGAACTGCTGGACCCTCTGGGCGGCGAGGCGGACCTTGAGGACGGCTTTATCCGAGTCCTTCATCCGACATCATTTATAGATGACCCTACGCGCATGTATCGTGCCATCCGTTATGGAGCGCGCTATGGATTCCAAATTGCAGAGGATACGCTGGCGCTCATCCCGGGGGCCCGCAGCCTGGTGGGAGAACTTTCTGCACAACGTATTCGCCATGAACTGGAATTAATTTTGGAAGAGGAAAATGCGGCTTCCATGCTTGAGTGGCTCAATCAATTGGACCTGCTCAAACCGATCCATCCTCATCTGACTTTTGATGAATCTGCCAGTGCGCGGCTCGCGAATTTGGATAAGTTTCGCGATCTACAACGCATCTCCCCGTGGAACATTGACCGATGGGATGGCACCCGGCATGTTCTGGGCTGGCTGCTCTGGCTGATGCCTTTATCCCACCAGCAGATCGGTGCATTGAATGTACGTCTGCAATTCACGGCAGATCTGCTTGGGTCACTTTTCGCGGCTTCATGGATCTTTGCAGATCTATCCAAGTTTGCGGATTTGAAGCCGAGTCAATGCGTGGAACGGCTGGGGCCATACAGTTTGGATGCAATCGAAGCTGTCTACTTTGCGGCCCGTGATGAAAAGACGCGCGATGTGTTTTTCAAATATCTATCTGAGTGGCGGCACGTAAAGCCTCATTTCACCGGCGATGATTTGAAGGAACGCGGTCTCGAACCCGGACCGAAAATTGGGAAAATTCTTCGTCGCCTGCGCGCCGCCTGGCTGGATGGGGAGATAACGTCTAAAGAGCAGGAATCAAATTTACTTAACGAGCTATTGTGAACCTTCAACCCTACCTAAACTTCGCAAAGCAACTTGCTTATCGCGCTGGGCGTATTACGCTTGGTTACTATAACAAAGGTATTCAGCATGATCTTAAGCAGGATGATTCACCTGTCACTGCGGCGGACCGAGCCACGGAGGAATTTATTCGCGGCGAGATCGAGAAGAATTATCCAAATCACGCGATTGTGGGGGAGGAGTATGGCGAGGCTCCCTCTCCTGGCGGGAGAGGGATGTCCGAAGGACAGGGTGAGGGCGGGAATCCGTTTCGTTGGATCGTGGACCCGATCGATGGAACGAAATCCTTCCTGAAAGGCGTGCCGTTTTATTCAGTATTGATCGCGTTGGAGATCGAAGGCGTTTCGCGCGTGGGCGCGGTATGCTTCCCTGCGCTGGATGAGATCCTATACGGCGCCGATGGCCTGGGTGCCTGGTGGAACGGACGCCGCGCACGCGTCTCTGAAGTGTCGAAGCTAAAAGAAGCGGTATTTTGTTATACGAGCTGGTCTGCCTTTCGCACGAAAGACAGGCTGAAGGTCTTTGAACAATTGGATGACGGCTGTTTCTTTGGACGTGGCTGGAGCGATGCCTATGGCTATCATATGGTAGCCACAGGACGCGCAGAAATCATGCTTGATCCCGAGGTTCAGCTCTGGGATGTGGCTCCATTTCCGCCTATTTTTCGGGAGGCGGGGGGCTTCTTTGGCTCCTGGGAGGGCAAAGAAGGGCACACTTACGGCGAGGGATTCGCCGTTAATGCCGCGCTTAAGCCCAAAGTCATGAAATTGATGCGAAGCGCGTAAGCGCATCCTGCTATAATAGGGTGTAGATATGAAAATGCCCGAGCAAAAAACAGTGAGTGTCAAAGTCCAGGAGCAGCCTGTTGAGCGACTGCCGTATCGCCTGCGTGAGAGCTTCATGTCCACTCCCGAGCTGGCGCTGCTGCGTGCCTTGCAGGAGATGATCGGGCGCCATTATGTGATCTGCCCGAAGGTGGGCTTGAACGATATTTTTTACATTGTGCGCCCGAACGAGAACGTGCATTTCTTCAACAAGATATTTCGCAAGCATGTGGATTTTTTGCTGTGTGAGCCGTCCACGCTGAAGCCAGCCATCGGCGTTGAGTTGGTGAAGCCCGTTTCACGCAACGAGACGCGCGACGCCGATCAGTTCATGGATGATCTATTCCTGAGCGCGGGATTACCTCTGGTGCATGTGCTCTCCAACGACAGATATGTGCAAAGTGACCTGACGGAATTGTTCCAACTGGCGATCATGAAAGTGCGGGATACAAAGCCGCTGCGCGCGGCGTCGAAAACGGATTCTGTTCCGATGTGTCCCGTCTGCGGGAAGATGATGGTGTTGAGAGTCAATCGCGTTGGCTTGAACGCAGGCCGCAAATATTATGGTTGTATGGATAGTCCGCGTTGCGCGGGAATAGTGGAGTTGGGTTGAAAAAGTGGAGACAGAAGTCTCCACTTTTTATTTTCTAGTTTATAGGAATCTTGTTCTTAAGTTTTTAGTGGGGATCATGCACACATCACGTTTGCCGAACCATTGATATCTGTGCTGTGCAATTTGAGCATATATCCGATCGCGAATAAATTTTGGAACCATAAAGCCTACAGATGCCAGAACATTCCAGGGGAAGCTAAGTTCCTGCCCGATCTTGAGAGCGGCGCTGGAGCCGAGATATATTTTTCCGTTATCGATCAATATAACAGCCTCATTGTAGTTGGAAGATAATCCACACCATTCTAATAATTTCCTGCCGGCTTCAGACTGGATGGAAGCAAATTTGAATACTGGTTTTTTCTCTCGCTTCAAAACAAAGATGACTGATCCGTTGCAGAGATTGCAGACGCCATCGAACAGGATTATTTTTTGTTGTTCTATCTCTTTATCATGCATAATGTTTTTTAAGTTCGGATGCATATTTCGCGCCTGCTTGTTTTTTGTTGGCATCCAGCCAGTTTGCCAGACTGGTGCGGCCAGTGGGGGACTCTTTTGTAACCAACAAGCCTGCCATTAATCCATCTACTTCTTCAGGGGTAAGTAACACATCTTTCACGAAAATGCTCAGGAATTGCGCAGCCAGTAAAGCCAGACGCGGCGGCAAGGAGAACATCGGTCTTTTTGCGCCGATCTTTTCTCCGATCAATTCAACCATTTCCTTGAATGTGAAGATATCGGGGCCAACCGCGTCGATGGTGTAATTATCCGTGCGGTAGACAGCTTCCACAGCCAGCTCAGCCAGGTCTTCAACATAGACGGGTTGAATCCCATAAGAACCATCGCCGGGGATGAAGAAGATGGGGAAGCGTCTGAGCAGGAAAGCGATGTTGTTGATGAGAATATCTTCGTTGCCAACCAACACTGTTGGGCGCAGGATGGCATAGCTCATGCCCGAGTTCATAACAGTTTTTTCGTTTGCGGCTTTGCCCCAGTAATATGGCAGGTGCGAATCGGCGGATGGATTCGCAATGCTGATATGGACGATCCGCTTCACGCCTGCGGCTTTGGCGGCATTGACAAGTTTGCGCGTATTCTCCACGGCGCGCGGTTGTGTGTTTTCGCCTTTGTCAAAACGAACCCAATAGGTGTTGACCAAAACATCCACGCCCTGCAAACTGCGCGTCATGCTGGTTTCAACGAAATCCAGCGGATAGGCTTTGACCTTTCTGTTGAAAGGATCGGGGTGATTCGGATGCCCCGTCAGCGTGATGACTTCTTCGCCACGCGCCAGGAGTCTCTTTGTGATGTACTTGCCCGAATAGCTGAATGCACCTGTAACTGCGATTTTCATTTTTATTTTTCCTTCTGCTCTTGCCGCCGAGGACGGCGTCGTGAGCATAAATAAAGTTATTTCAACACACCCATGATTGTTGTAACATTCGATATTCCCAAACTCTCCAATTTAACGACGGCTTTTGTGAGGCTGTCAATTGCATCGAAGAAATTTTGCAGGGCTTGCACTCTTTCATAGACAAACCTCCATTCGTCATTGTCCACCCAGCTTTCGTCCATCTGTTCAAGTGTTTCCTTCACGGAACGGATGGCGCGGTCAAATTCGCTGTTTTGACGTTCCTTCAAAATGGA
>JAXIPJ010000369.1:0-27377 GCA_045402985.1 Anaerolineales bacterium
GGCGGTAAAGAAAAGAGTTAAATACAACCCCCAAAGAACGGGGGGCAGGCGGGCACGAAGGAAATGGTTTAGAGCCTTTGTGGTCTTCGTGTCCTTTGTGTTAAAAAAATGATCAACAATCGGAACATTCTTATCCTCGGCGATACTTTTGCCATTCTCGTTGTCACCCTCATTGGCTTTGCCACGCACGGAGAACTGGACACATCTTTTATCACACGCATGAGCGCATTATTCTTTCCGCTCCTCATCGCCTGGTTTTTGCTTTCCCCGTGGCTTGGGCTTTTCCAAGCTGAGATCATATCCAACCCCAGGCAGCTCTGGCGACCTGCTTCAGCCATGCTCTTCGCCGCGCCACTGGCGGCCGTCCTGCGCGGAATAATTCTCAATGCGCCGATCATTCCAATCTTTGCAATCGTCCTCGCTGCCACCTCTGCATTTGGAATGGTTATTTGGCGCGGATTATTTTTCCTCTTGAACCGCAAAGCCCGCTAAATATCTTTTCTTTCATCTTTCTTCTTACTTCCCCCACAGTGATAAAATATTCCCAATGAACGAACCGGCCCTCATCCAGGACGCACAAAAAGGCAACCTCGATGCCTTCAATACGCTAATTCTCCACTATCAGGATAGTGTCTATAATACCGCGCTCCGCATCCTTGGTGATGAAGACCAGGCCGCTGACGCGGCGCAGGAAGCCTTCATCTCCGCTTTCAAAAGTATCTCATCCTTTCGTGGTGGGTCCTTCAGGGCCTGGCTCATGCGAACCGTCACCAACGCCTGCTACGATGAACTGCGCCGCCAGAAGCGACGTCCCACCACGCCGCTCGAGCCGGATACCGACGATGGCGAAGAGATGGATTCCCCGCGCTGGCTGGCCGACCCATCCATGACGCCTGCCCAAAAATCCGAAGCAGACGAACTCGAACACGCCATTCAGCACTGCCTCAATAACCTCCCGCTTGAGTTCAAAACTGTTGTGGTCATGGCTGATATTCAAGGTATGGATTACATCGAAGTGGCCGCCTCCGTCCGTGTGCCTCTCGGTACCATCAAGAGTCGCCTCGCCCGTGCCCGATTAAGATTACGTGAGTGTTTACGGGGCTTTGCGGAACTTTTACCCGCTTCATATCGTCTGGAAGAAGGAAACGCCGCATTATGAATCAACGCGATGTAGAACTTCTTTCAGCTTATTTAGACGGACAGCTCAAGCCGTCTGATTCTGTGCGTCTGGAATCACGCCTCAAATCGGACCCTGAGCTGGTCTCCGTGATGGACGATTTACGCGCCGCCCGAAATTTACTCCGCAGACTTCCACAGCGACGCGCGCCGCGTAACTTTACGCTCACGCCTAAAATGGTGGGGAAAAACCCTCCGATGCCGCGCGCATATCCACTATTCAGGTTTGCAACCACAATTGCTACTTTACTGCTCTTCTTTACATTCGGATTGAACTTTTTAGCTCCACAGCTCGCGTCGACTTCTGTAGGTGGCATGGGTGGAGGCGCAGGCGTGGACCAGTTTTCACAGGAAGCGCCAGCCGCGGCAGAGGCTGCCGCAACTGAGGCACCTGCTGCAACCGAGGCTCCCTTTGCATCAGTTCCCCAGCCTACACTGATGCCTACATTGGAGGAGGCTGCACGCGCAGCTGATACGGGGGATGCTGCTGCTCAGGAGCTATCTAAAGCCGCAAGTGAGGCATCGCCGACTCCTGTTTCATCTGCATGGCAAATTGCTTTGGCGGGCGTTGCCCTTGTGGGCGCATTGTTCATGTTGATGATGCGTCAATCTGCTTTCCGCCGCTGGCGTCAAAAAGAATAATTTACTTAACTACATTGGCTCAAGCCGCCGTCCCTTGCGACACTTGCACCGCACTGCGTTTGGTGCAGTGCAGGTGAGCTTCCTGTGGACGGCGCAAAAGTAAAAGAGTGACAGTCAAATCAATCCACTTGACTGTCACTCTTTGTTTACATAGTGCCGCACACAGGCCTGACGCGCATATCTAAATTTGAATATTAATCTTCAAGTTATTTCAAAATTTAGACTAATGGACAAGCGGTAACTTTGTGTCATAATTGCGCGCATGGCAAGTTCTGATTACAAATATTGTCCACGTTGCGCAACGCCTGTGAATCTTGAAGATCGCTTTGGGGCAATACGCGCCATTTGCCCAAATTGCAAATGGATCCATTTTTTCGACCCCAAGGTCGCCGCGGCTGTGCTCGTTGAGCAGGAGGGGCGCGTCCTGCTGGTGCGTCGCGTCGGTGAACCGTTCCGCGGGCTGTGGACGCTGCCCGCCGGATTCATCAATAGAGGCGAGGACCCGGCTGAGGCGGCCGCGCGCGAATGTTTAGAGGAGACCGGCCTCAGCGTCCGCGTGACGCGCTTGTTTGACGTCGTAGCGGGTCGCGAACATCCGAACGGCGCGGACTTCGTCATCGTCTACCAGGCCGAAGTCATTGGCGGTGAATTGAAGCCCGATGATGACGCGGATGCCGCGGAGTGGTTTGCACAGGAGGATTTGCCTCCGCTTGCATTTCAGGCTACGAAAAAAGTTTTACTCAGACCGCCACCATCCTCGGCGGCTTGAGCATTTAGCGCTGATAATTAATAAACTCGAAATTCGCGACGAAGTTATTGTCGAAGTCATAGGCAATGATCCCGACTGCATACTGCCCATCCACAGGGTAACTGGAGAAGAAGGAGAAGCCCTGGTCACCCCAGGTGAAAACATCATCGCTCAAAACATAATCGTAAATGGGTTCGTTGTTGGCATCAAATTCATAATACTGGACGTAGTCTGTGAAATGATCACCAACCTGCGGAGTGATTTCCACCGGGTTACTGGCTCCGTTGTTGTCACTATCGGGGAACGAGTAGGCGTAGAGGAAATTGCCATCGGCATCAAAGTAAAACGAAGCATCCACTGGTGTGTTGCTGAGTGCGTCTGTATATTGACCATAGACTGAGTAAACAGTCTTTCCGTCTGTGCTCAAGTATTCGGCTGGCTCAAGGAGTACGAACGCCTCATGCTCTCCGTCAGTGAGCGAGTATAGCGTGGGTGACCATTCATACTGAACCTGTATTGGGCTTTCGCCATAATCCGGGGAGTTGACGCCATCAATTGTGGTGGTGGTATCGGCGATGTAATAGGAGACGTCTGCGATCCAATAGGACTCGGTGGTGGGATCCCAAAAATAAAGCGCGGTGTGAATGTAAGCGACGTTGCCCTCGACAGTGGTGGATATGTCCACAATCTCGTCGCCGCTGATATCGGTGTCAGAAATCAGGATCGGCCCAATGGTCATTTCTGAGGCGCCGGGCGCGACAATTTCCGCTGTACGAGAGGGTGAGACGGATTGTCCATCCAGCGGGACAAATTCTTCTCCAGTGTAATGGTAGGCAAGGAATTCATCCCACGAAGATTGCTCGAGGAATTTGTAGGAGGATTCAGCGTAAGAGGCGAATTCGCTGTTGTACTCGGTAAAATAATAGAGGTCCGAATCGGGAAAGTGGAAGGCGATCCCATTTGATCCAGACATGCTTGGTCCGTGTTTTTCTGCGATCACTGCTGATGAGATGGCCGTTTGTAACTGGACGGCTGCCTGTTGTGCATCTGTGTCGTCCGTCAGGCTTGCCAGCACTTCAGAAAAGTTCCCGAGATCAATAAAGGATGGGGAGGCTTCCTCGCCAAAAAGCGAAAAGTAACTGCGTGTATAGGTTCGCGCTTCAGCCACAAGACTCTGATCGAGGGAAACCGCGGTAGAAATAAATTGATTCATAGCGCCGATCACATCCGGCATGCGGGCGCTTTCCACGGCACTGAGCGTAGTCGTAGACTCTTCCAGGGCAATTTCGTCTGCCGAGGCCCTCAGTTCCTCTGTGAGCAAAATATCGTTGACCACATAGGTTGAGACGATGGATCTGGAGAGTCCACTGCCATCCATGGACGGGTTTTGTGCCACTTGTTCCAGCCAGGCGGCGTAGGACCAGCCGTAACCGGGAATGACCTCCTCCGATGCAACCATATAATTCGAATAGGGATAGAGCGAGCCGAAGATCTCGATCTGCCCCATCAAGCAGGCGTCGAAACCGATCATCTCAAATTTATCAATGCCGGTATTCTGGCGTATCTGTTCAATGGAAGTGACGATCTCCGGGATGGAAAGATCCGAATGGAGGGAAGTGGTCATGTCTGAGAAGCCGCCGGTCCAACCGCCGCCATGGTCAGACATCACCAGCGCGTATTTCTTCGCCGGGTATTTTTGGATGGCCCAGGTCACGAAATTCACCAATGTTTGCGGGTCGCCTGTATCCACCTCGCCAAGCGATTCGACGATGGGTGAAGCAATGGTGCTCAGGTCGCTATCCTGTGTAATGAGATACCTGCGCGTGTCGGTCCAATCTCCATCCCCGGTGAACGCGCCGCCATAACGGTCAAGTTGAACGACGATGTTTAGTTGCGGATTCGACCCGACCAGTTCCATTTCGTTGACGTCGAACCACATGGTCTCTTCCAGCACTTCGTCATCTGCCGCGGAATAGACGATGACCGTCCATTCCGCCAGGCCATCTGTGGACGATGGCTGCGTGGGGACATTTTGTGGGACGGTTTCGGTCGCGTTTGGCACGACAGATTGGCCAAGCAACCTATCCCCATAAAAATAAAGCAGGACAATGACACAGCAAACACATGCCAAACAAAGCGCGATAATAACCAGAATAGACGGGATCAGAAATTTGGAATTTGTCCTTGCCACAAAAGCCTCCAAGGGATCACCATGCAAATGGCTTACAAGATGAGAGATAATAGCATGGAGGCAAAAGGCAAGTCAAGTTTCAGAATCATGTCTATTCTTCCTTGGTGCAAAACACCTATCACTTTTCGTACGTCACAAAAAGTGCTACAGAGTGCCGCATAATTATGCAAACCTGCGGTATAAATTGATTTACAAAACAATGCGAAAAGTTTACTTATTAAGAGACAAGCGGTAGAATTATTTCATGCTGGATGTACGTCCTTCACCGATCGCAGGCAAGTGGTATGAGGCTGATCCTACAATTCTGGCGCGCATCTTAGATGGATATTTGGATGACGCCCAACTCCCTGAATTGGATGGGGAGGTGATCGCAGTCATCGCGCCGCACGCGGGACATCAGTATTCAGGCGCGGTTGCGGGTTATGCCTTTGCATCGCTTCGCCGCGCTGAGCGGAGCAACCCGCTTCACGGGGAGCGCAACGCCGTCCTGAGCTTGTCGAAGGGTCGAAGTGCGAGTCCTGATCTGGTCGCCGTTATCGCTCCGATGCACCATCCATACTCTCAACCGTTAATTACCAGTGCACACGACGCATATTCCACACCGCTGGGTGATGTGCCCATCGACAAGGATGCTGTGCGCGAATTGGATGAAGTCCTAAAGTCAGAGCTGGGCTTTGGTCTCTCTCCCGTTTCAAATGACCCTGAACATTCCCTTGAAATTGAATTACCTTTTCTACAACGCGCACTAAAGTCCGAATGGAAGTTATTGCCTGTAATGGTGCGGGCACAGGAGCCGCGCGTCTCTGAAGGATTGGGCAAAGCCCTGGCCAGAGTTCTGGCAAATAAGAATTTCGCTCTCGTTGCCAGCACGGACTTGTCCCATTTTTATAACCAGAAGACTGCCTTGAATTACGACCGCGCCATGCTCGATCAGATCGAATCTTTTTCACCCGAAGGCGCATTTGACCTGGAACGCGCCGGCAAAGGCTTCGCCTGCGGACTTGGTGCATTCACTGCCGTACTATGGGCCTCCCGCCAACTCGGCGCGGACAAGGTGAAGGTGCTGCGTCATGCCACCTCCGGCGATGTGACAGGGGATTATTCGTCTGTTGTAGGATATGGCGCTGCGGTGATTTTGAAGTGACTCCTCTGATATCTCTCCACTGAGACTTTCGATGGGACCTTCCCAATAACTCAATCGCGCTGATGAATAACACCCAGCTCTGCGGCAAGCTCGTAATATCTTTGTGACTCAACTTGATCGCACACTAATTCATAGGAACGCCCCAAATTCAAATAGAGCGATGGATAGAAGTCCATGATGCTCTCATCATGGACTGCGTTCGCATGCTTCAACGCCAAGTAATTCCAACGCAGGGACTCTTCAACCGAGTCCTGAAAACGTGCCACATAATGCGCGGCGATGCAGGCATCGTAATCATCTTGGCGCGCGTCCCAGGCTTGTTGGTAAAGGATGCGCGCATCTTCAATGCGACCCTCGAATTCGGCGTGTGTGCCTTCCATACAGAGTTGGATGACAGGGTTGTTTAGATTCATAATTTCTTTTGAAAGTCTAAAATAAAACAGCGCGGGCTGATGTCCGCGCTGTTTTCTATATTGGCTTTTTAGTCCAGCAATGACTGCGGAATGTTGCCGCCGTTCTCGGCAATCTTCTTCAACACTGTCTTGTGGAGCCAGGTGTTCATTTTGGCCGAGTCGCTCATCAATTCGGGGGGGCAGCCAAGTTCTTCCGCCAGTTCATTGCGAGCTTCGCGGCTGCTGTCGATATCGAGCAGTTTCAGCAGGTCCACGATCGAGACCTTCCAATTAAGACCTGTCCCCGCGCCGAGCAGTTCCAGCTTTGCGACCACGTCAACTTCTGAGATCGCTACGGGCGCGGCTTTCGTTGTCTGACCGGGTTGCGCAGGCGCCTGTGCAACAGCAGCTTTAGGTGCTGGCGCGGCTGCTGGTTTTGCACCCTGGGCGGCAGCCTTATCGGCTTGCGCTTTTAATTTCGCGCGAGCTTCAGCTTCCTTCTTGGCCATATCAGCCAGCGCTTGTGCTTGCGCAGCCTCAGCTTCCTTGGCCTTCTTGTTCAGCCCAAGTTTATCGAGAATTTTACTGAAGATACCCATGGTAGATCCTTTCTGTTGTTTAAGATTTGGGATTTGAAATTGGATGGCGATATATAAATTACATAACCATCATGTCGACCAACAAATTTATTATAACCCACTCGTTTAAGTTGTTTTAAGAAGGCGGCTTCAACATAATATCGAGAACATTTCGCCCCAAAGGGAATTTCAAGATACAATAAATAAATCCAATGACTACCTTCGTTCAAATCGTTGTCAACGTCCCCGCTGTTTCGGGGATATTTGATTATGCTGTTCCAGAATCGCTTGCTGTAAAAGTTGGCGTTGGGCATCTTGTCATCGTCCCATTTGGAAAACAGACCGCTCAAGGCGTGGTCTTTCGTTTTATCGATCAGCCGTCCGTTCCAGAAGTCAAAGAGATCATCGAACTCGTTGACCCCGCGCCTGTTTTGACTCAAGCGCAAATTGCGCTCTCAGAAGCAACGGCAGAGTCCACACTTTCGCCGCTGGCATCCATTGTCAGTTTGTTTTTGCCCGCCGGGCTGAGTCAACAGGTGGATACGTTATATGAGATTCGAGAACTTGCAAATGGGATTCGGAAACCTGAAACCGCCGCGACTTCGAACAATCCCACCACACAAAAACTGCGCACAGAAGACATTCTCCTGAACTTACTGCGGATACGCGGCGGCTCATTGCGCGGACGTCAGATCGACGCGCACTTCTCGAAAGTGGATTGGCGCCGCACTGCACAGTTTCTTGTAAGGAAGGGGGTTCTTTCTGCACAGTCCGTTCTGCCGCCGTCCCGCGTGCGACCTAAATTCACCAAAACTGCGCAGTTGGCTGTTTCACCTGATGTGGCCGAGTCTACAATGAACGATCTGGGAAAGACAAATGCGACTCTGGCGCGCCGACAGAAAGCCTTGCAATTTCTCATGCGCGTGAAGGACGCGGTCAATGTCTCGTGGGTGTATGCAGAAAGCGGATGCAATCTCGCCGACCTGCAGGAGTTAGAAGAACGCGAGCTGATCATGCTGCGCGAGACTGAGATATGGCGCGATCCTTTGGAGAAAATCGAGACTAGAGAATTAGAGATGGGTCGGGTTGTTGCGCTAACAATTGAACAACAAATAGCATGGGAAGAAATTGAAAATGGGTTTCGTGAGATTGCAGGAGGAAAATCCATCAGACCATTTTTGCTCGACGGCGTCACAGGCTCGGGCAAAACCGAACTCTATATCCGCGCCGCGCAGGAAGCAATACGACGTGGAAAACAAGTGATCATTTTGGTTCCGGAAATTGCGCTCACACCGCAGACCGTCCGTCGTTTTTTGAGCCGCTTCCCCGGGCAGGTAGGCTTGGTTCATTCGAAATTATCAGATGGCGAGCGTTATGATACCTGGCGGCGTGCGCGCGCGGGTTTGCTCGGGGTCATCATCGGCGCGCGCAGTGCCTTGTTCGCGCCGTTGCCGAAAGTCGGTTTGATTGTTGCGGATGAATGTCACGACTCCTCCTATTATCAATCCGAGCCGCCGTTCTATCACGCGGTCAACGCGAGCCAAACGTACGCGCGGCTTGCGGGCGCGGTCTGCATTCTCGGCAGCGCAACTCCCTCCGTCTCGCAACGGTATCAAACTGAAGTTCCCCCTCTCCCTATGGGAGAGGGGCTAGAGGTGAGGGGGTCGGGGGCGAGGTCCATGAAGCGGCTGGAATTACCTCGTCGCATTGCCGAAGCAGGATTACCTCCAGTCCACATCATTGATATGCGGGATGAATTGAAAGCGGGTCAGCGAGGGGTCTTCAGCCGGCTTCTGCTTAACGAACTTGAATCCACGCTCAAGCGCGCTGAGCAGGCCATCATGTTCCTGAACCGACGCGGTACCGCCACATATATTTTCTGCCGCGATTGTGGATACGTGCTGCGCTGCCCGAACTGCGACATGCCGCTCACGTTTCATGTTGAAGACAAGGAACATTTGCTATGCCATCAATGCGGGTACGAACGCGGCAAACCCAAGACTTGTCCCGCGTGTGGCGGGAAACAGATCCGTGAATATGGTTTGGGCAGTGAAAAAGTGGAAGCGGAGGTGAATGCTTTATTCCCGAAAGCGCGCACCCTGCGCTGGGATTGGGATACGACGCGCCAAAAAGATTCGCACGAATTGATCCTGACGCATTTCGCCGCGCATCGCGCTGATGTGTTGGTAGGCACGCAAATGCTCGCCAAGGGATTGGATCTCCCGTTGGTGACTCTGGTGGGCATCGCGCTGGCGGACGTGGGCTTGTATTTGCCTGACCCGTTCGCGGGTGAACGCGTCTTTCAGATATTGACACAGGTCGCGGGCCGCGCAGGACGCAGCGAACGCGGTGGGCAGGTTGTGTTGCAAACGTTCGACCCTGAGAATCAGATCATACGGTCTGCGGCGCGGCATGATGTGAATGGCTTTTATAAATATGAATTGGAACAGCGCAAGCGATTGGGGTATCCCCCGTTCTCGCGTTTAGTGAGGCTTGAATACCGTCACTACGACGCAGACAAAGTCGAACAGGAAGCGCGTGCGCTGGCTCTGAAATTTGAAAAATTAATGTCGAGCGAAAAATGGAAACTGATCACGATGATCGGTCCCGTTCCATGTTTCTTCGCCAAAGTGGGTGGCTACTATCGCTGGCAGATCGTTCTACGCGGATCAGACCCAAAAGAATTGTTGCGCGATATAAAACTGGATGGCTGGAGAATCGAAGTGGAACCGGTAAGTTTGCTATAATCAATCCCAATCTAATCACGGTGGTCGAGTAGGGTTGAGTGTTTTTCTCAGCACGTATCGAGCCACGATATTATAAGAATACTTTCAGATGCGTTATTATAGGAGAATGATTTATGGAATCTTTTTCGCGCGGCTGGAACTTTCTCAAGCAGGCATGGAGTATGGCATTTAAAGACAAAGATCTGCTCAAGCCATCCATTTACGCTTTGGTCATTGGGATGATTGTTTCGGTCATTGGTATCATCCCGATCATTGGAGTATTATTCCTGTTTGGCAATTCGCAATTCGGAAATATTATTTTGTTCATTCTCGGCGCGATCCTGATCTTCATGCAATTCATAGTCAGTTATGTTTTTTCAGGGATGACTGTTTATTTGATCTACGGTTATCTGGCGGAAGGTGACGGCCGCCTGGATAAAGCCTGGGGGATCGTTCAGCGCGACCTGGTGGATATCGTCACACTTGCGGCGGTCTCTACATTGGTTAGTTTGCTCCGCAACGCAGCTAACCGCAATCGGGGTGGAATTGGTGCCAGCCTCGCGCGCGGGGCAACGAACCTGATCCAGGTATTGTGGACAGAGGCTTCCTATCTTGTGCTGCCTGCCATGGTGATCGACGATTTGAATCTCAAAGATGGTATGCAGCGCGTTTTGAAGATCACGCGTGAGAATCTGCTCCTGATCGGTATCAGTACTGTGGGCGTTCGCTGGGTGACCGGCCTGATCGGCTTTCTGCTTGGTACAGGTGGTCTTGCACTCGGCTTCGCCATTGGTGGCGGTGCAACATATCTTGCTGGCGGACTCAACACACTCTCGATTATTGCCATTGCCATCGGCGCTCTGGTCTTCTTTACATTCGTGCTGGTTGCCAGTGTTGTCAGTTCCTACACATCCACTGCCTATCATACCTGTCTCTATATTTGGGCGCGTGATGTGGAGAAAGCGCAGACCGCCGGACAAGCCATTCAGGTTGCTGCACCCGCACCTTTAGCGGCAGTTTTAGGTTAAGATAGGTATAACGCGCACGAAGCACGGATTTTATCGAATCCCGCTCTTTGACTTTAGGTTCACTCAGACCCTTTGCTCATGACGGAACATATTTATGCAATCGAATCAGCCACAACGACGCCGTGAAATGATCACATGGGAAGAGGTAGGTCGCCTCATTGACCATCTCATTCCACAATTCAAACGCGAGTTCACGGCCATGGTCATTATCACGCGTGGTGGTATGATCCCCGGCGGATTACTGGCTGAAGCAATGGACATCACACACATTCTCACTGCAGCAGTGGATTTCCCTGCTCAATTTGAAATTCGTAAATCGACTTTGATGGCGTGGCCCGAATTCATTCAATTCCCTGCCGAGGACAAACTGCGTGGCCGTCCGACCCTGATTGTGGATGATGTGTGGGGCGGCGGGAGAACGATCACCGCCGTGAAAAATCGCGTCTCGGCGGCAGGCGGTTTCCCCGAAACCTGTGTCTTGCATTTCAACCCTTATCGTAACTTGTTTGGAAGCGTCCGTCCTGATTACTATGCCGCGGTCACGGATGCTTTTATTATCTATCCGTGGGAAATCGACCGGGGCGCTGATCAGGTTTTGTTGGGCTAGATATAACTGTAGGATGAAGCAAACAAGCGACCCGATTAGGTCGCTTGTTTTTTCGTTTGCAGATGTGTCCAACGCGGCTTTCCAAGCCGACGCCTGTTTCCGTTAAGGAAGCGCTTCAAAATTTGAGACGGTAAACCATATCTCGTCATCGGTGGCTTCCTTGACGTAGTCGATCTTGACATCATTGGGCAAGCCATAAGTGGCGTCGTAGGCCGCAACTACTTCATCCGCTTCTCCATTGCTATCTTTTTCAAGCTGTTCAAAGATGCGATCGATCGTTGAAAAACGTTGGAAGTATTCTAGGCTGCTGGCATCAATGGCATTTCCGGTTGAATATTCCATTGAAACAACCTCACCGTCCTGCACTTCGATGACCAGGGGCATATCCTGGGTGAATACACAGAAGCACGAGATGGCCAGATTGTAGCGATAGTGCGAAATGTTTGCATCCTGCCATTTTTGCTGGTTAAGACTCAATTCGCTTTGATCGGCGCTTGCATTTAGGCTGGCACAGGCAGCGAGTACGAGTGCCGCAATGAGTAATATAAGTTTCTTCATTTTGATCTCCTTATCCGACTGACGATAACACTTGCAAAAAGGTTCCCCAAAAATCAATGCGAATGTTCATCTGGCGCAAAGTCTGCCACCGAAACATTCACAGGAATATCGGCGTGGTTTCTGAAGTGCAGGAGTATCTCAATAACATCTCCGACCTTGAGTTCGTTTTTTACCCCCACAAGCATCAGATGCAATCCACCAGGCGCAAAAGTGACTTCAGAGTTTGCATCCACAGCTACCGAAGAGACTCTATTCATTTGCATGACGTCTGTGCCCGACACCATCGAGCTTTCGTGCATTTCGACCGATTCAGCGAGGTTGGAGGACACATCAATTAGCTCATCTTGCTCTGTTGAATTATTCTGAAGCACGAAGTAAATTGCGCCATTTTCACCCTGGGCAGTGGCTCGCATCCAAGCATCGTGGACCGTAATACCTTTCCCTGATGTGCAAGTACTCAGGAAAAGAGCCGCCGCGCAAATGAACAAGAATGATCTTTTCACTGTGAATATACGCGTCCTTTCCATATGACGCCGCTGCCTGAAATTACTTTCCATGTGGATGCCAGCATCATGGCCGCGAAGACCGCCGCACCAAGCGGGATGGTGAATGCATACCATCGTGATATTTCCATTTTTCTGGCGATCTTTATGCGTTCATGGATCAATATCCCCCACAGCAACGTCGCCTTGATGATCACCAAAGCTGCCAACCAGCCACCGCCTCGTAGATACCAGAGAATCCCGGTCAAGGGCCAGATTGGGAGGAAGAACGCGGCCGTGAGCGCAACGAAGCCACCAAACGCGCCCAGCATCAACATCGAAGGCTGGTCATGCAAACCCAGGTAGATATTTTTCGTCCAACCTTCCCACATCTCTGGCAGGGAAGTGTACATGCGCGTTCTTGTCATTCTCATCCCATCTGCAACGACCAAACGATAACCATTCCATTTGACTTTTTCGGCCATGGCTTTATCCTCCACGATCTGGTCTCTTAAGCTTTCATATCCGCCAATGGCGTTGTAGGTGGAGCGTCTGATCAGGATGAATTGTCCGTTTGCGATGGCATCCTTGCGGTTCGGGTCATTGACCTTGCGCGGGGAGAATCCGACAGAGAGCGCGGTCATGACGAGTGGCATGACAACTTTTTCCCAGAATGAGCCTAAAACTTGAAAGGTCATGATCGTGAACATGTCCGCGTTGGTTTCGATCGCTTTCATATAACATGATGCAAGAGTCTCACGCGTGGCGAAGGTATCAGCATCCACGAAGCACAGCCATTCGCCGCGTGCATAGGCTGAGGCCTGGAACAAGGCATGAGGTTTTCCCACCCAGCCTTTCGGTAGGTCTGATCCGCTGATGGGCTGCAGGCGTGAGTCGCGGGATGCAATATCCGCCAGGATTAACGGAGTCGAGTCGCTTGAGCGGTCATCCAAAACAATGACTTCAAGATTCGGATAATCCTGAGCAAGCATTGCCTCGACGCATGTGCGAATGTTGCGCTCTTCGTCGCGTGCGGGAATGCAAACCGAAATGAGCGGCGCGTGTAGTGGAGCCGGCGTTGGTTCGACGACGATATCGAGATGATATTGGTTGTGAAGCCAGTAAATGATAAGTATGCCGCCGAGGAAAAACGCGGTTGAAAGGATGAAATAGACCATGCTAAGTGACACGAACTGCAGACCCACGCTCTGTCTTTTCCACTTCGATGCGATTGGGGAACGCGTCCTTGAGTTCATCGAGATGCGTGATGACGAGTATTTTTGCAAAATCATTTTTCACGAGGTTGATGGCTTCGATAAGACGTTGCCGGCCGCGCGCATCCTGCGAGCCGAAGCCCTCATCGATGACAAGTGTTTGCAAACGAGAGCCCTTTCGTTGGGCGAGAATTTCGGAGAGTGCCAACCGAACTGCAAAATTGACACGAAAGGCTTCGCCGCCTGAATACATTTCGTAATCACGCGTTCCCGCGCTATCTTTGATTTTTATCTCAAGAGTCTCTTTTAGATCTTTTCGCTTATCGTCTTTATATGCCTCCTGAGTGACAAATTCTATGGACATTTGTCCCTCACTTAAACGGTCCAGTATTTCATTTGCCTTCGCTTCAAGTTGCGGCAGAGCCTGCTCGATCAATAGGGCAGGCACTCCATCCTTGCCGAAGGCGCGTTCAAGGGTTTTATGTTGCGCGATGCGCTTAAGTAGTTCTTCACGTTCTGATTCGAAGCGTGCCTTACGTGTGCGCTGAGTGGATAATACATCCACGCGTTGTTGAGCGCCACCCAGTTCGCTGCGGGATTTGTTTTCCTCTTCGCGCAGGCGGAATAGTTCGCGTTCGGCGGCATCGAGAGTCGGAGCTTCCGCCTCGGCGGATTCCAGATTTCCTTTTGCATTTTGATGCTGTGTTTCGAGATTCTCGATCTCGGATGTGCGATTTTCGATCTCAGATCGCAGACTGGAAATTTCTCCTTCGATTTGTTTGCTGACCTCGCTTGCGGCTTTCAGGCTGCTAAATTCCTCATTGACGCTCCTCAGTTCGCTTTCCTTTTCGCGCGTATCATCATGCGCAGAGGCATCGTAGCCGAGTTTAGCGAGTTCCCTGTCCAGCTTTGCGAGTTGCTTCTGTTCGTCCACAGCGTATTTGCCGCCATCCAAAAACTTATTCACTTCCCTCAGACGTTTTTTGCGAGTGGCATCCCATTCCCTGGCAACTGACTGTAAAATTTCCAAACGTTCACTGTGTTGGGAAATTTCACTGGCATATTTTACGCGTTCATTTTCAGCGGAGGCCAGCCTTGTAATTTTTAATTCGTAATCGCTTACCTGCGTGGCGAGATCAGTGGTTTCCTTTTGGTTGGCGCGATACAGGTCGCCTTTTTGTTTGCCTTCCTCTTCCAATTGTTGCAGTGTAGATTTGCGATGTTCATCGCTCAACTCCTGACCGCAGAGTGGACAACTTGCCCCTTCGGCAGATTTGAGAGTCTCGATGCGCTCCTTGAGCTGGTTCATATCAACCCTGAGCGTGTCGTTCTCCACTCTCAACGCCACCTGTCTTTCACGTCCCGTGTTTCTTTCCCTTTCCAACTCAGTGCGTTCGGTTATTCTTGTTTCCGCTTCCTGGAGGAGGACTTCCACCTTTTCAATTTCAGCTTTTAGCGCGTCGATCGTTGCGCGCTGATCGTTGACCGCCTCCTCCTCAATGAGCAAGGAGCGTTTTTCCTCTTCTAATCTTGCTTTTTCTGCGGCGATCTGCTCAAGTAGAGGAGCGCGTTCTTTATCATGGTCATGGAATTTCGACGCGACCTTATCCCACTCTTCCAATTCCTTGCGCGACTGTTGCCATGTCTTATACGTGGACTCGATCTCCCTTGCCCGGTTAACGAGATTGGCATAAGAGTCTCGGTCCGCTACTTTGGCGGCGAGTCGTGACTCGAGGGTCGCGAGACCCGTTTGGGCGCGCTCAAGCCCATCCGATAACGCGGCGATCAACTTGCGCTGTTCATCCAGCAATGCCGCGTTCTTCCGGATATTATCCAATATGGATTCCTGTGCAGCGCGCGTGGCTGTCAGTTGTTTCAGCACCGATTCAAGTTTGCCCAACCTGAATTTCCGGGACTCCTCCTCGCTTAGCTCCGCGTCGATCTCCCGGACGCGCCCCTCAATTTCATCCACGTCTCGTTCGATCAATTTGCGTCGTTCAGAGGTACGGAGCTTATACTGCTCCCAAATTTCAAGCCCAAGGATATTGCTCAGCACATCCTTGCGCTTGCCCGCATTTTGTTGGGTGAATTGATCTGCCTTGCCTTGCAAAAAGAAGGATGCATTTACGAAAGTATCATAGTCGAGCCGCAGGATCTGTTCGATGCGTGCCTGCGTGTCGCGGGTGGTTTTTTCTGTAAGCGGTCTCCATGTATCACCGTTCATGACCTGAAATTCAAGCACGGTGCTTTTGTTGCGCGGCAGGGAGCGCTGCACGCGATATGTATTTTCCTCATGCTTGAAGATAAAGATCACTTCTGCGGCTTTTACATCCGGATGCAGGTTGATCACGTCATTGCTTTTGCCGCGCGCCTCACCGAACAGAGACCATGTGATGGCATCCAGCAGGGATGACTTGCCCGCGCC
This sequence comes from Anaerolineales bacterium, assembly GCA_045402985.1. Lineage (GTDB taxonomy): Bacteria > Chloroflexota > Anaerolineae > Anaerolineales > Villigracilaceae > Defluviilinea. Next base: position 15,912 of record JAXIPJ010000369.1, read on the forward strand.
ATTTTGACCTGATATGCAGGCCAGTTCGATCTGGCTGAAGTCAAGTTCAACTGGATCGAGATAGGAAAGAAAACCCGAAATGCGGAGATTAATAGGTATCATAGCGGAGCGTACCCCGTGGGGTACGAAGTGTAGTGCAGTGTGCGGATCACGAAATGTATCCCACGGATGATGATGGATTATAATCTAACCATCATGTTGGAAGCCTCAGATACTCGAGCACGTCGCCGCCTTGCATTGATTGCCATCACCCTTGCTACAATTCCTTGTTATTGCCTCGGGTGGATCGCAATAGCGCTCGCCCCTAGCCCCGGAGATCTGACTCCCACAATTACACAAACGATTGAGACGTCCGCAACACCAATGCTCAGCCTGACTCCGTCGATCGTAACCGGTACCACCACCAATACGGCAACATTTACGCCCACCTTCACACCGACTCCCACGCCCACAGCCAGCGTCACCTGGACCCCATCACAGACGGGTACGAATCTACCCACATTCACTGCATCTGCCACCGCGACAAATACCCAAACTCCTTCGGCAACATTTACGCCTTCGGTCACATTCACACCGTCCAGTACTGTGACGCCCTCTATAACATCTTTCCCCTCGCAGACCCCATAACATGCCAGAAATCCTTCCTTTTCTAAGATCGCTGATCTCCGTTTCAGGTCTTTCTGGTTTTGAAGCGCCAGTTGCCAGGCTGATCGAAGAGAAATGGCGTCCGCTGGTGGATGAGATCAGCACAAGCCGCGTCGGTTCCCTGCATGGGCTCAAGAGAGGTAACACTGCACTGGATAAAGGTTCGGAAAAAAAAACGCGTCCGTCTATAATGATCGCAACGCATATGGATGCCATCGGCATGATGGTCACCAAGATCACAGACGAATTCCTGCACATTACAAACGTTGGTGGCATTGATGTGCGTGTACTGCCCGGCTCACCGGTGATTGTCCATGTGGATGGTGGGGAGGAGTTGCCTGCGGTCATTGCCATGCCATCTGCAAAATTATTACCCGAATCAGCGCGGGATGGGGCGCTGGAGATGAAATATCTTTTGGTGGATACCGGTCTGACACCGCGCGAAGTGCAGCGCAAGGTGCGCGTAGGGGATCTGGTTTCATTCGCGAATGAACCGATGGAGCTGGCAGGAGATGTAATATCAGGGCACACGCTTGATAACCGCGCATCCGTCGCGGCGCTTACAGTCTGCCTGGAGGAACTGCAAAGCAAATCGTATTTGTGGGATGTGTGGGCAGTTGCCACTGTCCAGGAGGAAGTTAGTTATCTGGGAGCGTATAGCTCGGCTTACTCCATTCGTCCACAGCTCGCTATCGCAGTAGATGGGACATTTGCCAAAGGCCCCGGTGCGAACGGCTGGCAGACGTTTCCATTAGGGAAGGGTGTTGGCCTGTGCATGGGGCCGAACATGCATCCATTTCTGCACCGGAAACTCAAGGATTTGGCAGAACGGCTGGAGATCCCCTGGTTCCTGGATGTGACCCCCGATCACTCGGGCACGGATGCCTATCCCATGCAGACGACTGCTGAGGGAATCCCGACCGCATTGGTGGAATTCCCCATCCGCTACATGCATACGCCGGTGGAATCAGTTTCAGTAAAAGATATTCAACGCGCCGGGCGTTTGCTGGCTGAGTTTGTTGCTTCGTTGGAAATTGACTTTGTTGAGTCAGTTACCTGGGATGACTAATAGGATAAAACGTAATTGGTAATTCGTAACTTACCCATTACAAATTACTCCAGGACATTATGCCAACCTTTGGAAATGCACAATTAAAACTGCTCGAAAGACTCTGCAATGTCATTGCGATCTCTGGCGATGAGGGTGAGGTGCGCAAGATCGTTCTCGAAGAGATCAAGCCTTACGCGGAGGATGTCCGGGTGGACGCGTTGGGCAACGTATTGGCGACCCGACGCGGGCGTGGTCAGAGTGGGAAGCGAATGCGCGTCATGTTGGATGCACATATGGATGAAGTCGGGTTTATGATCGTTGCAGATGATGGTGAGGGTCTTTATCGCTTTGAAACTGTGGGCGGCATTGACGTCCGCCATTTGGTTGGGAAGCAAGTGCTGGTTGGCAAAGAGAGAACTCCGGGTGTGATCGGTGGCAAGCCGATCCATTTGATGAGCGGCGATGAACGTACACGCAAAGTGCCGCTGGATGCGTTGCGTATTGACCTGGGTCCGGCGGGCAAAGCCAAGATAAGTGACCGTGCCGGCTTTGCAACAAAATTTCGTCGCGCAGGACCATCCATTCTTTCCAAATCCATTGATGATCGCATTGGTGTTGCGACTGTGATCGAACTGCTAAAAAAGGTTCCGGCAAATATTGACCTGTATGCCGCGTTTACTGTGCAGGAGGAGATTGGCCTGCGCGGTGCAAAAGTGGCCGCGCAATACTTTGACCCTGATCTTGCCATTGCAATTGACTCGACACCCGCGAATGATTTGCCTGTCTATGAAGGTGGCGAGAATATGATTTACAACACAAAACTTGGGCTTGGCCCCGCTATCTATATTGCGGATGGTTCGACTCTGCACGACCCGCGGCTGGTGCGCTTTCTGGAAGAGACCGCGCAGGCCGAAAAGATCCCGTATCAATTCCGTCAGCCTGGAGGAGGTGGCACGGACTCGGCCGCTATCCAGCGCGCACTGACGGGAATCCCAACAGTATCGGTCTCCGTACCGCATCGCTACACACATTCTCCGATCAGCGTAGCGCGTGTAGATGATTGGAAGAATACTTTGAATTTATTGCACGCGGCGTTGAAGCGTATCACGCCTGCATTGATCGTAAATAGTTAAAATCTATATCTTGCTTACTTGTCTACTAAACTAATAGGTAACCCATGAATGGATTAATTGCTCTGGTTGGTTCTGGTGAATATCTGCCTGTCATGGAAGATATTGATCGTTATCTGTTGGCAAGCGTGAATGTCAAAACACCGCGCGTGGTTTGCATCCCCACGGCGGCAGGGCAGGAGGGAGATGAAAGCGTCAATCGCTGGCTGCGTATGGGCGTTGAACATTTTCAAAGACTCGGCGCGGATGTGCAGGCGTTACGGATCATAGATACGGCATCTGCCAATGACGCCCAATATGAAGCGCTGCTTGAGAATGCAGATCTTATTTACTTTTCAGGCGGCAACCCGCAATATCTTTTTGAGACCATGCACGGCTCGCGAGCCTGGGTTGCCATGCAAAAGGCGTGGAACAGTGGTGCGGTCTATGCTGGTTGCTCTGCAGGCGCGATGATCCTCTCTGAACGCATCCCAAGTTTTCGCCTGGCAGGGACGGGCAAAGGATTCGGCATCGTGCCTGCCAAATTCATCATTCCGCATTTCGATGCCATTCCCGGTCTCTGGAAACCGCTGGTGTATGCGCTGAAGAGTCAGCTCAAAAAAGGTCAGCGTATGCTCGGAGTCGACGAGAATACAGCTCTTGTTGGTCAGCTCAATGGTGAATGGAAAGTGATGGGAAAAGGCAAGGCGCACGTGTTCACGAATAAGGAAAGCATAAGCTATGAAAATGGTCAGTCTTTACCCTTTCATTAATTCTTCAGGCTCCAGGGACTTTTCATGAAAAAACTTCTAAAGCAACTCACGGAAACTTTTGGCCCTTCAGGCTATGAAGGCAATGTGCGTGAAATTGTGCAGGCGGAGGTGAAATCTTTGGCTGACGAGATCAGAGTGGATGCGCTTGGCAATCTGATCGTGCGCAAACGTCCCAGCAGCCAGACCAGGGATACAAGGAAGATCATGATCGCCGCGCACATGGACGAAATTGGACTTATGGTCAGTCATGTGGATGAGAATGGTTTTGTGCGTTTTTCATCGATTGGAGGTGTGTTTGGCAAATATGTTCTTGGTGGTCGTGTCCGTTTCCTCAATGGTATGCAGGGCGTGATTGGGTATGATCGTTTTGAAAAGGTCAACGAAATGCCTCCTCTGGATAAGATCTATATTGATGTGGGCGCTTCAAGTAAAAAAGATTGCCCGGTTAGAGTCGGCGACGTTGCTGCGTTTGATCGTCCGTTCATTGAAATGGGAAATCGCCTGGTGGCGAAATCGATGGATGATCGTGTGGGTGTTTTGGTCGCCATTGAAACCTTTCGTGCGCTCAAATCCACGCTGCATGATATCTATTTTGTTTTCACTACTCAGGAGGAAGTGGGTGTACGCGGCGCGACTACCTCTGCTCATGGCATTGATCCCGATGTCGGAATCGCAATCGATGTTACTCCTTCCGGAGATACACCCAACGCCATGAAAATGGAAATGACACTTGGAAAAGGTCCATGCGTCAAGATAAAGGATGTGAGCCTAATAGCGGATCCGCGCATTGTGCAATGGATCATCCGTGCGGCCGAGAAAAATAAAATTCCCTATCAACGCGAAGTGTTGCTATTGGGTGGCACAGATGCCCGAGCTATACAGATCACGCGCGCGGGTGTGCCTGTCGGCTGCATCTCGATACCCACTCGTTATGTCCACTCGCCCTCAGAGATGGTGGATTATTCAGATGTGCAGAACTCCGTCAAATTATTGACGGTGCTTCTCAATACCAAGATCGATCTGGGATAATGGCGCGCGCTTTACGCTTTATCGTTCACTTTGGATTGCTGCTTAGTACAGGATGTGCATCCATCGCGGAGTTTCTTTCCACGCCATCCGCTGCTCCTCCAGCCAGCCCGGCCACCACTTCCGTTACCTCATCTCCCGTCGGCCCCTCAGCCACATCCACACCTCAAATAAATCCTCCATCAAACGTCACGCCAACAGGAATAGGTTCGCCCACTACTGAGGCGCGCGTTTTGCGTATCTGGGTACCACCGGAGTTCGACCCAAACGCTGGCACTCCCCCGTCAAATCTTCTCAAGCAAAGACTCAATGATTTTGAGGCTGAACACCCCGGCCTCGAGTTGGAAGTCCGTATCAAGGCGGATGAGGGCGAGTCAAGCCTGATCAATTCGCTTTCTTTGACAAGTATGGCCGCGCCCGCTGCCTTGCCGGACCTGATCGCGCTCTCGCGTCCCGCGCTGGAAACCGCGGCCTTAAAAGGACTCCTGCATCCAATGGATGGTCTTTCCACTACATTGGATGACCCCGACTGGTATGATTATGCCCGTCAATTGGGGCACATCCAAAATACGGGCTATGGGCTGCCATTTGCTGGAGATGCTTTGGTGCTGGTCTACCGTTCAGAAGTTGAAAGAATAAATAGTTGGAATGATATTTTGGCGAGCGAAAACCCGCTTGTGTTTGCTGTAGGCGACCCAAAGGCATTGGTAGGTTTGGCCTTATATGTTTCTGCAAGCGGAGAATTATTGAATGCACAGGGACAACCCAGCCTCGATCAGGATGTTTTGACACGCGTCTTAACCTCCATCGCAGATGGCGCCCTTGCCGGAGTTTTCTCTCCATCATTAGACAACCTGGTTTCAAACGAGCAGGTGTTGCAGGCATACCTTGGTGAACGTGCAAATATGGCCATTATTTGGGCCTCGAGCTATCGTGCTCCCGAGGGCCAGTTCACCCTGCCTCTCCCTGGTCTTGACGAAACATCTGGATCATTCGCAACAGGCTGGGTATGGGCGGTGGCGGGGTCAAATCCTGAAAACCAACAGTTGGCGGTCGAACTCGCAGATTATCTTGTCGCCGACGATTTCCTCAGCAGTTGGACGAGCGCAACGGCTTATCTTCCGACCCGTCCAAACAGTGTGGTTGCGGGAGGAACCACAATTAATGCAATTGTCGAATCTGCACAACCGATTCCATCGAACGATGTGCTATCGGTGCTCGGCCCCCTCATGCAAGATGCGCTGGTCCGCGTCTTAAACGGTGAAAAACCCGAAGTGGTGGCAGAAAACGTGATTGAGCTATTGAAACAATGACCAGGAGAATTGAGTATGTCTAATTGGAAACGGAGGACACAGGAAGTCTCTTTTGAAAACCTGATGCCTGAAATAATTGCCACAATAAAGGAGCATGTGGAGCAACATAATCTTGGTCCAGTATTATCGGAAGCGTTGATGTGCATTCAGACTGATTCTGAAAAAGCCAGGAAAGGTCTGTTTGGCTCTGCAGAGACTGTATATACCGGTGCCGTTGTGACACCGCGTTGGCTGGTTTGGGCCCATAATGGAACGAAGATGAAAACTGTCGTACTATCCGCGCAGCTGAATGATATAGTAGTGCAGGATTATTCACAAACACAATTTGCAAAAATGATCGCTGATTCCGGAATCAATGTTAGTGGAAAATTTACTGATGTATCGGAGAACATTACTGCGTTCATTGGCGTGGATGAAAGTGCAGAGGGGAATAAATTCAAAGAGACAGTGATCAAAGCTGCACAGGATGCAAAAAAATAAAAAAATCAGGCTCCCATTTCGGGAGCCTGATTGATCATTACATGAAGTTAATTTATGCCCATGCCCACAACATCCAAAAGCCTGTCATTGCAAGACCAATCAAAAGCCTGGCACCAAACGCCCAACCCCAGCCTACCATGTAAGCCTTTGTAGATGTGATCGCCTCGTCACGATCTTTCAATCTCCTGTATTCCGCCAGGAATAATGCCACGGGCGCGGCAACCAAACCGATGATCGGTGTAAGGAAAATGCTGGCTACGATACTTACCGCGAAAGCAAACAAGATGGAACTCCACGGGATGAAGTGGTCGCGCATTTTGCGCGCAATTATGAGGTTATCCACTACATTGCCCACCAGCATGAGTATTGTGATCAGGGCAAATAGGAACCAATCCCAGCCAGTCATCCTGCCGGCTGCGCCTTGGAGAAGCGCGTAAATCAATGTGGCCAGCCACATTACTGTCAGCCCAGGGAAGACAGGCATGATCAGGCCAACCAGGCCAACGAGCAATACGGCCAGCGTCAAAATGTCAATGAGCACGATCCAGGTGGATTGCAGAAATTGAAGAAAATCTGGTGGCACATCTACTCCTGATGAAACGTCCCGCAGGCTGAATTAAAAACTCTGCTGTATGATGACATCCTGCGGGACGCTGTGATCTATGGTCTGATTATATCCACTCCGCCCATCCATGGACGAAGTACTTCAGGGATGACGATCGAGCCGTCTGCCTGCTGATTCTGCTCCATAACAGCGATCAGCGTGCGGGGCAGCCCGAGCCCCGATCCGTTCAACGTGTGGAGGAAACGTGCCTTGCCTCCATCTGTAGGACGATACTTTATATTCGCGCGGCGTGCCTGAAAGTCGCGCACGTTCGAGACCGATGAAACTTCCAGCCATTCGTTGCAGCCAGGCGCCCAAACTTCAAGGTCGTAGGTGATGGCTGAACCAAATCCAAGATCGCCTGTGCAAAGTTGTTTCACGCGATAGGTCAAACCCAGCGCCGCGCACGTTGCCTCGGCGTCTTCGCGCATTTTTTCCAACAACGCATCTGATTCTTCCGGCCTGGCATACATATACATCTCAACCTTGTCGAACTGATGACCGCGCTTGATACCGCGCACATCGCGTCCCGCGCTCATTTTCTCGCGGCGGAAGCAGGGCGTGTATCCCGTGTACAGCAAAGGCAGCGCGGCTTCATCCAGGATCTCTTCCATGTGCAAACCAGTCAGCGGCACTTCAGCAGTCGGCACAAAATACAACTCTTCCTCATGATCCTTGTAAAGATTATCGGCGAACTTTGGCAACTGTCCCGCGCCAAAGACCGTATCATATTTCACCATGAAGGGAAGATACTTTTCTGTGTAGCCCTGCCGGATATGCAGGTCGAGCATGAAGGCGATCAATGCGCGTTGCAGCCGTGCGCCTGAGCCGCTCAATACATAGAAGCGCGAACCGGTGATCTTTGCGCCGCGTTCAAAATCAATGACACCCAGCGCGGGACCGAGATCCCAATGTGCCTTTGGCTCGAAGTCAAATTCAGGGAGCTGGCCCACCGTGCGAAGGACAACGTTCTCATCTTCAGATGCACCTATCGGCGTGCGCTCATCCGGGACGTTGGGTAGCGCGGCCGTTAAAGAAGTTAACTCCGCCTCGACGTCTGCCACCTCTTTATCCAGCGCGCTGATCCTCTCTCCAACTTCGCGCATGGAAACAATTTTCTTTTCGCGTTCCGCGGCGTCCTTCATTTTGCCGATCTCTTTCGAGACCGTATTGCGTTCAGCCTTTAACTTCTCCACTTCGGTGAGAAGGAGGCGGCGCTTTTCATCCAGCCGAAGAATGTCGTCTACGGGAGAGGCATCCAACTGGCGGTTCTTGAGCGACGTGCGGATCAGGTCAGGTTGTTCGCGGATCAGATTCAGATCTAACATGTTGCACCTCCGTGCATTCTGGATTCCTCAGCAAGCTAACGGACCCCAGAAAAAAGAATACGCCCCGGTCCATTTGCAGGACGAGGGGGCGTCTCGTGGTGCCACCTGCTTTCATTGCGACTCCCTCTCCTCTCGGGAGAGGAAAGGGTGAGGGCAAACTTGGCTTGCGCTATAACGGGCGCTCACGTCCCTCTTACGATCAGATGTAGTCGCTTTTTAGATGACTAAAGTAGTCATCACTACATTCAAATCCCTGCGAGAGCAACTTCGATGAAGGGGATTTCACTCTTTGCCCGACCGTCTTGCACTAACCGACGGCTCTCTGTTTTTTGCGGGCTGAAAAGTTACTTGTCTTCATGCTGTCTTATTATTCGTGATTATACACTTCTGCAGAAGCGTGTCAAGCAATGGAATTCCAATATAATTGAAGTATTCCAAAGTTAATTGGAGAAACCATGTTACAGAAAATGCGCGAATATCAAGGGTTTGAATCAAATGATTTGCGGATGATTGGCAAACGAGTACAGGATGAGATCGAGAGTCAATTGCTGGTCATGCAAACACCGTTCGGCTATCGGCGCGTTGTGGAGCTGTTTCGCCCGGCAGATGCAGGTTCGTCCGCAGCGATACTGTATTCTCATTGGTATGAGCCAGGGTCGCGTGATTCGAAACGCAGTCAATTTGTAGAAGAAGCGAAAGAAATGGCGCGCGCTGGTACTGTATGTCTTTTGATCGAAACTTTATGGTCTGATCCCGATTTCTTCCTGAAGCGTACACAGAATGATGATGAACAGAATTCAATTGAGGAAGTTGTGAACACGCGACGGGCCATCGATTTGTTGTTATCTCAACCAAACACGGACTCCAGCCGATTCGCATTTGTGGGGCATGACTTCGGCGGGATGTATGGTGTGCTGGCTGGCAGTTTGGATCAGCGTCCCACACATTATGTGCTGATGGCCGCCACGCCTCGTTTCTCGGATTGGTACCTGTATTCCCCTAAACTGGATGGAGAGGCCCGGGAGGCGTTCATCCGCCAAATGTCAGAAATAGATCCGATCAGTCACATCCAAAGCCTTTCGCCTGCTCCCGTATTTTTCCAATTCTCGACCAATGATCCGCATGTCCCCAAAGAACGCGCCGAAGAGTTTTTCGCAGCCGCGACCGAACCAAAAGAGATGAAATGGTATGAGGCGGGGCATGCACTCAACCCGGATGCAATGCTCGATCACAAAGCCTGGCTGAAAGAGAAGCTGGGATTGATCAAATAGATAAAATAGCGCCGACGGGCGCTATTTTGTTTCAAGTTGGGTAATTTATCCTGATTTTTTGTATTCCAAATGTGGTATATTTTGGCAAGGAGCAAACCATGAACGAACGCATCTTGATCATCGAAGACGACCAGCAAATATTGAAACTTCTTCAAAGGGGATTGGCCTACGAAGGCTATACCATTGACACCGCCACCGATGGACGCATGGGATTGATCCTGGCGCGTGACCATACGCCTGATCTCGTCATCCTGGATTGGATGCTGCCAGGCATGGATGGGCTGGAGGTTTGTCACCGCCTGCGCACTGGTGGCTCGATACCCATTTTGATGTTGACTGCCAAAGATACTGTTCAGGATCGCATTCAAGGTTTGGATGCCGGCGCGGATGATTACATGATCAAGCCGTTCAACCTTGATGAATTACTGGCGCGCGTGCGAGCCTTGTTGCGGCGCACACAACCTGAACGCGTACCGATCTTGAAATTTGCCGACCTTACACTGGATACTGGTTCACGTCAGGCAGCGCGTGGCAACCGTTCCATTTCTCTGACCGCCAAGGAATATGAATTGCTCGAATTATTCCTGAGGCATCCGAAACAGGTATTGACCCGTGAAGTAATTTTTGATCGCGTTTGGGGATATGATTTTGGCGGCGAAAGCAACGTGCTTGAGGTGTATATTCGTTACCTGCGGCAGAAGCTGGAAGGCGAAGGCGAGATCCGCCTGATCCATACAGTGCGCGGGGTGGGATATGTGATGCGGGAAAACCCATAATCTCAAATAGCAAACACCAAATCGTCAATCGTAAATCCCAAATCGTAAATTGAATGTCTCTACGCCTGCGCCTCACTATGTTGTATGCAACACTCATGGGGGCGATCCTTTTCGTGATCGGCATGGCTGTGCTCATGGTTGTAAGCATACTGTTGCTGAACCAGACAGATGATCATCTGGATACTATGCAGGAAAGCATTGTTGAAAATATTACAACTGACCGATTGGGCAAAGTGGAAATTAACTTTGCGAACACAGAGTTAGGCCCGGATGTTTATGTTCAGGTTTGGAGTGTAGTGGGGGAATTGCAATCCAGTTTTGGAAATTTCGAAAATTATGAAAACAAAGTCTTCGATCCTGATTCACTGCGTATCACTTATCCCATTTATCGCAGTTTGGATAATGAAGATTGGCATGTTCGTGTGTTGAGTATTCCATTGGAACAACGTGGTCGTATTATTGCTGTCCTGCAAATTGCTTCAGATCTGGATGTTTTCGATGAAATTCGTGCCAACTTATTGGATGTCATTTCCATCATTTGGATCGTGGCCGTTTTATTTTCCGGTGTCATCGTATGGTTGACCCTAGGGCAAAGCCTCAAACCACTTGAGGCCATCACCAAAGCTGCTGAACAGATCAACCGTGCCGATGATCTCTCACGCCGCATCCCTTATTACGGACCCGCTGATAACGAAATTGGCAGACTGGTGGGCTCATTCAATCAGACATTGGAGAGGCTTGAGACGCTCTTCACCTCGCAACAACGTCTCCTGGCAGATGTTAGCCATGAATTGCGTACGCCTCTGACGGTCATCAAGGGCAATGCGGATCTTATGCGCCGTATGAAAAGCCTCGATATGGAATCTCTAACAAGTATCGACCAGGAAGCGGGGCGCCTCTCGCGACTTGTGGGCGGACTGCTGCTCTTGGCTCAGGCGGAATCTGGCAAACTGGCACTTGCCATGCAACGGGTGGAACTGGATCTATTGCTGACCGAAGTATTTCAGGAAATGAGCATACTGGCAGGCAATCGCGTACGCGTCCACTTGAACGAAATCGATCAGGTTTATGTGAATGGGGACCGCGACCG
>JAXIPJ010000163.1:0-3550 GCA_045402985.1 Anaerolineales bacterium
AAACTCTATTATTTTGATAATGGCAGCACTGCGTATGAACTCTCAACTCATGATAACCAGTGGCATGTTCGTTGGATTCTTCGCGAGCGTGGCATTACCCTGGTTGGTCAAAGACCCGAAAAAATTTTGCAACCGATCCCCTTAAATGAAATGTTTGGCGAAATAAAGACGACTATGCTCCAAGTATTGAAAATTTTTCAAGATGAAATCAATCGCCGGCTTGGTTTTTGGAATTCCAGATTTGGTCAGTCCTTTGCTGTTTTGACATACTGCCGAATGTTACATACTCTCCATACAGGGACACTGCAATCAAAAAAGGCTGGGATGGAATGGGCTAAACAATTCGTAGACCCTAAATGGGTGGAAATAATTGACCAGGCATGGAAGGAGCGGGAGGGTGTTCGGTTTTTAGTAAAAATAGGTCAGCGAACAGAACGAACCTTACTTTACGAAACGCTGGATTTCATAAAATATGCTGTGGCGCAAATTGATAATATTGAGGTTTGAGTGAGTTAAGTATCGTCCACAACCGCCTAATATAGCCCTACTTCACGGGATCTGCTTTCTGCAGAGTGAGATTGTAATCATGAAAGGAATCAGCTAACCATCAAAAGCCGGACTCCATCTTCAGACATTCATTTGGTTGGGAAATTCGGTTGATAATCTCTATCGGCGCCTCCGTCATGATCCAGAAAGAGTTGGTTCCAATTTATCACAGCGCATCTTCTGGCCTGGGAGTCACCTCGGGTGCAAAAGGTTTGTGTTTGTGTGGGTCAAGTTCCATTCTGTCTTGGGCGAGTTGCTCACGGAGAGCAGCGACATCCAGCTGGCGGATATCGTCAATGCCGGCCTCTACCGCCAGAGCCGCGGCCGTACCGGCGGCCTGTCCCATCGCGCAGACTGTGGGCGTCATCCGGTAACTCGACATGGCCACCTGATCTCCGCTGATGGGTTTGCCATCCACCAACAGGTTCTTCAAACCTTTAGGAATCATCGTCCGAAGCGGGATGGCGTAAGGATTTACTTTTTGACGCCAGCCGACATGCCCGGGCTTGGTCAGCGAGTGGAAATCGATCTGTGCGGTCGCCACCGCGACACCATCCGGGAAATCTTTTGAGTCAACGCTGGTGATATCTTCCTGGGTGAGGGTGTAGTCCCCGATGATGTGCCGTCCCTCCCGAATGCCGATCTTCTGCCCGGAGGAGGCCAACGCGTACGTGGAGTGCAATTTCTGGACGTAATAGGCGATTCGCACCAATTGACGCCGGGCTTCCTGCTCAGCCTGACTGAGGCCGACCGGGTCGGTCGGATTGTGGCCCATGACCTTGGTCATGTTGGCGTAAAGCCGGTTGTCAGGCAACTGGACCGGGCCATGCAACCCGGGCAAATCTTCCTTATCGTGAATCGGTGCAAACCCGGGCGGTAAATAGGCTTCCCGCAGTTTACCTGTATCATGGAACATGGCTGTCAGCGACATGTGCAACGTGCGCCCGTTTTCGGGGTGACCGAGCTGGTACCCTGCGCCAGCGAGAAATGCCAGATCGCCCTCACCAGAGGCGTCAACAAAATACTGTGCTTTGATCTCCATGAACTGACTGGCCGAGACGGCGCGAATCTGTGTCAGATGGCCAGCCTCCGTTTCGGCATCCACGACAGAAGTATGGAAGAGGATATCCACCCCGGCCTCATCGGCCAGGATCTGCCAGACCAGCTTGAGGTATTCTCCGGTGAAGTAGTGACCTTGTATGGCGTCAAAATTTTTCAGTTCCGTGAGCAGGCGGGTGAAGATATTCCCCAGGCCTTTCAGGTTGGCGTAGAATCCGTTGACCCCGCCGGCGGTCGAGACTCCGCCCAGGCAATTGCCTTCCTCGATCAACAATACTTTGTGTCCACGTCGGGCGGCAGCTACGGCGGCGGCGCTTCCGGCTGTGCCTCCACCGGCAACAATGATATCCGGTTCGTAGGGTGTCGCGACCGTTTTCATGGATGCGTGAATTGGGCAGTGTTCTCTTTGTCCGCGGCCAGGTGGAATTCGAACCTTCGATGCTGCTGTGCGATTCTGGGAATCACAAGTTCGTAATTTCCAAAGAAACCTCGGAAGGTGAGCTCCCCGTTTTCATCGGTGCGGGCAGTGAAGGGCTGGGTCAGACATTCGCCCTTGATAAGCTGCTTGAGCCGCTCGAAAACCGGTTTGGGACGATATTCATCATCGATCAAGCCGCCTTCTTTGATCCAACTCTGCCGGTCAGAGAGCCCCCAATAATTGATCGAGACGACCGCCGGATGACCGAAGCATTGCCGGTAGATTTGCTCTACGAAATCAGCCTGCGCCTGCGGCGACCACATCCCTTCGCGGAAACCGCCCTCGATCTCCTGCTCCCACGAAGGCTGGTGCAATTCGGTGATGTGAATGGGGATTTCCAACTCCTGATACATCTCCAGCGTCTGCGACATTTCGTGCGGCCACAACCAATGATTGAGTGGATGCACTTGCAGCCCCAAGCCGGAAACCGGCACCTCCCGGCGTTTCAACTCGACGATCAAATCATAAAATCGCTGGCGGATGTGAGATTCGTATTCCTGGTTGTAGTCGTTGACGATCAGCGTGGCCTGCGGGTTGGCTGCATACGCCCAACGGAAACTGTCCTCTACCCAATCGGCAGCTTCGGGAATAGGAATCTCCCGCTTAAAAGCACCGCTCACCTCGATGCCGCGCCACAAGTCCACTTCATGGTAGCGGCTTCTAAAATCTGGGTTGGTGCCCTCCGCCCAGGAAATGTGATTGACCGCCTCATTGGTCACATCCCAAATTCGGATATCCTCCGCGAAGTTCTTGACCAAGCTCGTTACGCGCGCCCGTATCAGCGGCTCGATAGTTCCCTCGGGCATGTCGTATAGCCACTCTGGGATTCCGGCGGTGTACGGCCAGACTAGCGGATGCCCTTTCGGCGTCACGCCGTTGGCGCGGCACCACTCCAAAACAGGGATCATGCGCTGCCATTGCGTTTGACCGGGTTTGGGCTCATAGTAAGGCCAATAGAATGGGAAAATCGCCATGTTGAACAATTCAAGAAAGCGCTGCTTGAATAGCTCGGGCTTGTGTGGTGGGTCTCCCCAGACCAGGTCGAATATCAGGTTGCCGAAAAGAAAATCCTGGGTTTTCTGAGTCACCTGCACTTCCAGCCCATTGACCGGCTCGCCGGAAGGGGAGACAAAGCGCACTTGTGCCCCTCCTTTGCGGTAACGCTCGACGTTTTCAGTTGCGAATGCAAGATGGGATTCCAGCTCTTCTTTCTGAGTTGAGTTCATTGGTGCCTCCTGCCTCGTAGGGCGGGATGATATCCCGCCATCTTAAGATCATGCGGGATGCCATCCCGCACCACGGAAATGGTCATCGTCTCATGCAACTATCTATGAGATTTCAAAAACGGCCACCGACTTGCTGGGAATTTCCAGATGGATCTCCTCTCCACCAAACCTGGCAATGTCTATTTCCGCCGGCTTGACCCGTTCGGCGTCCTCGAATGTGTTGCAGGCGTTGAGCTGGCTG
>JAXIPJ010000278.1:0-63558 GCA_045402985.1 Anaerolineales bacterium
GTACCCTCTTCGTTGCGGGCGCTGAATGCCAGGCATTCTCCCACAGGCAATGGTCCTCCCAAAGGTGCATAGTTGGTGCCGGGACCGGAACGTACATTAATGGAATTCGCATACTGTGAGTTGACGCAAAAGGTTAATCTATTGAATGGCAGATTCGTGGGCGAAGGTGTCACTGTCGGTTTTGCTGTGGCTGTTTGTGTCGTTGTGAGCGTGACAGTGGGGGTAGAGGCCGCGGTAACCGTGTCCGTTGGCAGGTCCGTTTGTGTAGAGGACGTAGCGGAAGTCTGCACTGTGGCTGATGCTGGAACCAGCGTGGAAGTCGGTGTAGTGCGCGGGGGAGGCGTTGGGCCGAAAATAAAAATTAATGCCAATATCAGCAGGAGAATAATCCCAATGATGATCGGTACTGCATATTTGCGAAGCGCGGGTGGCAGGAATGAAAATGGATCGGCAGGGGGCGTAACAACAGGCGGCTCACCGGTATATCCCAGGGCCCTTAGCAGGCTGTTGAAATTACCAACGTATTCACCAGATGTGAAATTGACGTAATTGATGGTGTTGAGCGCGAAAGGTACGCCGGTTGCCGCCAGCATGATGGGGATGATCTTGCGGCGCAATGAGAGTGCCTGTGTGTATTCCTTCCGCACCCATTCAGACTCGATGGAATTCGGCGATAACACAATGATAAAGTGCTGACTCGACTCGATAGCGGCTGGGATGACACGCACCCAGTCGTCACCGCCACGCAAGTCGGTAAGATCCCACCAGACGTCGTAGCCGGCTTTTTCGAGATCGCCTGCCAGCTTGCGGACGAAGCCCATATCCTTGCGTGAATAGCTGATGAAGATTTGCTGCATATATCCCAGACGTTATGAAGCCAATAAATGTTCAGCGAACAAATGCCCTGTTAGTACTCCCTGACGGGATCTTTGTGGCGGAACAGAAAACAAGTCTTTTGGCAGGGAATCTGGAGAGATTATAAGATATTACCACCCGCATGGATATTTGGGGGTGGTTTGTTTATTTCCAGCTTGGCTTGATGGGAGCGATTATAATGTTTTATGAACGTACGCAAAACATACAATTTTCAATGGAGGAAGAGATGTCGATTCGCAATGCGTCCGCCGTATGGAACGGAACACTCAAAGAGGGAAGAGGTACGATGAAATTGGGGAGCGGAGCTTTTGAAGGCGCCTTCACTTTTGCATCACGCTTCGAGGAAGGACCCGGGACCAATCCGGAGGAGTTGGTGGGTGCGGCTCAAGCCGGCTGTTTTTCCATGTACCTGGCGGCTCAACTTACTGATGCAGGTTTTCCACCCAAGCAGGTCCGCACCAGTGCAAAAGTCCATTTGGAGGCCGGTCCGCGTATAACGTTGGTCGAACTGGACACCGAAGCTGAAGTTCCAAATGTAGACGAGAAGACTTTTCAAGAAAAAGTGGATTATTCAAAAGAGAACTGTCCAATCTCACTGGCGCTCACTGGACCAGAACTGCGTGTGTCGGCCCGGCTGGTCAAATAATATTCGTTCCGCAGCGGTGTGAATACTTCGACCAGATATGGAATTGAAGAATTTAAGTGTGATAATAAGCCGCTAAATTAGCAGATATGCCCCACCATGAATTTCAGGATGGGGCATATTAACTTGTGTTCGTGGACGAGCAAGGGAACGGAGCAGCATTCCCATCTCAAGCGGATATCAAAGACAGGACTCCAATCGAGAGCGTCACGGCAACTCGACGAATTGACCAAGGAATGCCCGAGCGGTAGGCGTGTCCAGCCTCAGCGCAGCGTCCATCGCTTCACAGGCAAAATCCCCGCTAATCCCTATCGCAACCACCAGGTCTGTGTCTCCCAAGAAGTTGGGAGCGCCCGAGTCACCAGTACAAGCACGGCCATTATCGAGCATCGAGAGGCGCAGCCAGGCGTCAGTGAGCGAAAAGAAGGTCTGAGTCGCCAGCACGCGCGTGCCAGCCGAGTTCCGGTCAATGTCCGGCGGCCCGCCGCCATTGGCGCCACCCAGTAGCCGGGTGATGCCGTAGCCAACTGTCGGGAAGACCATGTGCGGAGGTCTTTCGGCCCGAACTGATCCAGCAGACCTGCTGTTGGCAGTGAGGCGGGTGTGATCCCGGTGACTGGCTCGGAAAACACGATCACGCCGAAGTCACCAGGATCAGACTGCGAACCGGTCATGAAGGGGGTGTACAAGGGATTGGTGTGTACACTGCCAGTGTAGAACGTAGCGTTATCGCTGAACACTGGATCGAAAGTCACTCTCGCTTCAGTGAGACCCGCTTCATCGAAAAAGCGAGTACAGTGACCCGCTGTCAGGAACACCGTTGGAGAAATCAGGGTTCCGGTGCAGGGAATACTCCTTCCGGTGGGGCGAACATCAATCCCGCCCACGTAGGGATGTGCATTCCCATCCGGCTGACCGCCGATAATGGCATACGCCGGGGTGGCTGTCAGCAGCGAGACTGCCATTACAAGTGCTAGTAATAGTGAACTGATAAAAATCTTTCGTGTGTTCATTTTTATTACTCCTTATAAGCGAACTATGAAGTCAATTGACCAGGGCAGTGACCAGATATACCGATCACTACTCCTAGATTCTTTCTTTTATTAGGGGCAACTTACATTCGGATTGAACGGGGCGAAGATCCCGCTGGGATTTGCTTTCCACACCCACGCATGCAAATCGTAATGTGGAGGCTGTCCTGGCTCATGTGCATCCATGGGACCATCGAGCGGTCTGCCTAAAATCACAGCGGCGGGCGGCGCAGGGTCGGGAATGGGCGTGTCTGGCGTGCCGATACCCTGAAAATATTCGACGCCAAGGAGTTTCAGCCCATTTTTGGTTTCAATGTAGAGCAGGATTTCCGGCTCGAGCAGGTTGATCGCGGGATCCTTCAGACGGGCAGGATTGATATAATGGATACCCATCACACCCAAGCTTGGTTCCTCGATGCAATGAGGTGTAGGGACAAATCCATCTGCCAGTGCAACGTTCACATCGTGATACTTTGCAGTCGCCTGCCGCACTTTTGCCAGGTCACGCAAAACCTGTGGGTCGGTGGTACCGGTCGCGGCATACGCCACTCCAGCTAATGCTGCAAGCAGCACCGAAACAATCGAGACGGTTATAAGCGTCTTTTTCATAGTTCCTCCAATACTGGTTCAACCAGTTATAATATTTTCAGAAACCCGAGTTGGTCTCTGTGTTCATACTGTAGCAAATCGCCCCTTCCTTTTGGTCATAAAAATTGGTACAAAAAGTATGACAAAATCTGGCAGGATGATCCCCGAAATAAAAGGTCACGGTGGAAGCGCATTCTTTTGGTTACTGGCTCAGACTTAAGCGAAAAGCGCTTGATCTCACCCGCGATGGACTGGCGGAGCGCGTTGGGTGTTCTGCCGCAACCATCCAGAAACTCGAAGAAGAAGAACGGCGACCATCCTCACAGATCGCCGAGCGGTTGGCGGAAATCTTCAGCATCCCCCTAAACGAACAAACAGACTTCCTGCGTTTTGCGCGCGGCGATTGGCGGTCTGCTCCGGGCGAAACCAAAGAAGATTTCCCCTGGCACGTTTCAGCAAAACCCCGTCGTTCGAATTTGCCTGCGACGACGACTTCACTAATTGGACGCGCAACGGAAATTGCGGATGTTCGCGAATATTTGCTGACGGCAGAGATCCGCCTCGTAACATTGATCGGTTCGCCAGGGATTGGCAAGACACGACTGAGCATTGAGGCAGCGCGTGCCGCATTGACTGATTTTCCGGATGGCGTTTTCTTCGTTGCATTAGGCTCTTTGGATGATCCGAACCTGATTGCTCCCGTTGTTGCTCAAGTGCTGGGCTATGTGGGAGCAAAAAATATTTCTACTAACGACCAACTCAAAGAGAGTATTGGTGATAAGCGGATCCTCCTTGTGCTAGACAACTGTGAGCATCTCATCGAAGACGTTTCCTCCCTCGCTTCTGAACTCCTTTCGGCCTGCTCCCGTTTAAAGATTCTTGCCACCAGTCGAGAATCTTTACGTATCCCCGGCGAATGGCTGTATCCTGTTCCGGCGTTTGATGTTCCCTCTGAAAGCTCATCTGTTGATATGGAAACTGTCGCAGAATTCCCCGCGCTGACTCTATTTGCTGAACGCGCTCGCGCGGTCCGCCCAGACTTTTTTCTCAATGCTAAAAATATCAAGACCGTTTCTATCATCTGTGCACAACTAGATGGATTGCCCTTAGCGATCGAATTGATCGCAGCGCGTATGCGCCTGATGTCACCGCAGGCTTTGCTGGAACGCTTGAATAATCAATTTATCCTGTCTGCCGATGGGATGCGCGCTTCATCCCCTCGCCAAAAGACATTGAATGATGCCATCGGCTGGAGTTATAACCTGCTTTCGGCAGAAGAGCAAAAATTATTCGTTTATCTTTCGGTGTTTTCCGGTGGTTTTACGCTGGAGGCTGCCGAATCAATTTTTTGGGGAATGTTCGCAGCCAAGTCTGTGTCTAACCTTGTGACTTCCCTCCTGGACAAAAGCCTCTTGCAGCGCACATTCGATGCCCGCGGTGAGGCGCGTTTCGACATGCTGGTGACAATCCAACAGTTCGCACTGGATCACTTAAGACGCATGGGCAGCGAAGCAGAAGTGCGCAATTGGCATTTGGCTTATTTCCTCGCTCTCGCCGAAGAAGGCGATAAAGAAATGCGTGGACCGAATCAAATTGAATGGCTTCATCGTCTCCATGTGATGCGCGATAATCTGCGTGCCGCGCTCGACTGGACGATTGAAACGGGGCAAACGGAAGCGGCTCTTCAAATGGCTCGAGAACTCCATTGGTTCTTTTTTGTGCGCGGAGACCATAACGAGGGACAGCAGTGGCTTGGACGCGTTCTGGCGTTGCCTGATGCATCTGAATATCCCGGGTTGTATGCGGAGGTGCTGACACAAATCGCACATCATACATGGCTTCAAATTGGAGGGAAGGAAGCGAGACCGTTGGTTGAACAAGCTCTGTCTATCGCACGAATACACGATGACAAGCGAAACACGGCCAAAGCACTGGTCATTCTGGGGCTGGTTTTGACACACGAAAACAATTTTGCGGCGGCCCAGTCCACCTTAGAAGAAAGCAAAGTGCTCTTTTGCGATGTTCTCGATCAATGGGGCTTTGCACACGCCATAATGTGTCTTGCTTTGGGATTCTTCAGGCAGAACGATTGGGCAACCACACTAGCTCTGCACGAACAAGCGCTGACGCTGTTTCGTGAAGTCGGTGATCGATATTTTCAGAGCGCCTCTCACCGCTTCATCGGCATTCTCCAAGTGATGAAAGGTGACGAGACGAGCGGAATAGCAGCATTACGAGAAGCTTTGATTCTCGCGCAACAACTGGAGAGTAAATATGAAATTGGCCTAATTTTGTCTTGGTGGGGCGAAGCGGAAAAACGCTTGGGACACCCTGCGCGTGCGGTATCCTTATATTGGGTCGCAAAAAGTATCTTAGACTCCACTGGCGCTTGGCGGGCAACAGATGAAGCCGAATTTGAGAATGACATCGTGCCTTGCCGCACCGTGCTAGACGAATCGACGTTCGAAGCAGCCATGGCAGAAGGCCGCGCTATGACGCTAGAGCAGGCTATCGCTTATGCGCTTGAGGATTCCGGCGGCTAATTTTCCCTATTTCGCTACGAACTCTTTACTTCCGGCTTCGGCAATTGTGGGATGATCCAATTGATCAATGCCTGTGGGGAACGTGTCTGCATATAGATCATGCCAGGACCCGCCAACTCCACTACGAGACCTTCGCCACTGAACAGCGTGGACTTGATCCCACCGACCGTTTTTGGAACCACTCCCATACTTGCACTAAATGCAACGAGGTGGGATGTGTCTACAACATATTTTTCACCTGTGCCCATTTGACGTTCGAAGATGGCGCCATAAGACGAGACCAGCAATTTGCCTGTGCCCGAGGCCTCCAGCATGGAAATTCCCTCGGTGGACATAAACGCTTTGACGCTGACTTTGGCGGTCAGTTCCACGCCGTTTTCAGAAGCCACGTAGGAGCCAGCCTGGATCATCAACTTTTGGCCCCTCAATTCGATCAACATCATATCGCCGGGCAACTCGGGCGCAAGCGTCACTTCACCGCCCTGAGCAGATGCTATGAAGAAGTTTTGGAAGAAAGATTCCCCGCCGAGGACCGCGCGTCCCAGTGATTTGAAGATTCCGCCTTCGGCTTTGGTTTCAATACTGACTCCACTGCTCATACTGACCATTGCGCCTGCTTCAGCACGGATACGTTCATTTGGCGACAGCTTGGCAACCGCTAGTGAATAGGATGGGCGGTGCAAAATTTCGATTTCCATTGTTTCTCCTTATCTTGATGGGTGAGATAGGATTAGTATAGCGTGCTTCTCTGCTTACTGAGTCCATCACTTTTGAATTACAGGAAGTGGCGAAATGCCGACAATGTTATATCCAGCGGTCGTTGGGATCGTGTCGTAATTTATCACCTCACCGCCCATCGATAGAACGATCATTTTTGTATGCTCTTCGTTTCCATCAAAATAACCTATAAGCGCAATATGCTCATTGTCTGGAAACCATTCCATGGATAGATATCCGGATTCACCTGAACTATAAATCTTCTGCTGGTTTGAGCCATCGTAATTGGAAACATAAATATCGCCATTATCGGCGAAGATCGCAATTTTGCTGGAATCATGCGACCAAACATTTTGTCCACTTGGAAGTGAGGAAGGAAAAATTTGTCCACTTGATAAATCCTTCACGTGAAAGCCATTTTGCTTTTCGTAATAAACCGCATATTTCCCGTTCGGAGATAATGCGTCAAACCCAATGTCCATTCCGGAAGCGATTTCCAATAATTCAGCGCTCATGACATCATAGGTGTAATAATGCACCTCGGTGATAATTTTTTTCGATGTCTCGCCTGCAGAGATTTCACATCGAAACATAAACTTTTCAGGTGTCATCCAGCCAAGTGGGATTTTGAAACATTCTTCAAGTCCTACGTCCAATTTGTTAATTCTGCCCGTTGTTGTTTTTATTAAAACCAAGTCAGATGCATATGGGTCATCCACCTGAATATCTTCTACCAGCCATCTGCCATCAGGTGATATGTTTATTTGTGAATGTGGCTTCAAAATTTCAGGAACAAGAATATCGCTTTTCGCGTTCAAGCGTTCCAAATGATTGATCACTAGGATTTCATTTCCACTAACATAAAGACCATTTTCCCCATCAGGCATCCAATATACCGGACCATTAATTGGTTCTTCGTTGGAAACTGGAATTTTCTCAGTAAAGCTACAATTCTGCCCTCCAGGAATAATACAATCAACCGAGACGAATACAACGGCATGGCGAAAGGGTACATCCGGCGTTTGCAAAAGCAAAAGGACTTCATCGAAAAACCTTGTTGATGCTTCTGGCGGAACTGGTAAAACCCCACGTGGCGTGTTGGAAGGTGTCGCGGCGGGACTAGTTGCCGAGGACAGTTCGCTATTTTTAGTTTCAAAGTTAAGATAAGCAAACACTCCAAGGGCAATTGCAAGAGCGATCACGCTTAAGGAAATGGAAATCATTGTACGGTTCTTCATGGCCTTTTCCTCTTTTGGGTCGAAGAATTGTTTTGCCTGAGAACTGTACTCTGCTTCATGAGATATTTCACCTATGGATTGCCATAGGTTTCCCTGTTGTTGACTACCTGTGGATTCAAGCAGGGGATCTTTTGAAAGATTCAATATAGCTTCGGCTCTTGAATTAACTGCAAGCTTTCGATAAATGTTCTTTAAATGATATTCCACCGTGCTTTTTGAAATACCCAGAGAATACGCAATTTGCTTATTGCTCCTCGCTTGCAGCAATAATTCGGCAACCACTTTTTCCCTTTCAGTAAATCGACTGGAAGTTTCCATGGATATTCCTTGATTATATACAAGCTGGAAGTATTCCTACAAATCTCTTATCTCCCTCTTCCTTGACAAATCCTTAACTTGCGTATAAAGTTAAGCCCGCTTAACTAAAAAGAAGGCTTAACTATGACCGAGTCAATTCAAATTACCCAACCCCTGCGTGCCTGGATGGATGTATTCATGCACCGTTCCATGCGCGGCTGGAATCAATTCGCCAAATCCACGGGGCTTTCGATGCCGCAGTTCAGCATCCTGATGCAGTTGCACTACAAAGGCGCCTGCGGCATGTCCGCCATCAGCGAGCGTTTCGACGTCTCCGCCGCGGCGGCAAGTCAGCTTGTGGATAAACTTGTGCAGGCGGGCTATATTGAACGGACGGAAGACCCGAGTGACCGTCGCGCCAAATTGTTGAAGCTTTCCACAAATGGCGCAAAGCTGGTGGACGATGGCATTCAGGAACGCTATCGCTGGATGGATGAATTAACCTCCAGACTCAGCGCGGCAGAACAGACAAAAATCTGCGAAGCGCTGACTCTTTTAACCGAAGCCGCACGTCAAATGGAACAGCGGGAATCTGTGTAACGATTTCTCCATCCCATCCATACTCAATTCACAATTTGTTCTTATAAATACCAGCAGGAAATCTCGAAAGGAACTTTATGCAAGCAACTACACCCCGACCCAATGCCCGCGCCAATATGCGTGGGCGCGGCGGTCCACGCCCCTCTTTCAAGGGCATCGGGCGCGCCGTCCGTTACCTGACGCACTATGGACGTCAGGCTCTTTTGCCATATGTCTTTTTGATCATCGCGACTCTTTCGCAACTGGTAGTACCGCATTTGGTGCGCAACGTGATCGATGCAGTCACCAGCGGCTATATTGCAAACCAGGTTTTGGATGCGTTGGCGAAGATCCCGGCGGCATTCGTCAGCCAGGCGTTGCCGAAGATTCTTGAGCTCACAGGGCTGAACACTTCCTTAACGGTGGACCAGCTCAAGGTCCAGTTGGAAGCAGATATTAATAACGCGCCGCGGACTCTCATCAACGCGCTGATCCTCATCATCATCTTCGCCGCGTTGCGCGGCATCTTCTCCTTCCTGCAAGCTTATTGGGGCGAGAAAAACTCTCAGGCGGTCGCGTATGATATCCGCAATGAGTTGTATGCAAAGATCCAGTCGCTGTCGTTCTCGTATCACGATAAGAACCAGACTGGGCAGTTGATGATCCGCGCGACCGATGATGTGGAGAAAGTACGTTTGTTTATTGGGCAGGGCCTGCTGCAACTCGTAGGCGCAGTCATTCTGCTTACTGGCACAATCATCATTTTGTTCAGCACCAACATCACGCTTGCATGGACGGCGATGCCGATTCTGCCGGTGGCGCTGGTGTTGTTCATGTTCTTCGGTGTCATCAGCCAGCCGCTGTTCACGAAGGTGCAGCAAAAACTTTCTGCGCTCAATACGGTCCTGCAGGAAAATCTCGCGGGGGTGAAAGTGATCAAGGCGTTTACACGTGAGAAGGAACAACAGACTAAGTTCCGCACTGCCGCCGATGACACGATGAATCAGGCGATCACAGTTGCACGTTTATTCACGTTCCTGTTCCCGCTGGTGTTTATGATCGCCAACCTTGGGCAGGCTGCCATTCTGTATGTCGGCGGAAAACAGATCATTATGGGTTTGCTCACGCTCGGTGAATGGCAGGAATTTTCGCTGTATTTGATCTACCTGTTCTTCCCGATCGCACAATTTGGATTCATCATCACGCAACTCGGGCAAGCCTCTGCATCCGCAGACCGCATCTTTGAAATTCTCGATGCGAAGAATGATATTGTGGATAGACCCAACGCAATTAAGTTGCCTGATGTGACTGGCACAGTGAAATTCGAAAATGTCACCTTCCGTTATTTTGGCGGCGGTGACCCCGTGTTGAAAAATGTTTCCTTCACCGCCAACCCCGGCGAGACGATCGCCCTGCTCGGTGCCACAGGTTCAGGTAAGACCACCATTATCAACTTGTTGCCACGTTTCTATGATCCGAGCGAAGGCAGGATCACAATCGACGATCACGACTTGCGCGATGTGAAGCTCGAATCACTGCGCTCGAAGATTGGAATCGTTTTGCAGGAGACTACCTTATTCAGCGGAAGTGTCCGCGACAACATCGCCTTTGGCAAACCCGATGCATCGCAACAGGAGATCGAGTCTGCCGCAAAAGCCGCGCAGGCGCATGACTTCATCATGTCCTTCCCTGATGGCTATAACACGCACGTGGGAGAACGCGGCGCAACTTTATCTGGTGGACAAAAACAACGCGTCGCCATTGCGCGCGCGCTGCTGCTCAACCCACGCATTCTCATCTTGGACGACTCCACCTCCAGTGTAGATCTCAATACCGAAGCGCAACTGCAAAACGCGCTGGAGATCCTGATGCAGGGTCGCACTTCCTTCGTCATCGCGCAGCGCATCAGCACGGTAATGAACGCGGACAAAATTATCGTTTTGGATCGAGGCGAAATTGTCGCCGAAGGTAAACATAACGATCTGATGGAAGATAGCCCCATCTACGCAGAGATCTACAACTCGCAGATCCTGGTGAATGAAAAGGAAGGTGCCCTATGATGGGTAATCGCCCGGACCTCTTTAAACAGGAAACTCTCAAACCCAAAAACCTGAGCAACACGCTGGCGCGCCTCGGCAGTTATTTCGGCAGATTTTGGTACATGCTTATTATCGTGTTGGCGCTCATTACGGTCTCCACCTGGACTCAGGTGATCACGCCCGAATTAACCGGGCAGGCGACCGACTGCTTCCTCGTACCTTTGGGGAATCAATTCGCTTCATTCGGACCTCAAGCCGAGGCTCAGTCCGAGAATTCTGCTTCTGCCTGTTGGCTTGGGACGACCGACCCCGCCTCTTTGACATGGACTCGTCAACTGATCCACAAAGCCTACACATGGAATGAATATCCCGCGCCCGTCAACATGGCTTCCATGACGAGTGACCAGCGCATCGAAGGCTTATTCCGACTGATCATGATCGTTGTTGGGCTGTTCGTGCTCGGCGCCATCGTTACCGGCATGACCTTCTTCTTTATGTCCTGGACGGGTCAACATGTGCTGCGTGAACTGCGCCTGGACGTATTCCATCATTTGCATGAACTCTCGCTCAGTTATTACTCCAAGCACGAAGCGGGCGACTTGATGAGCCGCATCACGAACGACACATCTGCGATTGAACAGGCAGTTTCCTTCGCCTTGATCAACGTATTGAGCGGAGTTCTTTTACTGGTCTGGGTTGCGTACAACATGCTCACAGCCAGCCTGCCGTTTGCGCTGCTTTCACTCTCCATTGCGCCAGTGATGTTCATCGTCACCTTGTATTTCTCAGCACAGGCACGCAAAGCTTTCCGCACCAGCCGCAAGGAGATCGGTAACGTCAATGCCGAATTGCAGGAATCCATTGCGGCCGTCCGTGAAGTGCAGGCATTCAATCGCGCAGATGAGAACATCGAACAGTTCAAGGAAGTCAACGCTGCCAACCGCGATGCCAATGTGCGCGCGGTTTCGTACACCTCCGCGCTGGCACCCGCGCTCGAAGCCTTATCCTATGTTGCACTTGCCATAGTCGTTGGCTCCGGCGGCTGGGCTTTGCTGAAGGGTCAAACCCTTTTCGGCGCGACCGTCACTTTTGGTTTGGTGATCACCTTCATGGCGTATGTTCAGCGCTTCAACCAACCAATCCAACAGATCGCGGTCTTGTGGACGAACATTCAAAATGCTATTGCGGGTGCGGAGCGTATCTTCAACATTCTCGATGAAGATGTGGCAGTTGCAGACAAACCTAATGCGATCAAGATGCCTCCTGTCAAAGGCCTGGTGGAGTTCAATAATGCCACACACTCTTATGAAGATGGCGTGCCGGTGCTCAAAGATGTTTCCTTCACGGCGCAACCCGGGCAAACCATCGCCATCGTGGGTCCCACCGGTGCAGGCAAGACCACCATCATCAACCTGCTCCCGCGTTTCTATGATGTGACGAGTGGTTCCGTGAAGATCGATGGCATCGATGTCCGTGATGTAACAATGCAAAGTCTGCGCGAACAGATTGGCATCGTGCTTCAGGACACATTTTTATTCAGCCAGAGCGTGATGGAGAATATCCGCTTTGGGCGACCGGGCGCCACAGATGCAGAAGTAATGGCGGCGATCAAATTAGCCAATGCGGATTCGTTCATTGAGCGACTCCCCGAAAAATATGACACGGTTCTCGGCGAACGCGGCTCGGGTCTTTCTCAGGGACAGCGGCAACTGCTTTCGATCGCGCGCGCGGCACTGTCAGACCCAAAAATATTAATTTTGGACGAAGCCACCTCCAGCGTGGACACACGAACCGAGCGTCTCATCCAAAAAGCGTTTGATGAATTGCTCAAAGGTCGCACGGCGTTTGTCATCGCGCATCGCCTGTCCACCATCCGCAATGCAGATGTGATCCTGGTTTTGAAAGATGGGCAGATCATCGAACGCGGCAGGCATGATGAGTTGCTGGCGAAACAAGGTTTTTATTACGACCTGTACATGAGCCAGTTCAAAAAGCAGGAAGAGATCGAATCGGCGTTGGCAGCCAGTTGATACATCAATCACAAAACAATCCCCTTTCCATAAGTTGGAAAGGGGATTTTGATTCCTGGGAGTATACTGGTTGTACATATTTCCAAGGAGGAAGCCATGTCGCAATCATCTGCATTGAAGTATCTCGAAGAAAACCATGAACGATTCCAAAATGAACTGATCGAACTCCTCCGCATCCCGTCCATTTCACATGACCTTGCGCACAAAGCGGATATGGACAAAGCTGCTCAATGGCTGGCGGACAAACTTAGTGCGGTCGGCCTGAACAATGTCGAAATACTTCCCACCGCGGGACATTCAGTTGTCTATGGCGAATGGCTCGCTACGCGCGGTGGCAGGTCAGCTCCCACTGTGTTGATCTATGGACATTATGACGTCCAGTCCGCTGAACCGTTAGAGGATTGGAAGAGCGTGCCGTTTGAACCGGATATTCGTAATGATAATTTATATGCACGCGGCGCGTCAGACATGAAGGGACAAACGCTCGCGGCGGTCAATGCTGTGGAAGCCATCATCAAAACCGAAAACCTATCGCTCAACATCAAATTTTTGATCGAAGGCGAAGAGGAAATTGGCTCTAAACACTTGAACGAATTTCTAATTGCTCATCGCGAAAAACTGGCGGCTGATTTTTCCCTGAACACGGATGCGGGCGGCATGCCAAATGCAGAGACTCCCTCAATTTGTTATGGCCTGCGAGGCGGCGCGAGTTTCATACTGAATATCTTTGGACCCAGCCAGGATCTGCATTCGGGCGGATACGGTGGCGTGATCCAAAATCCGATCCATGTGCTGAGCAAATTGATCGCGGATTTGCATGACGAGCACGGACATGTCACCTTGCCAGGTTTCTATGATAAGGTCCGCAAGATTGACGAAGAGGAACACGCCGAACTCACAAGGCTTCCCTTTGATGAGGCGTTCCTGTTAAAACACTCCGGCGCGCCTGCGTTGTGGGGTGAGCCAGAGTTCATCCCTGCCGAACGGATCGGCGCGCGCCCAACCTTGGAAGTTGTCCTGTTTCAAGCAGGACAGCCGAAATCCGCTATCCCAGCAAAGGCAGTCGCCGGATTTTCGTTCCGCCTTGTTCCAGATCAAGACCCTGCTGATCTTCATCAAGAATTCAGACAGTATCTGGAAACTCATGCGCCTCCCACCGTGAGATGGGAGCTTGATTTTCTTGGAGGCATTCCCGGCATTATCACTCATCGCAAGTCTCCTGAAGTTCTTGCCATGAAGACTGCGCTGCAAACTGCCTTTGGAAAACAACCCATCTTCCAAAGGGGCGGCGGAGGCATCGGCGCCGTATTGATGTTCAAACAAACGCTGGGCATTGATTCCGTCTTAACTGGATTCTCGTTATATGATGATAATTTTCACGGTCCCAACGAGAAATTGCATCTGCCCACCTGGAAGAAAGGCATGGCAGCGCTTATCCATTTCTTTCATAATATGGGGATGGACAAAATGAACACATAGGTGAATAAGAAATTTGGCTTTATATTTCTTTACTCTTGCCTTTTTCTTCTTTTGGCAATTCCTTCAACCATCTCAATAATGGCCTCATTGT
The DNA here is from genome assembly GCA_045402985.1 of Anaerolineales bacterium. Taxonomy (GTDB): domain Bacteria; phylum Chloroflexota; class Anaerolineae; order Anaerolineales; family Villigracilaceae; genus Defluviilinea. The sequence continues at coordinate 14,152 of JAXIPJ010000278.1, forward strand.
CAGTCCCTGCACAAAAATAGAGAATGCCACTACTCCAAACGCGGCAGTAATGATCTGTTCACGATATTCCATTTCGGGCGGCAGCCCGAGTGCGAGAGCCAGTGCCAGCGCGCCGCGCAATCCGCCCCAGAACAGAATGTGCTGATGATTCCTCTCTATTTTCAACACTGATCCGTTGAATAGTGCGCTAAGCGGATAGATGGCTACGGCGCGTCCCAGTGTCACAACAAGGATGGCAATAATGATGGGCAGGATATTGCTCACCAAAAGGTGACCCGCTTCGCGCGCACCGATCAAAAGGAAAATGATCGAGTTGGCGATGAATGCCATGAACTCCCAGAAATCCATAATGAATGCCCGCCCTTTATCCGAATAGGCATATGGCAGGCCAAAATTTCCCACCAGGATTCCAGCAATAAGTGTGGAGAGCACACCCGAAGCATGCAGATCTTCCGCGATCAGGAACGACCCATACGCGACGACCGTGCTGAGTGCCAGCTCAACAAGGTGGTCATCAGTGGTGCGTGTCAGCAGTAGGATCACTCCGGCACATAGCGCGCCGATCAACAGGCCTCCAAAAATTGACCAGGCGGTATTCAGCAAAGTTGCAGGCAATGAGATGCTGTTCCCGCCAACCAGAGCAAGCACGACCGTGAATCCGACTGCTGCAGTAGCATCATTGAAGAGACTCTCCGCTTCCACCAATAAACGCAAACGTCCATGTACGCCAGCTTCCTTGAATGTTGCGATCACCGAAACCGGGTCTGTCGCCGCGATGAGGATGCCGAACAATGCCGCGCTTTGCCACGCCCAGCCAGCGAAATAAAACATGCCTGCGCCTGTCAGCAATGCAGAAAGTAATACGCCCAGAGTCGCGAAAACCAGAATGACAGGCAGATTGCGAACCAACTCGCGCCAGCGGATGAATAACGTCGCTTCGAAAATTAATGGTGGCAGTAAAACGCTGAAAATGAGTTCCTTGCTTAATTCAAGTTCAGGCATGAACGGCAGGAACGACAAAGCAATTCCTGCCAGCACCAGCCCAACGGTATAGGGAATCCGTACACGCTGTGCAAGCATGGCAACCAGCGCGGCGATAAGCAATAGGAATTCAATATTCTCAATTGTGAGTTGCATGGGTCAAGTATACAAGGAATGGATAACAAGCACATAGCGGAACAATAAATTGGTGAGCCCGCGCCAAAGTTTTTCTATTTCACCCCATATGAGCCGCAGGCGTTGTCCTTATCTTTCCTCTTCTATTATGGTATGCTTAACCCACCTCACTCCTGGAGCCTGTACATGTACGTTGCCATTGAAGGGGTTATCGGAGTTGGCAAGACCACTCTGGCCCGTCTTCTGAAATCCGCTTTCGACGCCGAAATACTTCTTGAAGTCTTTGAAGAGAACCCGTTCCTCTCCGATTTTTATTCTGATCGCAATCGTTATGCGTTCCAAACCCAGATATTCTTTTTGCTGAGTCGTTATCATCAACAACGCCGTACTGTGCCGAATTTGATCTCAACCGGAAAAAACCTCTTCGCTGATTACACCTTCGCCAAAGATGCGCTTTTTGCACGCATCAACCTGAAAGGCGATGAACTCGACATGTATTACAAAGTGCATGAAGCGCTCGCGGAGAAAATCCAAAAGCCCGATCTACTCGTGTATCTGCAAGCCACGACAGACACGCTTATGCAGCGCATTGCCTTGCGTGACCGTTTGTACGAACGCCAGATGGAACGTTCCTATCTCAACGATCTCAACCTGGCTTATGATGATTTCTTTTCAAAGCCCTTTGACCATACGCCCGTATTAACAGTGGACTCCAATAACTTGAATGTGATCCAAAACGCTGAACATTTGAAATGGATCGAGAACCGCATCCGACAAAGCCTTAGCCTGCCTCCGTTTCAACAGTCGTTGCCGATGCCCTAAAATTGCTCTCGCCGCCGCCCATGGCGGCGAAACCCAGCGCCGTCCTCGGCGCTGGTATCAAGAAGCCCAAAGGAATTTTATGCGAGTCTCGCGTGAATCATTGATCCGGATCGCCAAAGAGACGGCGCAGGAGCGCGCCTTCAACGACCGCGGCATCATCGCGGCCTATCTGACGGGGTCACTTGTCTCGAAGGAAATTGACCCCATGCTGGGCGGCACCGCGGATATTGACGTGATCCTAGTCCATGCCGATGAGCCGATGTACCGCCGCGAATTTGTGAGACTCACCCCGGACTTCCACGTGGATATTAGCCATCGTGCCAAGGCAGAGTTCAAAAAGCCGCGCGAGTTACGTCTTGACCCGTGGCTGGGCTGGGAGATGTATGATCCCATGCTTCTTTTCGAGCGCGAAAAATTCTTTGAATTCGTTCAGGCAGGCTTGCGGGCGGGTTTTGAATTTAACGCCCCCGCGCCTGCGTTACAGCGTTCGCGCTTATTACTTTCACAGGCGCGCCAGACCTGGAGGAAATTATTGGAAGTGGGGGATGTGGTAACGCCTAAAGATGTCGATCAATATCTGCAGTCGCTGTATCAGGCGGTGAATGCAGTGGCGGAATTGTCGGGGCCGCCTTTACACGAGCGTCGCCTGTTGTTGGAATTTGCATCTCGAGCTGAAACTGCCCAACGTCCAGAAATGAACGCCGCTCTCATCCACTTGCTGGGTGCAGCGGATCTGGACCCATCTATGATGAATACCTGGCTTCCGGATTGGAAAGTCGCTTTTGAATCCGCAATGGAAAGTGATGATGTCGATGCGCGTATTCATTCTGCACGTGTAAATTATTACGAGAAGGCCATTCAAGCCATGCTTGCAGGAGATAACCCACAGGCCGCGCTCTGGCCGTTATTGCAAACATGGGCTCTTGCGGCGGATGTTCTGCCCGAACATGCGCTGGATGCGTGGCGCAACGTTTGTGCTCAACTGGGTTTTACAGGTGCTGGCATCGAAGCGCATGCAAATGGACTCGATAACTTCCTCGATGAAGTGGAAGCTCTGCTTGATGAACTTGCCACGCAACATGGGTTGGAAACTTCGACGAGTTTTTAATGTCATTGCGAGGAAGCCGAAGGCTGACGACACTTGCACTGCACTGCGTTTGATGCAGTGTAGGGGAGCAATCTCAACTAACTTCTATATCTTATTTAGATGAAACTATGAGATTGCCACGTCGCCGCTACGCGGCTCCTCGCAATGACAAACAATAGGTGAATATGACCCGCGCTGAAGCTTTAACACTTGTCCGTGAATTCGTAAAAAACGAAGGCCTTGTGAGACATATGCTTTCTGTTGAGGCCGCCATGCGTTTTTATGCCGAAAAGTTTGGCGAAGATCCAGAGACCTGGGGGCTGATCGGTCTGCTGCATGATTTTGATTGGGAGATCCACCCGACGCTTGAGCAGCACCCGCAGGATGGCGCGCCAATCTTACGCGAGCGCGGTGTCCCTGAAGAGGTCATTCAGGATATTTTGAGCCATGCCGATCATTTGAATATGCCGCGTGACACAATAAGACGCAAAGCCATCTGTGCCTGCGATGAAATCACGGGGCTGATCACTGCAGTTGCTTTGGTGCGTCCGTCGCGTTCATTGTATGACCTTGAAGCGCCATCTGTCAAAAAGAAATGGAAAGACAAGGCCTTTGCCGCAGGCACCTCCCGTACCGAAATGGAGCATGCCGCGCAGGAATTCGACATTGAGCTATGGGAACATGTGGGAAATGTGATTCAAACTATGAGAAAGATCGCGCCAGAGTTGGGTCTGGTTGGGAACGCCCCGCAACAACCCGCTTGATTCACTAGACTAATAATCTCCTGTTTTGAATTAAGCCTTAACGATGGAATTTCTTATTTCGATTCGTTTTAATATAGAGACTATATAAATGGTGAAAGCAGAAGTTTGTAATTTATCGGATAATTGATAATGTAGTTCAAAAGGCGGCTTTCTGTAATTTGCCATTCCATGCAACCAAGCCTATAATCAATCCGCCATGTCCGTCACCGACGAAATCAAATCCCGTGTAGACCTTGTCGACCTCGTCTCGGAGGCCGGTGTGAATCTGCGTCATGCAGGCAAGAACTATACGGGCTTTTGCCCGTTCCATGAAAACAAGAAAACACCTGCCTTCGTAGTCTGGCCCGATTCTGGAACATGGCGCTGTTTCGGTCAATGCAATGAGGGTGGCGACATTTTCAAGTTCGTCATGAAGCGCGAGAACATTGATTTTAAGGAGGCGTTGAACAAACTTGCCGAGCGCGCTGGTGTACAGATCCCTGCCTATATAAAAGAAACGCCAGAACAACGAGAAGCCTACGAGAACCTCCGCAAACTGCTGGAAGACGCTCTGATCTTCTATCGTCGTCATCTCCTTGCCAACCCGACTCTTTTGGATTATCTGCACACTCAACGCGGACTGACCGACGCTTCGATCGAGACTTTTGGCCTGGGTTACGCTCCGAATGCCTGGGACTCAGCCTTGAACTATTTCACCAAACGCGGCTATTCCGCAGAGGATCTGCTCGAGGCAGGTCTGATCTCTGAGCGCGATAATGGTGGTTATTACGATCGCTTTAGAAACAGGGTCATGATCCCGATCCGCGATGAAGATGGGAAAATGTCCGGCTTTGGTGCCCGTATCATTGACCCTAACGATATTCCCAAATTTTTGAATTCACCCGAAACACCCATCTTTTCAAAAGGACGATTGCTTTACGGCTTGGACCGGGCGCGTAAGCCAATCCGCACCGTGGACCAGACTGTCATTGTGGAAGGCTATCTTGATGTGATCGCGTTGCATCAGGCGGGCTACGAAAATGTAGTCTCACCCATGGGAACCGCACTAACAGAAGACCAAATGCGCCTGCTTAAAAGATTCACGCGGAAGATCGTCCTGGCGTTGGACCCGGATACGGCCGGGCAAAAAGCTGTTTTGCGCGGGCTGGACGCTGCCAGGTCCGCGATGGATCGGGAGGGTGAACTTGGCTTCGATGCGCGTGGTCTGCTCCATAATGAAGCGCGCCTGCAGGCTGATCTGCGCGTCGCATCCATGCCTGATGATCTAGACCCGGATGAAATTGTTGCGCGCGATAAAGCGGAGTGGGCGCGCCTGATCGAGAACGCAAAGCCCATCGTCACGCATGTGATGGAGACTCTGGCAGCGGGCCAAAATATCAATGATCCCAAGGTGAAGAATCAGATCGCGGCGCAGGTCATTCCTTTAATCGAAGACCTTCCAAGCGCATTGGAGCGTGATACATATCGCCAACAACTGGCGCGCATGTTGCGGGTGGATGAACGCGCCTTACTCAGTATGCAGCCACAGATCCCGCGTTTGAAGCGGCAGAGGCGCGCACCCTCCAGGGAAACGCAGGTGGCCGAAAAATCAGCTGTGGCTGTGTCGGTCTCCTCCAGCAAAAAAGCAGAGGCATACATCATCGGTGTGCTGTTCGAAAAACCTGGGTTGGTGTATCGCCTTGACAGGTCTTTACAGGAATTTGGCTTGACCTCGCTTAATGCCCAGGATTTTGAATATACGGATCATCAGATGCTGTTTGGCTTGATCCGTGAGGCAGTGGAGCAGGATAAGACTGAACAGCATGAATTTGTGGTGGACGCGATGCCTGTTTCGCTGCAGGGGCTTTCGCGCGAATTGATAGCGCAGGCCGAAAAACTTGAGCGGGCAGAGGAGAAACTACTTGAGGAACTGCTGCGCGGTGTGATCAAATTGCGCCGTGTGACTGCTGGTGAAAATTTGAACCAGTTAAGGTTTTTACAAGAGGAAGCTCATCAGGGTGGTGATTTGCGCGCGGCTTCCTACCAGGGTTTGGTGTTACAGCATACGCGACTGTTGAGGGATTTGGATCAGGCATTTCGGAAGATGTCTTTGAAGCGCATGGATTAATTTGAGATTGGGCGTAACAATTTGCAAGTGATGGCGTCTGGTAAGAAAGGGAAAATGGCTGCCATAAAGAAACGATCCGCTTTACTCGAAAAACGCACGAACAATCTCAACCCGCGCCATGGCGACGTGGATGATATATTATTGGAGGAGCATCAAGTGAATAACCCGAATGAGATGCTGGTGGAAATGAATGACTTGCCAGGTTTGGCGCTCATGGAGGATGAGGTGGGCGACCCAGATATCGGTGTTCTTGTTCATCAGGAGGAGGAATTACTTGATGATGATGTGATCGACCTCAAAAACCCACTTGTAGCCGCTGAACTTTCTGAAGACCCTGTGCGACTGTATTTGGGGGAGATCGGTCGAGTCAAGTTGCTGGATTCCGATAGCGAATTCCGCCTTGCGACGATGATCGAAGCCAACCGTCTTATACTCACGCTCCGCCGCCATCCGCTCCGCACCGGGCTTACACTCGAGTGCGCCATCTATCATGCATTGCTGGATGAAATGCTTACTTCGTGGGACCGTCTGCTTGAAGATGCAGAAAGACTGCATTATCAACAGCCCGATCTCGGAGTGATGCTCACCGAAGCACAGACCCTGCATTCAGGATGGGAAACGAACGGGCCTTCCTACCTGCGTACTTTTTTGGATAATGGCATGTGGGGCATTGACGAACTCTGGAACACGGTCGCGCGCAATGCCTATAGCGTCTTTCTAAGCCTTTACCTGCTCCCACTACATTATGCTGAGTGGCTGCTTGATCAGATCAATCTGAATCATCAACTACCGAACCAGCAGACTCTTTACGATAACCTTTTATCAGATGAAGAATTGAATACTGAATTGGATGCGGTCCAGGAGCGCGCGGTGGAATCAAATCAGTCGCTGATCCGCGCCAACCTGCGACTCGTCGTTAGTGTTGCAAAACGTTATCTCGGGCGCGGCATTTCGTTCTTGGATCTGATCCAGGAGGGCAATATGGGTCTTTTGCGTGCCGTGGGCAAATTTGACCCGCGTCGCGGTTTCAAGTTCAGCACGTATGCCACCTGGTGGATACGACAGTCCATTAACCGTTCTGTTGCCGAACAGGCGCGTACAATACGGATTCCCGTCCATCTCTTTGAATCCATTACCCGAATATTGCGTGTGCAGAGAACGCTCACACAGGAACTCGGGCGCGATCCCACAAATGCAGAATTGGCGCTTGAGGTGGGTTATCTGCCCGCCTCTGATGTGCAGGCTATCCTGCGCGCGCATTCCGAAGAGACAGCTCTGCCTCCAGACCTGCAGCGCAGACTTGAAATTGCCACCCTGAAAATTGACCGCGTACTTCGCTCTGCTGAGGAGCCTATATCGATTGACGGTCCGGTGGGGGATGAGGACTCCAGTTCGCTTGGCGATTTCATCGAGGATGAAGATGCGCCATCTCCAATTGATTCGGCTGCGCGCCAGATGTTGGGCGAGCAGGTGCAGAGTGCGCTCACATCCCTTTCGGAGCGCGAGCGCGAAGTATTGGAGTTGCGCTTTGGTCTTACGGATGGAAAGGACCACACACTTGAGGAAGTGAGCCGCTATTTCGATGTGACACGCGAACGTATTCGTCAGATCGAAGCGAAGGCGTTGAGGAAGTTGCGGCATCCTTCAAGAAGCAGACATTTGAGGGATTATTTGGGGTAACTGATCAGCGATGCACTTTCAAAGTGCATCGCTCTTTTTTTGCTGGATGAAAAGTGCCACTTTTGTGAAAAGTGGCACTTTCTCTAGCCTATTAAAGTCTCTTATGTTATACTGCGCAACATGTGCCAGTAAGCACAAATACCCTCTAAAATGGGCGTTTTGAGGTGTTAGCATGCTTGAATATGTTGCAATCGCATTGATGATTGTTTTGGCGACGCTGGTCGCGCTGATCGCAATTGGGATGGGGAATTTATTTGGTCCAAGAAAAAAATCTGCAGTGAAAAGCATGCCTTATGAATCAGGCATGCCACCCATTGGTGAAGGAACGCGGCGCATGCCTGTCCGCTTTTACTTGATCGCGGTGCTGTTCATTCTCTTCGACATCGAGGTGATATTTTTCCTGCCGTGGGCAATCGTTTTCCGTCAGTTGGGCTGGTTTGGCCTCATCGAAATGTTCATCTTTATTGCGATTCTATTTGTTGGATATATATACGCGTGGAAAAAAGGAGCGCTTGAATGGGAATAGAGCAAAAACTCGGCAATATGGGTATAGCTACTACTACGCTCGAAACTGTCGTTAATTGGTCACGTACGAATGCGATGTGGCCAATGTTATTTGGCCTGGCTTGCTGCGCGATCGAGATGATGGCTGCGCAGGCTTCGCACTATGATATGAGTCGCTTTGGTATGGAACTGATGCGTGCCAGCCCGCGTCAATCTGACCTGATGATTGTGGCCGGCCGCCTTTCGCGCAAGATGGCACCTGTGCTTCGTCGCTTATACGATCAGATGCCCGAACCAAAGTGGGTGATCTCAATGGGCGATTGTGCCTCGTGCAGCGGTGTGTTCAATAACTATGCCCTCGTGCAGGGTGTGGATGAGATCGTACCCGTGGATGTTTATGTGGCAGGCTGCCCGCCGCGCCCTGAGGCGTTGATCCATGGTGTAGTGACGTTGTATGAGAAGGTGAAGGGCGAGAAGTTTAGGGATTTGGCGCAGGGTTAGTGGAGTAACGATTTAAGTCATTATTACGGAAATTGCTATGGACAAAAAACTCGAACCAATCGTTCAGGCTTTGCAAGAGAAATACACGACTTCAATTGAAGAGTTCCGCGATGAGGTACATATATTTATCAAAGCGGAACAGATAGTCGATGCGCTGACATTTCTGCGAGACAAATATGATTTTGAATTGCTCTCCGCGCTGACTGCGTCGGACTATTGGCCGCAACAGTCACCGCGCTTTCATGTGATCTACCAACTCTCATCCATTGCCAGGAATATCACAGTACAGTTGAGAGTCCCAGTAAATGGCGACCAGCCCAAAATCCCGACCGCTACACGAGTATATGATGTTGCCAATTGGCGCGAACGCGAACTTTTGGATATGTTTGGGATTGAGATTGAAGGCCATCCTGATCCTCGCCGTATTTTGATGCCCGAAGATACGGAAGGTCATCCACTTCGTAAAGATTTTCCGCTTGGTTATGAAGAACCACAGTTCACATTCAACATTGATGAGATTGACCTGCACAAGCCGTATGCAAAGGAATAGATATGGCACAGATTGAAGAAGTCGATGTTGAGCAATTCAAGCATTTAGTTTCTGAACGCGCGCTCACAGGCGAGACCATGCTGCTTAACATGGGACCACAGCATCCATCCACGCATGGCGTTCTGCGCTTGTTGCTTGAGCTGGATGGCGAAACAGTTCTCAACTGTATTCCTGATATCGGTTATCTGCATACTGGCATCGAAAAGAACATGGAGGCCAAGACCTATCTCAAAGCCGAAGTGATGAGTGACCGTCTCGATTACATGAACACGATGGGCAACAACTTGGCCTATGTGCTGGCAGTGGAAAAACTTGTTGGCCTCGATGTACCACCGCGCGCACAGGCGATCCGCGTAATCCTCACAGAACTGCAGCGTATTGCTTCGCATCTTGTTTTTCTCGGGGCGTTTGGCCTCGATTTGGCGGCCATGTCTGTCTTCCTCTATTGTTTCCGGGAACGCGAAGCTGTCCTTGATATTGCCGAGCTATGTTCGGGACAACGCATGATGACCACCTACTTCAGACCAGGCGGACTCTGGCGTGATGTGCCTGTTGAATTTGAAACTGCCGTGCGCGCCTTTCTCAAGATGTTCCCGAAACGCGTGGACGAATACGAAGCCTTGCTGACGAAGAACCCGATCCTGCTGGATCGTACCGTTGGTATCGGCAAACTGGATATAGCCACTGCACTTCAGCATGGTGTGACAGGCCCTGTGCTGCGTGCCTCAGGTATGAACTGGGATCTACGCAAAGCGCGCCCATACTCAGGCTATGAACAATATGACTTCAATGTGCCCACGCGCACGGAAGGTGATACGTTTGCGCGTTACATTGTGCGCATCGAGGAATTCCGCGAGTCCTTGAAGATTGTTGAGCAGGCATTGAACAAACTGCCGATGGGTCCTATTAATTCAGATAATCGCAAATTTGTCCCGCCGCCACGCTCAGAGCTGGGTGTGAGCATGGAGGCGCTTATCCATCACTTCAAGTTATGGACAGAAGGTTTCCCCGCGCCAAAGGCTTCAGTGTATAGTGCGGTTGAGTCACCGCGTGGTGAGTTGGGTGTCTATCTCGAAGGCGATGGTGGGCCCAAACCGCATCGCGTCCATTGGCGCACACCTTCGTTTGACAATTTATCTGCAATTGAGAAAATGGTGAGGGGACATCTGGTGGCTGATCTTGTAGCCATTCTGGCTTCCATAGACATTGTGCTTGGAGATATCGACCGATGAGCCTTGCCCCTCATCCCTGCCCCTCTCCCATTGGGAGAGGGATGTCCGAAGGACAGGGTGAGGGTAATATAGAGGAATTATGCTGTCTAAGAAATATGCAAAAGAAGTAGAGGAGATCCTGTCGAAGTATCCGCAGGAGGGCAGGCGCTCAGCGGTTATGCCTTTATTGTTCCTGGCCCAGCGCGAAGAAGGGTATGTGAACAAGGCGTCCATGCAGGATATTGCAAAGATCCTTGAGATCACTGAAACTGACGTTGCTTCGATCGTCCGGTTTTATACGCTCTACCATGATAAGAAGGAAGGCAGATACCGCATGCAGGTCTGCACAGACCTGCCTTGTGCGTTGCGAGGCGCCGAGGAATTCATGGAGGCTGTGTGCGACAGGCTTGGACTTAATGTCGGTGAGACGACTGCCGATGGTTTCCTGACGCTTGAAGCAGTTACCTGCCTGGCCGCCTGCGACAAAGCTCCCATGTTCCAGACACAAGGGCCGGATGGACTTAAGTATCATGAGAATATGAATGTGGATAAAACAGTGGATCTGATCGCTACGTTAAAGAGAAAATCGTAATTGGTTAATTTTTAATTGACAGGGCGTGAGTAAGGCAAAGATGAAAAGAAAATTTTGTAAGGAAATGATTTTTTTAGCGTAAAATAAAAAAACATGGCATATATTCTTTTACGTCACCGTGATATCCCTGATCTTGACAAGTTTGATGTCTACCAAAAGAATGGTGGCTTCGCGGCTTTCAAGGACTCAGTCACAAAGAAGAAACCCAATGAAGTGACCGATGTAGTCAAGAACTCCGGACTGCGCGGGCGCGGTGGTGCAGGCTTCCCAACAGGTATGAAGTGGTCGTTCATTGACAACAAGAACTGGCCGCATTACGTCGTTGCTAATGCCGATGAATCAGAGCCTGGCACGTTCAAAGACCGCGAGATCATGGAAGGGAATCCGTTCCAGTTCCTGGAAGGATTGGCACTTGCATCCTACGCGGTCGGCGCGAATGTTGCCTATGTGTATCTGCGCGGCGAGTTCTGGGAGTTGGGCGCGGCGCTCGACCATAAGATCGCTGAAATGGAAGAAGCGGGTTATCTGGGGGATAAGCTTTTCGGGACGGATTATTCTCTGCGTATTTATACGCATCTTGGCGCTGGCGCATACATCTGCGGTGAAGAGACGGCTCTGCTTGAATCTCTCGAAGGTAAACGCGGACAGCCGCGTGTGCGTCCGCCGTTCCCGCCGTCATTTGGCCTCTATGGAAAGCCGACCATCATCAACAATGTCGAGACGTTTACCAACGTGCCGATGATCCTTGCGAACGGCGCGGAGTGGTACAAGTCCATTGGCACCAGCGACAGTGCAGGTGTGAAGATATTTTCGTTATCTGGCCGTGTGCGCAAGCCTGGCAATTATGAACTGCCTTTTGGCACCACCTTTCGTGATCTCATTTACAAACATGGGGCCGGCGTGCAGGATTCGCGCGCTGTGAAAGCGATCATGCCGGCTGGTGCCTCGTCTTCTCTGATCCCCGTGGATGATAAGGTGCTGGATACGCCCATGGATTACGCCACTGTCCGCACGCTCGGCGCGGACCTTGGATCTGCCTCGATTATCGTAATAGATGACACAGTTTCAATGAAATGGCTTGTTAGTAAGACGGTTCACTTTTTCAACCACGAGTCCTGCGGCAAATGTACTCCATGCCGCGAAGGCACCTATTGGATGTCTCATATCACCGAACGCCTTCAACATGACGGCGCTCGAGGCGATGTGGATCTGCTTTTGAATGTAGCCAAACAAATGCAGGGCAAATGTTTGTGTGCATTAGGAGAATTCTCTACGATGGCGGTGGTGACTGGCATAGAAAGATTCCCGCAGGATTTCAATAAGCTGTAAATTACTCTCGGAGAGAAATGTCAAAACAAGTAACGCTCACGATTGACGGAAGACAGGTCACGGTCCCGGAAGGAATCGGCCTGGTGGATGCTGCCAAGATGGCGGATATTGACATCCCCGTCTTTTGTCATCATCCAAAGCTTGAACCTGTTGGCATGTGCCGCATGTGCCTGGTGGAGATCGGGCGCCCTATGCGCGACCGTGCCACGGGTCAGTTCGTGATCGAAAACGGCGTACCGAAGATCCAGTTCCTGCCCAAACTTGAGACGGCTTGCACGAATAAAGTGGAAGAAGGCATGGTGGTGCTCACGCAATCTCAATCTGCCAAGGCGAAGGACGGACAGCGGGGAACCGTTGAGTTCCTGCTCACTTCGCACCCGCTGGATTGCCCCATCTGTGATAAAGGCGGCGAGTGCCCACTGCAGAATCTCACCATGGCGCATGGGCCCGGTAAGAGCCGCTTTATTTACGATGAAAAGCTGCGCCTCGGAAAGCATGTGCCTCTGGGTGAATTAATTTATCTCGACCAGGAACGCTGCATCCAATGCGCGCGCTGTATTCGCTTTCAGGATGAAATTGTAGGCGACTCTGTGATTGGTTTTGCTGAACGCGGACGAGCCATGCAGGTCGTCTCTTTTTCGGACCCAGGATTTGATTCTGTTTTCTCGGGCAATACCACGGATATATGTCCTGTCGGCGCGTTGACGACGGCGGACTTCCGTTTCGAGGCGCGTCCCTGGGAACTGGGCGAGACGGCTTCGATCTGTACGCAATGCCCGGTGGGATGTAACACCACGTTGAACACACGCCGTGAAGCAAAAACTGGTGGCGAATTTGTCGTCAAACGTGTGATGCCGCGCCAGAACGAAGAAGTAAATGAGATCTGGATGTGTGATAAAGGTCGTTTCGCACATCATTATACAGACAGCAAAAAGAGACTTACCCAGCCGCTCATCCGCAACGAGACCAAGTTGACGAGGGCATCCTGGGAGGCCGCGACAAAACTAGCCGCGGATCGTTTTTTGGCAGCACAGAAGGATTTTGTCGTCCTGGCTTCTGGCAGGCTTTCGAATGAAGATCTGTTCAATTTGAAAACCCTTGCCGATCAAAAAGGTGGGGCGGCATATCTTTATTCCTATATGGGTGGCGGTGAACTGACTTCATTGAGTGGCGTGGGAGCAGGCACGAATTTCGCCAGCATGGGTAAGGGTAACGTGATCGTTGTGGTGGCTTCTGATCTATATGAAGAAGCGCCCATTTGGTATCTGCGTGTGAAGCAGGCCAAGGAACGCGGCGCGACCTTGATCGTGTTGAATGCACGCGAGACGAAGCTTGAGCGCTTTGCGACGCATGCCATACGTTATCAATATGGTGAAGAAGCGAAGGCCATTCAAGATCTGGTCTCGAAGGAAACTGTTGGTGCAGCCTTCACGAGCGCTGAGAATGCAATCATTCTTTTTGGCAGCGAAGGGCTTGGCATTGCAGGCACATCCAGTTTGGCTGCGGCTTGTGCAAAACTGTTGAATGAAAAAGGCGCTGTTGGCAGGCCCAACAATGGACTGATCGGTGTGTGGGAACGCGCGAATGACCAGGGCGCTTGGGAGATAGGCTTGAAAGTTGAAGCTGATCTGGCGACCGCCTTAAAGGGAAAAGCAGTTTACATAGTAGGTGCGAACCCTGTAGTGGATGATCCAAAATTGGCGGAGGCGCTTGAAGGCGCGCAGTTCGTTGTAGTTCAGGATGTAATGGAAACTGCAACCACTGAAATTGCAGATGTTGTTCTTCCCGCGCAAGCCTTTACAGAACGCGAAGGAACGCTTACATCTGGTGAACGACGTGTGCAAAGGTTTTATGCAGCGGTGCCTCCCACTGGAGATTCCAAGGCGGATTTTTCGATCACGTCGCAGATCGCGCGTCATATGGGTGTGGTTTTGGAAGGCACATTCGTCTCGGCGGTATTCGATATGCTTGCGAACTCCGTCAAGTCTTTTGAAGGTCTAAATTATGACCGGCTGGCAGAGGTCAAGCCGCAGTTGCCGATTGTGGGGCGCGGCGACTTATATTATGGCGGCACAACATACGAGAATACACGAGGATTGGGCGCGCACCTTTCAGCAGGGGAAACGCGCGGGGCTACAGAATCCGTATCACAGGTCCAAAAGGAAGCGGCTTCACATCCAAAAGAAAAAGAACTTTTGGCAGTGCCTGTTACTAAACTTTATGATCGCGGTACAACGGTGATGGTCAGCAAGTTGTTGCACCAACGGATCGGTGAGGCGCGCATTACGCTTCACCCGGAGGCATCAAAGAGGCTTGGTGTTGAAGAGGGGCAGGTGGTGAATGTGAGTTTTGATGGCGTGAGCGGCGCGGCGGTTGTGAAATTGGATGATACGATTTCTGAGACTGTGGCGTTGATACCGCGTTCGATGGGGATTGCCATCCATGAGCCAGTGGCGGTGCAAGTAGTGAGCAGAGTCGAAGGGAAGGTGGAAGCATGATCTCGGATTGGACGCTCTGGCTCGAGTGGTTTATCAAGTCTGCGATCCTGATCTTCGCGCTGTTGGGCGGCTTTGCATATCTTACATGGTATGAGCGCCGCGCACTGGCGCGCATCCAAACGCGTATTGGACCGAATAGGGCAGGCCCGTTCGGTCTGCTTCAGCCAATCGCCGACGCGGTGAAACTGATCTTTAAAGAGGAACTCACACCGGCAAAGGCATATAAATTTGTCTTTTTCCTTGCGCCAATATTGACAGTGGTACCTTCGATCATTATTGCGGCTGTCATTCCGTGGGGCCGCTCGATCAACTTGTTTGGGCGTGAGATCACTTTGTATCTGGCAGATATCAATGTAGGCATTTTGTATTTCATGTCGATCGCTGCAATCTCTGTCTATGGGATCGTGCTGGCGGGCTGGTCATCGAACAGTAAATACGCCATGCTTGGCGGGCTGCGTGCCACCGCGCAGATGATCTCCTATGAACTATCTCTTGGCATTGCGCTGGTGCCTGTGATCCTGCTGGCAAATTCGATGCGCATGATCGATATTGTGGAAACACAAAGTAAGGCGTGGTTCGTGCTGATCCAACCTGTGGGTGCGTTGATCTTTTGGATCGCGACTCTTGCAGAAATCAACCGCGCACCTTTCGATATGCCTGAGGCCGAGCAGGAATTGACAGCAGGTTTTCATTCAGAATATTCAGGTATGAAGTTTGCATTGTTCTTCATGGCGGAATATCAAAAAATGATCATTGTCTGTGCCATTATGGCAGTATTCTTTTTTGGCGGTTATCTTGGCCCGGGCGTGGATCAATTCCCCATCCTTGGACCTGTATATATGTTCATCAAAATTGTGGTGCTGCTCTTCTCAATGATCTGGGTACGCGCCACCTGGCCCCGCATCCGTTATGACCGCCTGATGGAGTTCGGCTGGAAGATACTTGTGCCTTTATCACTGGTGATTGTGTTTATCACCGCAACAGGCATCCTGCTGGCAGCAGAATTCAATAACAACCTGTTTTTATGGACAATCCCGGTTGTATCTGTGATCGTCGGCCTCATCCCGGTCATCATGGTCTACCGTTCCTTGAGGAGAATATCTTATGAGCGTGCTTGACCCGATCGTTGAACTTATGCGCGGGCTTTGGGTTACCTTAAAGTCCATTGGCGAAAAGCCGGTCACATTTCAATATCCCGAAGAGAAACGCGAAGTGCGTCAGCGCTTCCGTGGTCGTCATGTGTTGAAGCGTTATGATAACGGGCTTGAGAAATGCATTGGATGTTCGCTGTGCGCGGCGGCCTGTCCCTCAGATGCGATTTTCGTGGAATCTGCTGAGAATACGGATGAAAAACGCTTCTCTCCCGGAGAGCGCTATGCTTCCACCTACGAGATCAATATGCTCCGCTGCATCTTCTGTGGATACTGCGAAGATGCCTGCCCGACCGAAGCTATTATCCTTGGCGACAATTACGAACTCTCTTTCACTGACCGTCGCTCTGCCATCTATACCAAGGAGATGTTGTTGGAATCCGTCCCCTCCCAGGCATTTCTGACGCCGCAAAAAGTGGAGCCGGGTGAATACAACCGGTCTGTGCCAGAGATGAAAGATCCGAGAGACTAGAGATCAGTAATTAGTGATTACCAATTACAAATTACTTGTAGACAAAATATGACTCTTGACCTAATCCTCTTCCTGCTCCTTTCCCTTATTGCTGTTGCTTCTGCATTTGGCATGTTGTTGAGTCGCAATGCAGTTTATTCTGCGTTGTACCTGGTGCTGAACTTTGTCACTGTGGCTGTTTTCTATCTGTTGTTGGGTGCGCCATTCATAGCCATGGCGCAGGTGACTGTATACGCAGGCGCGATCATGGTGTTGTTCCTGTTTGTGATCATGCTGCTGGGTTCAGATGAATTGCCAAAGGCTCAAGTGCTGCCCTGGCAGAAACCGCTGGCGACCGCGCTGGCTAGCGTTCTGGCAGTGGAAGCAACATTTCTTCTTGTTACAAAAGCGCGGCCTGCAGGCGATGTCCTTCAACCTGAGACGGCGATCAACAGCATGGACAATTTACGCGAGATGGGCATGTCGCTTTTCAGCACATATCTTTTGCCCTTTGAAGTAACTTCCATTTTGTTGCTGGTTGCAATGGTTGGTGCGATTGTCTTAACGAAAAAAGAGAAAGGTGCACAGAAGTAATGGTCCCAATTAATTATTACATTATTCTTTCGGCGATCCTGTTCACTATTGGCGTAGCAGGTGTACTCATTCGCCGCAACGCGCTCATCATTTTCATGTCGATTGAACTAATGTTGAACGCGGCGAACCTGGCGATGGTGGCGTTCAGCAGTGTGCTCAAAAGTTTCAGCGGACAGATCTTTGTGTTCTTTGTGATCGCTGTAGCTGCGGCGGAGGTTGCCGTGGGTCTGGCGCTGATCGTGGAGATCTTTAAATCCAAGCGCAGTATTGATGTTGACCAGATGAGCAGTTTGAAGGGATAGGCATGCAGGAAACAGCAAACAGCGGATTTTTCTTTTTAGCCCCCTGGCTTGTTTTCGCGCCGGTGGTTGGGCTGTTGGTCAACCTTATCTTTGGCAGTTGGTTCGCGAAACAATCCTGGGGAGAGACGGCTATTGGCGTAGTCGCAAGCCTTGCGTCTGGCGCGGCATTTATCGTCTCGGTGCTTTTGGCATATTCAGTCGCGGCGGTGGACGGAGAGATGGTACGTTGGCAACTTGCGGAATGGATTCACGTCGGCACCCTTAATCTTGATTGGACCTTCCGTGTCGATTCGTTATCCACCACGATGATGCTGGTCGTTTCGGGCGTCGGGACTCTCATTCACATCTACGCCATCGGGTATATGCACGAAGATGTGCGCTTCAAAGGGGATCCTGGGCGATTCAGTCGTTTCTTCGTTTATCTCAACCTGTTCATCGCCATGATGATGATCCTCGTCAGTGGTGATTCATACCTCATGCTCTTTGTCGGCTGGGAAGGCGTGGGATTATGCTCCTTCCTGCTGATCGGTTTCTGGTTCGAAATGGACACGCTGGCGCGGCCCTCATGGGCAAACTCGGATGCCGCCAAGAAGGCTTTCATCGTCAACCGCATCGGTGACTTCGGATTCATGATCGCCGGCTTCATTATGTTTTGGGCATTTGGCAGCCTTCAATTCGATGCTGTGTTTGGAAAGGTTCACGAAGTTTCGCATGGAATCATCACTGCCATTACGCTGTTTATGTTGATCGGCGTGGCTGGTAAATCTGCGCAGATCCCGTTGTACGTCTGGCTGCCGGACGCGATGGCGGGCCCGACTCCCGTTTCGGCACTGATCCATGCCGCCACGATGGTGACCGCGGGTGTATATCTCATTACACGTTCGGCCCCACTGTACTCATCTGTGCATGATGCACAATACATCGTCGCAATGACTGGTGCAGTGACTGCCCTCTTTGCCGCCACCATTGCCGTGGGCCAATATGACATTAAGAAAGTATTGGCGTATTCGACCATATCCCAACTCGGGTTTATGGTTGCCGCGGTTGGAATGGGCGCATATACGGCCGGGATGTTCCATCTCATCACACATGCCTTCTTCAAAGCGTTGTTGTTCCTCTCGGCTGGTTCAGTGTTGCTTGGGCTTGAACGTGGGCATCATCACCTGGCTCACTCGCATCATGATGAGAAACATGGTAAGGGGAAAAAAGGGAAGAAGAAAGAGGAAAGACATCAGGTTAGCCATGAAGCCAGTGGACATGGCGAAGCGTTCGACCCGGGCGATATGCGCAATATGGGCGGCTTACGCAAGACCATGCCAATCACATTCTGGTTGTACATGATTGGGACACTTGCGCTGGCGGGTATTATTCCGTTCGCAGGTTTTTGGTCAAAGGATGAAATTCTTTTGGATGCTGCCAAAGTATATCCGCTGGTATATTGGTTGCTGACAATTGCAGCTTTCTTCACTGCTTTTTACATGGGTCGCCAAATTTGGATGGTCTTCTTCGGTGAGGCGCGTCACGAAGCCGCTGCACATGCAGAGGAAAGTCCCAACATAATTACAGTTCCCTTGATGGTTTTGGCTGTTCTTTCGGTCTTGGGTGGCGCGCTCAATTTGCCCAGTGTGCATACGCTTACACATTGGTTAGAACATACTATTGAACTTGTTGAACATGAAGTGCACGTCGCGCCGTGGCTGGAAATAACCTGGGGTGGATTAAATCCATATGTGGCGGTGATATCAACAGTTTTAGCATTACTTGCCATTTGGTTCTCGTGGCTTATCTACGGGCGCAATCCGCTTAAGACTGGTGAGACTGATCCTCTAAAGAAAAGCCTGGGACCCATCTTCACGGGCATGGAAAACAAATGGTTCGTGGACGAGATCTATCATGCCATAATCGTCACGCCGTTCGTGAAACTTTCACAATTCCTTGCGGATGTAATTGACTGGCGTTTCTGGCACGACTGGTTCCACGAGACTGTTATTGCGGGAACCTATAACTGGGTTAGTAATGTGGCCCTCAATCGCTATGCCGATCAACAGGGCATTGACGCCTTCGCGAATGGCCTGGGCGTGTGGACTCAAAATTTATCGGCGACCCTGCGCAAGGTCCAGAATGGATTCGTGCGTTCGTACGCCTTATCCGTATTATTGGGTGTTGTATTTATTTTAGGATATCTTATTTTGAAATAATCTCTCAGGCTTCGATGGGTCTCAGACTCCGTCGAGCGAAATGGGCAAAGAGGATAGAACATGGAATTTCTTTTGCAACCTTTGACGCTTCTAACATTCTTCCCGCTGTTGGGTGTGCTGGTTTTGTTCTTCATCCCCAGCGATAGTAAGAATGCCCTGCGTTGGACGACGCTCGTCACAACTTTAATCACGCTCGCTATTTCGGTCTGGGTGCTGACGATATTCAATGCCTCGAACCCGGACCTACAACTGGAGGCGCGTTATAACTGGATCCAGGTGGCCGGATGGAATATCCAGTATTACCTTGCGGTTGATGGACTCAGCATCCTGCTGGTTTTGCTGACCACGTTCCTGACGCCGATCTCAATCCTCTCCACGTGGACTGCCGTTGAGGAGCGCGTCAAGGATTTTATGATCTTCTTCCTGTTGCTTGAAGTGGGCATGGTAGGTGTGTTCCTCGCTCAGGATCTGTTCCTCTTTTATATCCTCTGGGAATTCACGCTCGTGCCCATGTATTTTCTGATCGGTATCTGGGGCGGGCCGCGCCGCATCTATGCCGCCCTCAAGTTCTTCCTGTATACAATGGCTGGTTCCATTTTGATGCTGCTCGCCATTCTGTGGCTGGGCATTCAGGGACAGACCTTCTCAGTTCCTGATCTCATTACACAGGGTGGCATTCCTGCAAATGTTCAGCTTTGGCTTTTCCTGGCATTTACGGCGGCGTTCGCCATCAAAGTGCCGATGTGGCCCCTGCATTCCTGGCTGCCCGATGCGCACGTGGAAGCGCCTACGGCGGGTTCTGTCATTCTGGCGGGTGTTCTGTTGAAGATGGGAACGTATGGCTTCCTGCGCTTCAACCTGCCGCTCTTCCCCCAGGCTTCCCTGCAGGCCGCGCCCTGGATCGCGCTCTTCGCAGTGATCGGAATTATCTATGGCGCAGCGGTCTCGTACGCTCAGGCAGATGTGAAGAAGCTGGTCGCGTATTCCTCAGTAAGCCACTTAGGGTTCGTGATGCTCGGGTTGTTCGCCTTGAATCCGCAGGGTATTGCAGGTGCAATTTTGCAGATGATCAACCATGGCCTGAGCACGGGTGCCTTGTTCCTTCTTGTTGGCATGATCTACGAACAGACGCATACGCGTGAGCTTAAAGTCTATGGAGGCTTGTGGAAGATTACTCCCATCTTTGGGACGATCATGCTGATTGTTGCACTCTCGTCTATGGGATTGCCGGGCTTGAATGGTTTCGTGGGTGAGTTCGTGATCCTGCTTGGTGCCTGGGGAGCTGGCATGTCGGGCGGCGCGCTCTCCGCGTTCGGTGGGACCTGGTTTGCAGGTATAGCCGCCATTGGTATCATCATGGCTGCTGTTTATATCCTTTATATGTTCCAGAAAATGTTCCTCGGTCCGCAAGGTGAGATCGTGGATGATGTTAAGAGTCACGGGCACGGCATCCGCGACCTCAACTGGCGTGAGATTGCAACGATTGCCCCGATCCTAATCTTCATCTTTTGGATCGGTCTCTACCCCGCACCGTTTTTCAACCTCATGGCGCCCGCAGTGGACAAGCTTGTAGCCACATTACAAACTGCTGCATTGGCGATGCCCTAAACATTATGACCCAAGCCGACTTCTACACCATCCTCCCGCTGACAATCCTCACAACATGGGCATGTGTGCTGTTGCTGATCGATCTCTTCATTCCAAAGGATCGCAAAAGCATCACAGCATTACTTTCCGCGCTCGGCCTCGCACTGACGCTTGGTTTCACACTCTCTCAAATCGGACGAGAGGTCAGCGGCTTCAGTGGCATGGTTGTGCTTGATGGTTTCTCAACTTTTGTCAATGCTCTGCTTCTTGTCAGTGGTCTGCTTGGCATCGCACTCGCATACGGATACGTCAAACGTATGGGCCTCGAGCGCGGCGAATATTACACATTGCTGCTTTTCAGCGTGACAGGCATGATGCTCATGGCACAGGCCACTGATCTCATCGTTGTCTTCCTTGCGCTTGAACTGCTCTCCATCCCGCTTTACGTTCTCGCCGCATTTGCACGCCCCAAGGTTGAATCTGAGGAAGCAGGAATTAAATATTTTCTGCTCGGAGCATTTTCAACCGGCTTTGTCGTTTACGGGATCGCTCTCATCTTCGGAGCGACTGGGTCAACGAATCTCGCCGCTATCTTTGCCTCCGCTTCAACCGACGCCTCCAGCCTGCTTCTCACCATTGGAGCCGCTCTCGTCCTGATCGGATTCGGCTTCAAGGTGGCGGCTGTTCCCTTCCATATGTGGACTCCCGATGTCTATCAGGGTGCACCTTCAGCGGTGACTGCTTTTATGTCCTCAGGTGCGAAGATCGCTGGCTTTGCTGCGCTGCTGCGCGTGTTTGCGACAGCCTTCCCCTCCATAGCCGTGGACATGACAGATGTCTTCTGGGCGCTGGCCGCGTTGACCATGATCGTCGGCAACGTCGTTGCCATCTCACAAACGGACATCAAACGACTGCTGGCATATTCCAGCATCGCGCACGCGGGTTATATCCTGATGGCATTTGTCCCCTATGGCAACCCTGATGTTGCTCCAGTTTCGATCGCCGCGGGATTGTTCTATCTTGTCTCGTACGCGCTCACCAACTTTGGCGCGTGGGGGGTGGTCATTGCTCTCGAAAAATCAGAGGGGAGGGGATTGAACATCGCAGATTACGCTGGCCTCGCGAAGAAACATCCCGCCCTCGCCGCCGCAATGACAGTCTTCATGCTCTCGCTGATCGGTCTCCCGCCCACAATTGGGCTGATCGGCAAGTTCTACCTCTTCCGCGCCGTGATCGATGGCGGATTTTACGGCCTGGCGGTCATCGGCGTACTCACTTCCCTTATCTCCGCATTCTACTACCTGCGCGTTGTCGTCACCATGTATATGAGAGACGGCGAACCCAGCATTGAGCGAGAAACCTGGCTGGATATGACCACAGGCTTTACAGCAATCGTCACAGTTGCACTCAGCCTCGTGCCACAATTCCTGTTTGCATGGGCGAGCACTGCAGTGTTGAAGTTGTTTTAGATTATCGTCATTGCGAGGGTTGGTGGTCGAGTAGGCGGCGTTCGTTCGCCGTATCGAGAGCCAGCCCACAAGCAATCTCATAGAATCAAAACGGGACTGTGTTCATCCACAGTCCCGTTTTTGTTTTCATCTCATCGACAAGCTTAATTCAGGATTTGTGCCACAACATCTGCAAGGCGCTGTCCTTGACCGCTCTCCCATGCCGATTTGTAGATTGGCTGATCCATCTGGGACTCGACCTGTGCGCGCAATTTTTCAGCTTCATCGCGCAAACGTTCAGGACGGTTCAAAGAATTTTGATCACTGGAGGGGTGCTTCAACACAACTGCCAAAAGTTTCAACGCGCCATCTAAATTGCCTTGAGCAATATATACACTGGCAAGATCGCGCAAGGATGCCAGTATCTCACGCGTTTGCCCACATTCCTGGCTGATGAGCAGGCTCTTGAGGAAGAACTGCTCAGCCTGCGGGATATCTTTTTCCAGGAGCGCAAGGGTGCCGAGATTGTCATTACTGACCTGGAGCATGCGCAGATAATTGATCTCTTCAGCAGCCTTAACCCCGCGCAGAAAGTGTATCTTGGCTGTATCGAAATCCCTCGCGGCCATCGAAATTGCCCCCAAAAGAAGTCCAGAGGCAACGGATGAACCGAATGGGTTATCCAGTTTCTCGAAAATGGCGAGAGACTCCTGTCCAATTTGGGTTGCATCATCGATTTGCTGTCGTACGAGGAATGTGAACGCTCCCCATGTCAGTGCCAGACCTCGTTCCCAATCATCCCCGGTTCGATTAGCACGTGCCATCATCTCATCCATGGCTTGGATGACGATCTCCAAACGGTTCATGAATATGGCGTTGATCGTCACGCAGGAATATGCAGTCACTGTGATATCCTGAACGTTGTATCGTCTTAACGTATTCAGGCTTTCCTGCGCCATCTGAAGACCCTGCTCAGGCAGGCCGATCAGGGCTGTAAACCATGCCTGGCGTGCCTGAAGTTGTGCACGCGTACAAACAATCTCTGGCTCGTCTGATACGAGCTTACTGGCTGCTTCGCCAAAGAACTGTATCGCCGGAGTAAATGCACCTCGCGTTTCGAAGAATACCCACATTGCCTCAATAAACTCAAGCAAACGGCGCGCGTCCTGCTTTTTCGTCCAATAGTTCCAGGCGAGGCGGATGTTATCAAGATCTGCATCTATTTCCAGGAAAGCCGCTTTTTGCCGTTGGTCATGCATATAGTCACCGCGCGTTTTCATAAAGTCTGCAAAGTATTTTGCGTGATTCTCATGTGCAGACCGTTCCTCATCAACGGAAAGCTTCAGTTGTTCTTCGGCATACTGGCGCAACAACTCATGAATGGAGTATCGGCCCGTATCTGGGTCGCGCCGTAACAATGCCTTGTCAACCAGTTGTGACAAGCCGCGTAACGATGCGCCAGCCGCATCTTGCGCGGCTGAGCGTGTAAAGCCGCCGCGAAAGACGGAGAGACTCTTCAGCAGATTCTGAGCTGAGGCATCCACTTGATTCCATGAAGATTCAATGACGGCTCGCACGCTGCGTTGACGGTCTGGCACATCACGCTTTTCTGTTTCCAACAAATCGATACTTTTTTCGATCTCTGCCGCAATTTCATCCACAGAGAGCGTGTCGATCCATGCTGCAGCCAGCACAATGGCCAGCGGCATTCCATCGACCAACCGGCAAATTCGCGCTACAGCAGGTAATACTGCATTGTTGAGTTCAAATTTGGGTTGAGTCTGCCTGGCGCTTTGTTCAAAGAGCTGTATCGCGCCATTCTCATCCGAACTCTTATCGCCCACGCCTAAACCTTTGATATTGAAAACTGTTTCCCCCATCAAATTAAGTTTGGCGCGGGACGATGCCAGAACCCGCACATGCAGCCCTGCCTTCAATATATCCTGGACGAACATTGCACCGTCCAAAACATGTTCGAAGTTATCCATTACCAGCAAGATCGCCTTGTCACGCAAATAGTCCACAACACGGGATTTGGGATCTTCATTTGACGCCAGAGATATCGGCAGAACCTCCGCCACTGCCTGCACGATCATTTCTGCCGAAGTGATTCGATCCAGCGCGACAAAATAAATGCCTTGCGGAAACATCTGAATCATCTGTCCAGCGGCCTCAAGGGAGAGACGTGTTTTGCCCATCCCGCCCGGAGCTACGAGGGTGATGAGCCGGTTGCGAGAATCTGAAAGCAGGCTGTTGAGTGACGCCAGTTCGGCTTCGCGCCCAATGAATGCAGTAAGTTGTGATGGAAGATTATGATTGACTACTTCCTCAGTTCTGAGAGGCGCAAATTCGGAAGGCAGGTCGGGCGCGGTGATTTGATAAAGACGCACAGACTGCATAATATCCTTCAAGCGCCGTTCCCCCATATCTATCAGTTGTGCTCCAGTTGGCAGTTTCTCACTTGTAAGATCAGCCGTAATTTGGGAAAGCAGGATCTGTCCGCCATGCCCGGCGGACATGATACGCTGGGACATTGCTATCGTGGCATAGCCTGAATAGCGTGGAGATTTGGATGGATCCTGCAATTGGGCTGTGCCGGTATGAATTCCCATGCGTACCTTGATGGGCGCGGGCGACCAGGCTTCCTGATGCAGGGCGCGCTGGATGTCCAGGGCAGCGTTCAGTGCGTCATTCGCGTTGTGAAATGCCACAGAGAAGGAGTCCCCGACGAT
This sequence comes from Anaerolineales bacterium, assembly GCA_045402985.1. Taxonomy (GTDB): domain Bacteria; phylum Chloroflexota; class Anaerolineae; order Anaerolineales; family Villigracilaceae; genus Defluviilinea. Next base: position 39,376 of record JAXIPJ010000278.1, read on the forward strand.
TTGAAAGGTGAAGCCATTGTGATCTGTGATCGCCTTATCCAGAATCTCATGATGTCTCGCCAATAAGATCGGCATCGCTTCGGAATATTGCTGGGCAAGCTTGGTACTGCCTTCGATATCGGTAAAAAGAAAGGTGACGGTGCCGGAGGGCAGGTTTTGTCTCCGCTCATTCTGGCTGGAAACACTGACCAGCTTCTTCGAGTCTGCCTGGGCCTGATTCTCATCATAGAGCAGTTCAACGTTGGTTGGCCGAGGCAGATTGAATGTAGCGCCATAGCGTTTGAGATTGGATGCAGCATAGATTAGTCCAGCCAGGCGTTGTTCATCGGTCAGACCCGCTTTGTGACAATAAGTGAGTCCAGCAGCGACCCCTGCGAGCCAATATTGTCCCCACAGATCGTCATGCAGGCTCGGATGATTCTCCTGTACCCATGTATCAAATGCACTTCGGGCGGACCCGATCACTGCGCTGACCCCAGACATCTCGATCGGCACTTTATGAGGGTCAGGGATATCTGCCACTGCCAGCAGTGTGAGAAAGTTGATATATTTCGCGAAGGAGACTTGCGACATGGCATGCATTAGGTAGGATATTTCCAGATAACGCTGATCGTATAACAACGGCATGCCCTCCTTGAAGAGGGCGAAGTCGATGAGGTAGTAGCCTTCAATATCCTCTTTGTTCTCAGAGAATTTAATCAGAATATTATTGGTGTTCAAGTCGCCATGGATGAACCCGGTGGCGACATCCATGGAACGGACCTTGCCCCACGGTTCAGGCTTGCGCGCAAGCAGCAATGGATTGTGAAACACATGTCCGCTGATGAGTAAACCTGCAACCTCCGCATTGACCTGACATGTTTCTTTCAAAAAGCGTTCTATATTCTTGCCTGGGTCAAGTCGAAAGCCAAGCCACTTTTCCAGCACCTTTTGTGGGTGAACAGCTTGTGCGAATGACGCATTGCCATTCCACTCATCCAGCAGGACAGTATTGGTCTGTGTGAAGATGGTTTTGAGCTGGGATTGCCGTTCGTAATTCGATAAGGGACGATACTTGAGCAGGGATTGACCGGCAATGCGATAAAAGATGGCGATGGTGCCTTCATGCTCGACGCGGTCAAAGACCAATTCGGCAATGTGTGCGCGTGCAAACTCAGGCGTGGACTTGCTCATTACGATGTTATGACGCGTGACCTCATCCGATTTTGCGTCTTTGCCCTTGCGGTCCAGTTTGAGGATGCCATGCTCGACGCGCCTGGTTTCATTGTTCGAAACGCTGACGAGGTAAACGACCGCGCCGGACCAGCCGCCAACCAGTAACTGAAGGGGAGCGACGGTGATGTTGTGTGTATCCTGTGCCAGCCGAATGACATGCTGGTATTCTTCCGGCAGAGATTGAAAATCACTTGTCAGTTCGGGCATTGTTGAAATTATACGCTATCCGTTCAGAATCAAAACGGGACTGGCTCCACCCACAGTCCCGTTTTCTATTCACCCACATACTTCTGAGATTGAGTTGTTGACTCACTTATCATTGCGCGATCTGAATCCCCACACGTTCGAGAAGGGCTCGGCTCAACCTGGCTGGATATTTGATGGGTGGCTTCTCCAGACTATGTGAGTCGGAGCCTGAACTGATCAATAGGTCATGTTGTTGAGCATATTCCAGGAACATCGTTGTCTGTTCTGGCGTATGAGCAGGGTAATAGACCTCCAAGCCGTCGATTGGGGCTTCCTGGCGGAGTTTATCCAGGAGATCAACATTATAGGTAATGAATCCATCCTCCCGCCCGGGGTGTGCAAGGAGACATACCGCTCCACTTCGGTGAGACGCCTCTACAATTGCAGCAATATCGTTCGCCACAAAAGTACAGCCTGCTTCCCAGACAATGTTTCCCGCAGACTGTTCGCCCGTACTTTTCAAGAGGGCGGCCAGTTCCTTTGGTTGTTGTGCACTGGGCTTTTCCAGGATCGCGGATAATTCGTTGGGGTGTTGAGGAAACGTATAACCTTTTCGGAGTAGATTCTCATAAACTTCACGGGTATTATCCTGTTGTCTCTGTAACACATTTCGGGCCAAGTCACCCAAGGCATTCGGGCTTGTATCAAACCCAAAGCAGAGGACATCCGTCATCTCACCTTTCCATGAAGCGCTCATTTCAGCAGCTACAAGTATGGGCAAATGCTTCTCGAGCGCAAGCTGTTGAAGCGCAGCGACAGTATCCACACGGTCATGATCGGTGATTGCCACCAGGCTAAATTGCTCACGTACCAAATGATCAATCAGCTGCTCAGGGATCCATACCCCATCACTGTACGTGGTGTGAAGCTGGAGATCAATGGCAGCATCGCCAGCAAGAACAAGATTCGTTGTTGATAATTTCATAGGAAGATATTTCTATTCCCCACATATTTTGGATTGACGGCCCTATACCCCAGCAATTCACCGAGCAACCCCAATGTTGAGCCGAGCAAGTTTTGCATAGCCATGGATGGGCTTGCCACATAATTCCCGTGTTTGATGGCAGTTCGGATCGTCGCGGATTGAAACAATAATTTGGCAAATCCCTTGAGACGGATACCATCGCGTGCCATGCCCGTGCGCGTGGCAAAGATGCCCAAAATATCCTGCACTGCGGCGGGACTGGGTTGTGCAAAGCGGTCACGCTGACGATAGACCAGTTCTTCATCGGTCGCATTCCACGGGTGGACGTGGAAGTGACCTGGCTCCACCACAAATGACTCGCCTGCCTTCGCATTTCTTTCATTTCCATCGAGCTTGTATTTGGCGGTGCCTTTGATGATTTCGAAGGTTTCCGTCCAGCTGAGGTGGAGGTGTTCGCCTAAATCGGAGCCGAGCTTGGAGTAACGGGTGACCTCCAATAGCCAGCCCATGCCATTCGTCTCTGCGTCGCTTTCCAGAACCACAGTGCGAGTTTTGGTGGTGGGATGTTCAAAGGTAAACCCTGCTCGTATCATGTCGAATGCTCCTTGTGTGGATTGTGGCAGCTGAGATTATACATTCAGGTGAGGCGCTGTTTTCGCATGTCACGCAGTCGGGTACGTTCTTTGGATGTATAGCGCTCAATAGCCCGCGAGAAGGCTGATGTACTCATCTTCTCCCCATGAGATTCCAGGAAATTCGTAATTTCACTGCCGTAGATGCGACCCATCTCTCGCAAAACCCAGCCAACCGCCATTTGAACGTAGTACCGGTGGTCATTGAGACAGTTCGATACCAATGGTAGGACTTTTTCAGGTGGCAGGAAGACTGCGTTTTTTCCGCTGTAATGGATGAGGCTGACAAGAGATATGCGCCGTAGCCATTCATCTTTGGCATGGTTCCATGAGATGAGTTGAGGATAGACTTCTGCTGGATAACTTTCCAGTATCCGTGAGTAAAACATGCTCAATCCATCACTGTGACACCAGTTATCAATACGGGCACTCCACTGACGAACCACTGACCATAGACTCGGGCTTACTCGCTTCCGGACGATAGGCGCGTAGAATTCGAGGGCAGCGAAGAGCACATCGCCATAAGGGGATGTCTGCCATAGGGCGTCCCATACTTCTAGCACCTGTTCTTCTGGCAAACTGAAGAAGGAGAAGCCTTGTCGCACCCGCCGTCGCAAGTTAGGGAAGGTGATGCCAAGATGCTTGAGCTTCGAGCCTCGGTCTTGCTGGACTGCTTTGCCAAAAGACGGATTGCCTATCGCGGTCACCGCCTGAACAACTTCAAGGTGGTATTCTTGGAACTTTGTGCGACTCATCTCATGCTCGTCATCATTGATTTTGCGTGATTGCTTATAGGTGGAATTATATGCGTATCCCTTGCAAGTACAATGGAAAACTCCAATGGGTAGAAAATGCTCATCGAAACCGAATCAGCCCTCATATGCCTCTCCCCCTGGGAGAGGGGAAGTCGTCCCGTAAAAAAGCGAACACAATCAGGGTGAGGTCGAATCAAAACGGGACAGGGCTCATCCACAGTCCCGTTTTTGAATCAATGATTGATCAGTGGTGATCGGTCACCAATAAGCCAGATATGCCCGAATGGATCAATGAACCCACCCTGCCGATGAATTCCCCAGGGCATCTGATGATTCCGGATCGGATCAAAACCGCCCTGTGCGCCCGCTTCCACGGCGCGCGCTATGAATGCATCGGGATCATCACAAAATACTTCAACCCGCGTGGACGTGATCCCAAGCTTTGCAGGACTTTCCCACCCGTTGTTAGCTGGTTCCCCCAGGAAAAATGGCGCACCGGCAATTTCCAATCCAGCCACCGAACCTAGGCTCCACAGAACTTTCGCGTCAAGCGCACGCTTGTACCATTCAACCGCGGACGGCGTATCCTCGACCGCCAGCATCACGGATATGATCGGTCCTTGCATAAGTATCTCCTCTCATTCATTGAACATTAAGAACTGTGGATGGGATTATACATTCCCATTTGGGGCAATGACAATCTATAGAATCAAAAAGAGACTGGGTCCATCCACAGTCCCGTTTTGAATTCTGATGTTCTTGCTAATCATCTTTTCGAATTTCATTTGATGCATAACTTTTGTGTAGATTGATAAAGTTGCTGTTTTTGTTTTCCAAATCTTGCCTGTTTTTAATGACATCCGTGAATATTGGCTTTGTTGCTTCCCTTCGACCATCATCGCTTTCTATTATGATGGATAAACCTACTAGCGGTGCATTATCTCCAAATTTATTTTTGTATTTGGCTATAGCGTCTTCAAGAGCCTTTTCCCACTTTATCAATTCAGGATGTATAAGTTCTCTTGTCTTGACATGAAGCATGCCGATGCCTTCAACATACTCTTTTACAAATGGTCTGACGTCCACTAAGTCTTTTGTACTGGCATCTCTTATTTCTTGCAGAATGGTTTGCTTGAATTTATCATCTGCTAATGTAGAAATACTTATCAGTGGAATCGCTCGAAAAAGAAGTTGAGATCCAGTCTCGTCTTCAACTTTATGGAAGGAGAGTTTTATACCTTGAATTGGAAAATCACGGTGCTGAGCATAATTTCTTATCGCCTCCATAACTCGATAGCCCAATTTCTGCTCATATTGGAATGCTCTTTCTTTTTCTAGCAAACCAGGAATACCTGAGTCTTTTCCGTACATATTATTTAAGTGATGAGGACTTTGGTCTATATACATCCTCCCAACACTCAATAAGTTCACTATTCGCCTGCTAATGAGGCTTCTTTCCCGCCCCATTGAAAAGTAATTGTCATGAAATATCATCATACGTGATGATATCGATAAAAGATCTGTCTCATATTCATAATAATTTTCTATTACCAAGTCAAGATTTTCTTCTAAATAAAGTGCCTCAAACAAATTTTCTCTAGCATCCTTGATGAGTTTATATTCAGCTTCATCAATTTCAATAAAGCCAGGAGAATCGGCTGCACGCAGTGATATCAGGTATTTCATAAATATTTACAGATTATAAGTCTACATGTCCTGAAAATGGTAAGTCAAGAAACAGTTGGAAAAAAAGTCGATTGAACCGAATCTGCGATCAGCTGAGAATGAAGCGGCTCAAAGTGAAGACTGTATCCAGGCATAGTGATTACCAGGGCCACTCGTTCCCCTCATAATCCACCATCACCAGCCTGCCTTCATCTTCCCGATCGTTCAAAAGGAGAGGGATGGCAAAGGTTGCGGCCTCTTCCGGTTCCAGGTCGGCATCCATGTTTTTCTCTCCGTGCAGATACGAGCGCACCCATCCGGGATGATAGACTCGAAAGGTATACCCTGTGGGATGCAAATCATTGAACAGGATTTTGACTCCCATGTTCAGCGCCGCTTTCGACATGCAATACCCGAACCAGCTCGTTCGTTCTGCCCTGCCAATACTGCCAGCCTCCGAAGAGACGAAACACAATCGTTTGGCTTGTCCCTGCTCCATTAGCGGCAGGAAAGCCTCCACCACGCGCAGTGCTCCCAAGGCGTTGACGTCATAAAGGCGGTGTATCTCATCATAGTCCTGTGGCTCACGGATCGTGGGGAGAATTGTTTCAGATGTGACGCCCGCGTTGCTGATCAAAACATCCAGATGAGCTGTGTGTGCACTTACGGTTTCTGCGGCGGCTTGCACAGATTCCATTGAACTGACATCAAGCGGGAGGATGTGAAGCGTTTGGGGATATTCATTCATCAAGCCGGTTAACTCGTGCCATTCCGGTATATACTGACCAGCAAAAACGTGCCAGCCTCCTTTGAGCAACCCGGCGCACAATCCAAACCCCAGCCCGCGGTCCGCACCTGTAACCAGAACCGTTCGTTCCATAGGAAAACTCCTCGATGAATTAAATCATGTTAAGCAGTCCAGCCACAGAGACGCGGAGACGCGGAGTCGCAGAGAAAAAAATAAAGGGATTTTCTCAGCGTCTCTGTGACTCTGCGGCAAAATGGCGTAACGTGGTGAATCAAAATATCCCGCCGCACCAGCGCAGGACATTGAGCAGCAATGCCTGATAAGATGGATGCAGCCAGACCTCCAGGTTATGCCCGGGAGTCAGGACTGCGACGCGCCCGGCTCCTTCGGTTCTCCTCCAGCCAGCAGGTTGCAGGCCATGTTCGGAGCGGGTCGTCATGAATACATCTGCCTGAGAGTCATACATCGCCATAAAATAATGTTCGTCTTTCAATGTGAACGAAGGAACGCCGGTTGTCAATTGATGGTTTGCTTGCGGTTCTACTGTGACTGCACACTGTTCAGGGTGATGCGTGAACACGCCTCCCAACAGGCTCCGCAATACGGTCATCTCCTGATAGTCCGCTGTGCCGGAATGGATGGCGAGCAGGCCATTTCCCTTGCGCACGTAATCTGCAAAAGCGGACTGTACCTCATCCGTCATCCAGCCGTTCCGATCGGTGGAAGAGATGTGGTTGGACTTGGTCAGAATCACCAGCGGATAAGCCGCCATCCGCTCCGCTGACCAATCGCGGGCGTCTTCGATCCAATCAAAAGCGAAGCCCTCGTCTTTCAATGCGCTCAGACCTTCCCGTGGCACCCGGGCTGGATGCCAGTAATCATCACAAAGAACCAGGGTTTGCATACTATAAAATTATCCTTGATTCTTTTCCATAAGGTATTCCATAAGAGTTTATGAATTATATGTCTATTTATTCCAAAAATAAATCGGGACGAAAAGTCATGGAAGAAAAGGCCTATAGAAACAGAACCAACTCTTGGCTAAGAATCAAAACTGCGGAGGATGGGAATGCCTCCGCAGTTGATCTATAGATATATCTGTATCTATATTCGTTTACACTACAGTTGAATGTGGATGGATCCTTTCCAGTACCTTGGTCTCATCCTGCTGGGCAAAGTACAAGTCCCAGCGCAACTGTAGATTCATCCAGAAATCGGCGGACATGCTGAAAAACTTTGCCAGACGCAAAGCCGTGCCCGGAGTGATACCTCTGCGTCCATTGACAATCTCATTGATGCGCTGATAAGGGACGAGAATATGATCAGCCAGTTCCCGCTGGGTGATCCCCATAGGATTCAGAAACTCTTCGAGCAACATTTCTCCAGGATGGGTGGGTATACGGTTGGTAGGAACGCGAACCATGTTTTTTCTCCTGCTTTGGACATTAGTGATAATCTACGACTTCAACCTGATCTGGACCCAAATCGGTCCACTTAAAACAAATGCGGTACTGGTCGTTGATGCGGATGCTATGTTGACCTTTCCTGTTGCCTGACAGGGCCTCAAGTTTATTCCCTGGAGGGATTTTTAGTTCGGAAAGAGTTGTAACAGAGTCCAGTTGATCCAGTTTTCGGGCGGCAATGCTCCATAATGAATTCGGGCAATTCTTTCTTGCTTCTTTGGTATTCTCTCCATTGAAGATATCTTTTGTGCCCGCGTTTTTGAAGGACTGAATCACAACCATATCATAGCATGACACTCATGCTATTGCAAGGGATTAAATTTGTAGCTGTTGTGTAACACAAAGCCTCATGGTCATAGGAAGAAAAGGCTTATTAAACCGAATCAATTATTAGCTAAGAGTGAAGCGGTGCGTCGCGGAGCAGAATCAAAACTGCGGAGGTATTCCTAACCTCCGCAGTTTTTTGATTGTTAAGTCTCGTTACGCGTTATTGAGCTGATAGATCTGTATCAAATTCCCACAAGTATCATTGAACACCGCCGCGCTGGTCATCCCCATATTGGTCGGTTCCATCGTGAACTCCACGCCCAGGTCTTTCATTCTTTCATATTCCTGATCAAGGTTATTAACTTGGAAGGCCGTAAACGGAATTCCGTCCTTGAATAGGGATTCTTTAAGTGCTTTCATTGCTGGGTAACTCGCGTTTGGTTCAAGTAGTAATTCTGTTCCATTTGGCTCATCGGGTGAGACAACAGTGATCCAGCGGGCGCCTTCACCCAGGGGAATATCGTGCTTTTTCACAAAGTCTAGAACCTCGGTATAAAACTTCAACGCTTTGTCATAGTCATCAATCGAGACACTGGTCAGTTTAATTTTCATATACATTTATCCTTTTCGCAGAATTTGAGTGGCTGCACTGCAACCTAATTGACGGAATTCACTGGGGCTGAATCCGAACTGCTGCTTGAAAGCCTTGCCAAAAGCAGCATGGGAATCATAACCCGCCGCAAGCGCGACTTCGGTAATGTCCACTGCACCCATGCGCAATTTGCGTCCCGCGCGTTCCATGCGCAGGCGGCGCACATAGCTGACAGCGCTCTCGCCCACCTGAGCCGTAAAGACGCGGTGGAAGTGAGGAACAGAGAAGCCGGCAATAGAAGCCAGAGTCTCCCGATCGATCGGCTCGTTGATGTGCTCGCGGATGTAGCGGATCACATCTTCGATGCATTCAGCATATTCTTCAACGGTTTGCGTGCCAGTCACCATATTCAAACTATAGTATATCAGAACACCTGTTCGCTACTCCAAATGTATCATCTTGCGAGACCACTATATCTCACACCCCAGCATATAAGCCTCATGGAGTAAATTTACCAAATCTTCATCCAAGTCATTAGGGCAAGTAAGACGAAAAATGTGACCATAATCTCGGAAGATTCCCATTTCAATCTTATGGATGCGAGGATGTGCCGCCTGACGTCTGAGCCATAGATAACTATCCAGCCAGCGTTTGCGCGGTACGGCCGCGGCGAATTGCACCTCTGCCTGAAAGACGATGCGTGTCTTTACAGGGAATGCGCGTACTGGCCCGAATTGCTTGAGTGATCTAAATAAAAGATCGTATAACTCGCGGACGACAGGCTCTTTGCCCGCAAAGTGTTCTTCCAGGCTATAGCGTCCGCACGAGTGATTGCGATTGACCGAGACAAATTGCCGTCCGCAGTCGGGGCAGATCCATAATGATCTTCTAGGAGTCATACATCAAATGTCCATATTGGCATTTGTTTTATAGTTTCCATTACTGCGAATTGAATTTATATACCTGGGGTTGTCGATTCCAATGCTGGATCAGATTTGATTCACTGCGTGCGGAGGTTTTTCTCCGCGAAGTGCGTATGCCACATTACCTGCAGCCCACTCCCAGACCGCCGCGTCGGATTCTTCAGAGCACCAGGCAGAGTGAGGCGTGATGAAGAAACGGTCATCCTGTAGAAAGGGATGATCGGGCGATGGCGGCTCGGACGATAAAACATCCAAAGCGGCTCCGGCCAACTTTCCGCTTTGTACCGCTTCCAGCAGCGCCGCTTCATCGATGAGCAAACCTCGCGCTGTATTGATCAGATAGGCGGAGGGACGCATCAAATCCAGCAAATGTTTATCCATCATATGCTTCGTTTCGTCAGTAAGCGGAGTGTGCAGACTCACGTAATCTGATTCGCGCAGGAGGCTTTCCTTGTCCGCAGGCTGCACACCTGCATCCAGCATTTGCTTCGGGTCAACATACGGATCGTTCGCGATCACCTTGAAGCCTAATGCCATAGCCTTGGCTGAGACAGCTCTGCCAATGCGACCCCAGCCGATGACGCCAAGTGTTTGTGTGCGCGGATGCCGTATCGGGCGCGCAGGACGCGGGTCCCATTCATTGGCGCGTACGAGTTGCCGTAGTTGTGGCAGGCGCCGCGCCTGCGAGAGTAATAACGCGATCGTATGAGTAGCAACCTCATCCGTGCAGTAGCCAGGACAGTTTGTCACCCAGATGCCGCGTTTTGCCGCGCTGGCATGATCTACATAATCGTAGCCGGTGCTGGCGCAGGCAATGATTCGGCAGCGATTAAAGGTCGCCATTATATCGTCAGTCACCGGGTGCATTTCAGTGATGATCGCATCCGCTTCACGATAGAGCGACGCTTCCTGTTCGTCATGAAAACCAATAACGTGATGTACAGTAACATTCAGAGAGGCAAGTGCATTCAATTTTTCGGGCGGATTACGAGTATCAATACAGGCGATGACAACATTCCAACTCATGTGTTTTACTCCGTGTAGGTTTGGATGACCAACGTTGTTTGTGGATCGCTTTGCGGTATATGTTCCTCTCTTGAATCATTCTGCCGCCATTGCTTCCACTTCTAATTTCCAATTTGGATCAAGCAGTTGACAACATATAACGGTCAGGGCCGGTTGATGACTCCCTAAATACTTTTTCCGTAGGCGCACGTTTGCCTCATCAAATTGAGGGCTTGCCAAATAGAATCTCATTGATACCAGGTTTCGATAGCCCATTTGAGCAGACTCGAGGATGGTGCCCAAATGCTTCCAGATCATTTCGCCTTGTTCTTCGAACGTTTCCGGCATCGACTTCCCATCTGCCAAATAGCCGTTGAGTCCACTGATTATTAGTAAGCGGGAACCGCTACTGACCTCAATGGCGTGACTATAACTTTGATACTGAGGATATATATTTTCTGGGTTATGTTTAATGACAGGCACTACATACCTCCAAAACTTGATTTATACCTTTTAGCGTGCTGAGGCGAGTCCAAGACTCCACAGGTTAGTGTTCTTCGATCCCCTTGGGATACCGATCCGCCACAAGATTCAGTTGGACGTTATGCTCAAGGAGTGCTTTGAGGCCCGCCAGTACCAGGCTGAATCCTTGAGTTGAATCGGTCACCTGTTTCACAAGTTCATCCCCGTCGCCAGTAAAGCCAGCTTCCGTGATACTGACGAATGTTGTGCCATCCTTTTGGGACGCGAATATCCATTCCACGGTGGAGAGACCACTGTATCCTGGCCACTCGATAACAATGCGGTTGTTCGGTTCGATGGCTTTCACAGTCACCGAGGCTGAGACGTTGTACATTTCCCACTCCCACTGGACCTGCTTGCCAGCCTCGAGCCTTCCGCTACCTTTGGTGAACCAGAATTTCGTGGTGATTTCCGGGTTGACAAAGGCCTCGAACACATCGGCAACAGGCCTGCGTATGAGCATCCCAGTCTTTGTAATTGGCACTTGCTTGAGCTGGAGATTATCCATATTGACTCCTTTGAGCGGCTAATGGTTTGGTTTACTCTGCTAATTTGCTGGGCCGCGTTGTTGCGTACATAGGCTTGCGGTAAATAGTATTGCATTTGATAATTTGAAAACCGCAACTTTCATACAGGCGCGTGACACCATGTGTGCTGTCACTGTCAGCAGCCAATGCAGACTCGGCCATTCCAGCGGCCTTTTGTGCTTGAAGGCTTCGACCAATCAATGCGCGGGCTAGTCCGCGCCGCCGCCAGGATCGATCCACGCCAATACCTTCTGTGTAGCCGCGTTTTCGATCGAAGTGTTCATTCTCATCATGATCAATAAACGTCAATACATGACCAACAACTTGATCTGTAGCAGTATCCCAGGCAACCTGCCAGAGATGCGGCTGAAAGTGTGGGTTTGTCAGCCATTCCTGATAATCGTCATCGGTAGGTTCTTTATATCCCCATTCGTCCTGGCTGGTTTCGTCAACTGATTTCCAGATGGCAGAATAATGATCAGGTAATGCCGGGTGTATCACTAACCCATCAGGCAAGGGCAATTCGGGAATGTCATCAAGGGTGGGGCGCACCATTTCATAAAAATAGCGCATGGGCTGGTAGCCTGAACGCTCCAGCATGATAGCAGTACCTTTTTGAAATTGCGAGACATCAACTTGAAAAAACTTTGCAGTCTCTGGCGGATGGGTCGCCGCGATATCTCGAAGGCGATTCTCCATCCAAAACAACATAGCGTGTCCAATACCCTTTCGTCGCCATTCGGGGATAAGAAAACCATTATGTTCGTACAAGCGCCCAGTGATTGATTCATCCCGCCACCATCCGCGTGAATAGCCAATCATTCCGCCTGCGACTTCGACAATGATAATATCCCTGTAAGGGTCACAGTTGTTCAGATGTTGATAAGCATTGGCTATATCATCAGCAGTCACTTTGCGCTCAGTATTATCCGCGCTTTCACTGGCAATTAAGACGGCTGCTATATAAGAATAGTCGCTCTCTCCCCGAAAGTGGCGAAAATTCAATCCGGAGATAGAGGAAGCATTTTTTACATCAATCATGCTGGTTTCCATTTGCGACTGAGATTGATCACACTTTGACAACAGCCCATTTGTTGGCCTACTTTTTGTCAATAAAAGTTTCCTTGAACAATGACTTTTCGTACCTGGAATGCTTCAGAAATACGTTTATGTGACCTTCGTAAATTTCATTGGGTAAATTATTTTTATCAGATCAACCAATTTCAATGGACTCATGAGAGGAAAGCAGGCTGGGGATAGCCACCCGAAAACCCAGAATATCGTTACGGGAGATTGGAGGGTTAGGGAGCCGATACGCTGCACGCACACCCTCACTATCGTCATCCCATCCGCCGCCTCGCACTACCCGGCGAACATCATTCGACGCTTGAGCGTTTTCGCGTTCCAGCCTGTGTTCAGAATAGGGATATTTAAACTCCGGCGTATGCATATCCATACCCCACAAACTACGCGTCCACTCTATCACATTACCTGCCATGTCTGTACACCCCACTGGGCTATCACCTTGTGGACTATACTGCCCTATAGGCGTAGTGTCTGTGACATTTAGATTAAAGTTGCAGAGGGTATCGGTCGGCTGATCGTTTCCCCAGGGATAGATAAATCCCTCCATCCCTCGGGCCGCCTGCTCCCACTCGGCCTCACTGGGCAGATACATCTTGAACTGAGTTATATTCGTCACCCAATCACAAAAAGCCAGCGCGTCGTACCAACTGACCAGCGTAACTGGGTGTGCGCTTTTTTGCTGGACGATACTCCCTGATCCACGCGGGGCCCGCCAGTGTGCACCCTTAATTTCTTTCCAATGATCATTCACCAAGTTATAGCCATGACCATATTCTTCAGCGGTGGTTTTGTACTCGGTGGCTTGCACAAACACGGCAAACTGCGCCACCGTTACTGGTGCCCGGCCAATGAAATGGGCGTGCAAAAATAATTTGTGCTGAGGTAGTTCGCAGTCAGCGGCCTTTGTGTCGGTGGCTCGATCACTACCCATCAAAAATTCGCCGGCTGGCACGTGCACCAATTCCAGAGCAACACCTGAAGCGAGGGACAGAGTGAGTTTATGTAATAGAGTCATGTTTTATTTCGATACTATTATCTACGAGCGGGCTAACGGTTTGCGTTAATGACAAGTGGGTGGGCGTGGATTCTGCTGGGGAAGAAAAAACTCGAACCCAAAAATACTTGATGCGAAGTGTGCGAGGTAAAAATGGTGTTGTGTTCGATGGATAGGTCTGCTCTAAGCGCTACTCTAACCACGATATTATTGCAGAGGCTGCCTGTTGATATCCACCTGCTTCGTGGAAAGAACGACTGAGTCGTTCGGCATTAAGGCGATATGTTGGGTCTGCTAAAACTCTGTCTACGGTACGTCGTAAAACGCTAGCAGCAAGATGTCCATACGGCGGCGTGTCAGCCAGAACAACACCGGCTTCCTGACGAGCAACTTGCCTTCCATTGAATGCCTGCTCAATTTGTTGCGGCACAATTACCAGAGGCACCCCATAGTTCAGGCCTTCATTAATACTATTCATCCCGCCGTGCGTGATAAACAGATCTACTTTTTGTAATAGCTCCAGTTGGGGCACGCTGGATTGAATAGTGAAGTTATCAGGGACAAGCCCAAGATCACGAATATCTGTTGCGCGACCAACCGAGACGATGAACTGAGCTGGGTGGTCAGAAAAAGCCGCAAAGACAGTATGATAAAACTCGATATTATTATTGTAAAGGGTGCCGAGAGAAAGATAGACTTTGGTATGTTCAGGATCAAGCAAGTCCCAGGGAAAGTTCGTCTCCGTCCGAGTGGTCGCAAGAATTGAGGGTCCGACGAAGTGAAAACTACTGTCAATATAAGGCGTATCTGGTTGAAACTCGCGCGAAGTATAGACAAGGTTAAAGTTGCCTTTGCAGGGAAGGATGGAATTATCAGGAAAAATTTCAGAACCGTACGTTTTCACTAATTGTCGGCGCAGGCGTTGCAAGGTTGGCAATTTGGTAAATGCCTGCCGAAGTAAGTGCAGGAAGTCACGCCACTTGAACAGGCCCTGAACACCTTCCTGAACAAAAGTACTGATGGATGCAGCTGACGAGACATTTTGCAAGCGAGTGGCCTGCATACCCCAAAGCGCAAGTGAGTCAAAAATCACCAAATCCGGTTTTTCCCGTTCGATTTGTTCCACTGAAAAAGGTAGCAAGCGGAGGCTTTCTTCCAACATAAATATGCTAACGGTGACTAGATTATATACACGTTTAGCCAAATCGGCTTCGGAGGTACTCGAGTTGGGATATGAACGAAACTCAGCACCAGTTCCTTTGACTGCCTGTTCAAAAGTATCTGAATTGTAGTAGACAATATGATGCCCACGCTTCACCAATTCTGTTACGACGGGCAGTGTTGGGTTTACGTGTCCGTACGCAGGAATATTAAAGAAGAGAAGTTTTGCCATGTGTCTGTCTTTCGGTCGGCCTTATACAAAAATTATTTTTCGCCATAAAGTTTCTGCACTGTCGCCGCTTAACGGTTTGCGGCGTGGACTCTGCTTGGAAGCCAGCCTGCCCTGACGGGCTGTCCAGGGAAAACTACTTGAAAACTGCCCACGCCCAAAATGACTGCAAGCTTTGTTAGACTATGCCCTTTACTGCCCAGGCTCTGGCCATCATGGAAATTGCGCCATTGTCGTCAATGGGTAATGACTTTCTAAGTTTATCTTCAAGTTTTTGCCTGTCTTTTTGATCCAAACTCACCGTATAACCAGGCGCGGGACCCACATTGCCAAGAAATGGCTGCCAGTAATCATCAAAGTTTTGGAAGACAGTTTTTACTTCAATGGGTGCTGCCTCGACCTGTTTAAAACCGGCTTCCCGCATAAGATATTCAAGCTGCCCTTCCCGGCAAATTGGAAATCGATTGCCCTCATCAAACTCTTCGGCTTTAGGATCAAGCTCCACAGCGGCATCCCAAAAATATCGTAACATTTGCATGCCCTCTGCATAATCCCAAACGAAAATCCCGATCCTGCCGCCAGGCTTTGTGACTCTCAACAGTTCCAGAATTGCAGCTTTAGGTTGTGGAACAAAATTGAGCACAAGCCCGGACACAACCGCATCCATGGAATGTGCATCCAGTTCCAGGGATTGGGCCATGCCAACTTTAAAATGCACACATGGGTCGGTTATTGAACGTTGTGCATGTGAAATAAAATCGCTGGATGGGTCAATTGAAATAATTTCTTTTGGCTGATGTGACTCAAGAATAAGCCTGGTAAGTGAACCTGTTCCACAACCCACATCCAGCCAACTGCGGGCAGGCGGAATGGCAAGCCAACTCAAAAATTTTTGAGCAGCGAGAGCGCTCCAACGCCCCATGAACCTTTCATACGCAATGCCACTTTGCCAGGGATCTGTCATATCGTATAAATTCTCCTATCCACATTATCCCTTGACGTAGGACAACTTTTCACAGATGGAACCGTCTTTCATTCTGAATATATCGACTCCTCGGACATGTCCCTTTTTGCCCGCCGCATCCACCCAGTTGTACTTCCAGCGCATAACACATCTATTGTTACCTAAGCCAAAAGCCTCCTCGATTTCGATGTGGGCATGAGGAGACTCGCGGAAGAAGTCCTGCCAAAATTGAGTTACTGCCTCCTTCCCCGAGTATACAGTGCCATCAGGGGCTGGATCAGTGTTCTCGAAGACACAATCGTCGCTCATCAGCTGCATCATATCTGCTACATCGTGACGATTGAAAGCCTCATTGAACTCAAGGACCACGCGCAGCGCTGATTCTATCTTTGACATGCGGATTGGACTCATATGGATTACATCTCCTTCAATGGAAAGCCGATTGGCGGGTTAACGGTTTGCGGCTTATCCCGCATGCCTCTGCGGGATACCCGCTGGTGGGCGGGACGCGATGAAGCCGCTTTGACGGAATTGGCTTGAGTGTAGTGTACTCTCATTTTAGCGCGATGATTGGGCGAGGGAGCAGTCCACTACGACCATCGCCCATCCCGGCGCACTTCCGGGACGCTGTGTTAGCTGGATTTATCCCATTACTGGACACTGCTGCATGCCAAAATTTACCGGGTTAGCCTGAGTTTGGCAACAATTGGCAGATGGTCTGAGCCGCCGTCTTGTCCTATATGAGCGTAGATCGCTTCAAATTCTTCTGTATGCCAAACATAATCAATACGTTGAATTGGAAAAGATAGCTGTGGGAGTTGAAGTGTGTGACCCATTCCCCACCCTGCTTCACTGAAACTATCATCAAGAACTGTATCAAGCCGGGCATAAGCTTCTGAGGTATCAGTCATGTTGCAGTCGCACATTATTAAAACCAGCCCATCCAGATCTTGTACCATCTGTGTTAGTTGTATTGTTTCTTTTTCGCGGTAACCATATCGTTCTTTGACCAACGTCACAAACTCTGTGATTGAATAGTCGAAAAAATTATTTGCTGAAAGATGAACGACAATCACATGAACTTTTGTTCCTTGCACTTGAATGACTGTGTGTATAGCCAGGTCACGCGGTGGCAGGTCAAACCGCTCAGCACTGTCAATGGGAAATTTACTCAATACCCCCGTGCTTAATTCTGATTCCAAAAGCTGAAATGTGTTGTACGGATAATCACTTTCAAGTTCTTCCACTAGGGATGCGGCCATCGCCGGCATCAATTCTTGAAATCCTACCACATCCGGATTAGCCGATTGTATGCTGTCAACTATTGCTCTATGGGCCGTATTGCTGTAAAGAACATTAAAGCTCATCAAGGCTATTTCTTGCTTGTCTTCCACGCTCTCATTTGAAAATGGCGGCCAAAACAAGTGACCAAACATAAGCACAAAGAGGAGCAAAGGGATACAGAGTTTAGCAAGCGAAACCCGGTTACGTTTCCAAAGGCTGATGAAGAGCAATATTGGCAATGGTGCAAACAAATACACTGCCACAGTATTTAACAGGGCCAATAGCCAAAACTGGTCAAAGATAAGTAATCGCGCCGCCATCCAAAGGATGATGAACACTACATATATCGTGGTTACAAGACTGAGTACAGAGGGTTGTTTCACCAATACTCACCTACTTTTATCCAGCTAACGGTAAGCGGCCTGCCCCGTGCGCTCTTCATGGGGTACCGGCTGCTGGGCGGTGTGGACCAAAGCTCATTATACGGAAAATGATCAGGCACAGAAAACTGCCTGAGATGTGCGCAGATTGGGCGAGTGAGCTTCAAGCGAACATCGCCCAGCCCAAGCACATGAGCGCTGGGCAATCCCCAGCGTCCAGTGCATTATCCCGGTGCACTTCCGGGACGCTTTGTTGGGCAGGCCGTATTAGGTAGGCTTCAAAATAACCACCCGTCGCTTTCCTATTTGAAATTGTTCAATGCGTTGATAATTTTCATGCGACACTTTTTGCTGCTTATCTGATGCGATTGCCACAATGCTTGAATTGGAGAGAACATTCGTCAACACATCAAGTATCGCTTGTATTGGATCTATTCCCTCGGAGCTATACCAATCCGAATGTTGTCCGTAAGGAACATCTGTAAAGACAATATCCACTGATTTAGCTCTTATATTGTTGGAAATTTCCTTACTCTCTGTAGCGTTGGCACGAAATACTCTTGTCCTCACTGGATACTTCTGAGCTAAAGCGAGTGAATTACTTCTCACGGTTTGAGCACTTCTCAAGGCATCTTTGTGAGAAGCTTTACCATACTGTTCGGACATTGCAGAGATTTCGATAATGCGGTTATCCAAACCAGCGATGCTCACCAATTCGAGATTCCGATTTGCCAAAGCAACGGCTTTTTCATCTACATCTGAACCGATTACTTCTTGGATGTGCTCTCTATGTAGATAGGCTAATACACTGAGGTGATAAGCCGCACCACAACATGGATCGTACAGAACGCATCGAGTTGCGTTTTTATAGATTGTTTCACGCCGCGCCATACACCGTTGAAATATTTCACTTGCCAGCCTTACAGGAAAAGCAGGGTGTCCTGACCAACTGAGAAATACTCGCCCGCTTGCTAGGTCTGAATAATCTCGCTGTTCTTTTACATATTGGTATTGCATAAACCTCTACCCATTGCTTGCCAGAAGCCTGCCCAACGGCTCGCGGCCTGTCCCGCACGCTTTCTGCGGGATACCCGCTGGCGGGCGGGACGCGATGAAGCCGCTTTGACGGAATTGGCTTGAGTGTAGTGTACTCTCATTTTAGCGCGATGATTGGGCGAGGGAGCAGTCCACTACGACTATCGCCCATCCCGGCGCATGAGCGTCGGGGCCCCCACAGCCTGTCCCCGATGCTCTTTCGGGGGTCAAGTGCATTATCCCGACGCACTTCCGGGACGCTTTGTTAGCCGCCTTCCTCAGCATGAAGTATTCCTAACAAATCCAACATGCAATTCACGGGACTATCGCAGGTTTTATTTCTATCCATGTTTTGCCACCATCGACGGTGTGTACTAAAGTTGAGTTCATGTTATTACTAACATTAGCCCAACCAACCTGCTCATTGACAAAGTTGAATTGAGCGGTCTTCCAGGCAACCTCTTTGATAGTCTTCCACGTTAAACCTCCATCAGTGGTTTGTTGTAATAAGCTGGGCTGATCATCGCCTGTAGCAAACAGCCGCCAGCTCGTGTCGGGATTTGTGAAAGTCTCATTCCCTGTGGATAGCCAGGAATGCCAGGTTTGCCCTCCGTCAGTTGTTAGGTAGGCATAGGAGGCTTCGACTACTGTTATCGAATGGGCTGCATTACAACTCCACTGCAAGAGAAATGCCTTTTGAGATATCTGATGTATTTGCTTTATCCCACAATATACCCAGGTATTTGGATCGATATCAGGTGATGTGAAATTTAACGGAAAAACTGCCGGAGCAGGGACTGGAAACGAACTCCAGGTATTGCCTCCATCAATAGTTCTATTAAGTGAAGGCGTTGCTTTACCGTTAAGAAAATCCTGCACAGATATACCATCAAGTGTATTTGATAACCCGCGGCAATCATCACCAATCCATCCCTCTTGTTCATCAACAAATATCATGCCGCCAGAGACACATCCATCTGATAAGGGATAGACTGGCATCCAAGATTCACCACCATCCAGGGTTCGCACGATGGACTCAAAAGTGAAACCGCTCATCCCGACATGTTCTACAAACAGGAACCAGCCTTTTGCATCGTCAACAAATTGCATAGCAATCGGTCGAAAATCGAGCATATCAGGAATAAAAAACAATCCCCGCTGCCATGTTTGACCACCATCTGAGGTGCGCCACGTGACAAGACCCCTGGTCCAACCACTTGGGCAGACATCACAAGCTCCCCTAGTCTCCACAAAAGCCCAGGCGTGCATCATATCTCCAGTCGAAAAAAAACCAACTTCTGGTGGAGTGACATCCTTCCAGGTGAATCCGCCATCAATGGTCCGCAGCAGATGACCGGTGGTTTCGAGTCCCCATCCGTTGCGCTCGTCAAGCATATTCATTTTGCTCAGAACAAAAGGCTGACCAGGTTGGATCGGTGGCAATGGTGTTTGTGTGGACCGGGTAGAGACCGCGGTACTGGAACTGATTGAAATGGGAGTTTGTGTGGTGGTTGGCGTATTGGTAACGAATGGCCATGCGGGGGGAGTAGCTGTTGGTGATGACACGAGAACAGTCAATATGGGGGAAGATGGTGATGTCGCTTCCGCGATGATCTGAGAAGAGGAGCAAGCAGTAAGGAACAAGAGCAAAATAGCAATAAAAAATTTATTCAAGCTTATGTCTCCTGCGGGATCAGCGATGAAAAATCCATGTATCGACACTAGCGGCTAACGGCTCGCGGCCTGCCCCATGTGACCTTCATGGGGTACCCGCTTGGTGGGACGAGACTCGCTGTCGAACCGGAAAAAACCTAAAGCCGAGAAAAATGCCTGCCTGCACCCCGTTCGGGCCGTGAGCCCGACGGGGCAAAACGGCCTTGCCGCACATCGTCCCGATGTTTTTTCGGGAGGCACAGGTGAAAACGCGGCGCATACCCACCTGTCCACTGCACGTCGTAGATCCCGCTCTGCGGGGCTGTGTTGGGCGCTTTCTGCCTTTCGCAATTTACTCACAAACGGACTCTCCCCAAGAATGCCAATCAAATGAAAAATACCACGAAACCAAATCTCTTTTCTTGCCAGAGAGACCCTCAGGGTTACACATTCGACCCGAATATCCACACCCCCATTCTGCCCGCCTCGCCTGCCCGACAAATAGGCGGGAACCGGAGCGGAAAGGACGTTTTCAAGTTTTTAGTGGGCGAAGTACGCTAGAAAAATCATAGCTGATTTTGCTCTTTGGCGGCAAATTCTTGAATTAAGGATTTCCTAAAACATCCGTTACCGATTTATTACCGAGTTGTTCGGCCAGTGCGACAATAATGCCCTCTGGGCCGCGGAGGTAGCAGAGTCGATACATGTCCTCGTACTGTGTCACCTCGCCAATGAGTTCAGCCCCATGTTTCTGCAGGCGAGCAACGACGTCGTCGATGTCTGTGACAGCGAACATGATCCGACGGATGCCCAGCGTGTTCACCGGTGCGTCCTCTGGCTCAGCCCTGACCGCCTTAGGCGTGTGGAACTTGTCCAGCTCGAGCCGCCCGTGGCCGTCCGGGGTCCGCATCATTGCGATGTCGCTTCGGACGCCGTCGAGCCCGACGATGCGGTCCACCCACTGTCCCTCGACGGTCGTCTCGCCCTCAAGCTCCAGACCAAGTTCGGTAAAGAACGCGATCGCAGCCTTGAGGTCGTCGACAACGAGGAGGACATTGTCCATTCGTAGTAATTTATTTTTTGTCATAGTCATAAAATTATTATACCTAATTAAATCTTCTCAACCTGCCTGCCTGCACCCCGTTCGGGCCGTGAGCCCGACGGGGCGAACGGCCTTGCCGCACATCGTCCCGATGTTTTTTCGGGAGGCACAGGTGAAAACGCGCAGAGTCCCACTACGCCAGCCCCGGCGTACACCTGCCCCGGTTGTTCTGTGCCGGGGTTGCCGGGGATTGGGTGCATTATCCCGGTGCACTTCCGGGACGCTGTGTTGGGCAGACTTTACAAGACCTGTACTTCACAGATCATCGGATAATGATCACTCGGATATAATGGTGGTTCTGCATCGCGCACAATCATGCTAGAGGTCGTGCGCAATTTTAGAGCCAAGATCCAATCTACTCGCCAAAACATTTCATCACCAAAATCCAACGCAAAATAATCTTTTCCTTTATAAAGGTGTAGTGTACTAGATTCCGCCGAGTCCGCGTTACCAGCTTCTCGATAGGTGTCTATAAAGCCATAATTATGAAACATCTGGTAAGGTCTTGACCAAGGGTTGCAATTAAAATCACCTGTTATAACGGCTGGCTGATTCGATGCAAGTTGGGTAATTCGGTCGATAATAAGCTGGCTGGCATTGACACGTGACTGTTCACCCCAAGGACCATCCTCAAAATGGGTATTTAGATGAAAAAGTTGCTGCTCTGTTTGGAGACATTTCAATTTTATCCAGGTTGCTCCCATTGGATACTCGACGCCCCAGTCTGCCGATTCGATATCTGGTGTCTGGCTGTACCAAAACTCACCCTTATCGAGCAACTCATAGCGTGATTTCAAAAATAAAATGGAGGTATGTTCTTGTGGAGGAGTATCGCCATAACAATTACCGTCGACAACCTGATAATCGCTGAGTTGTTCATAAAAAGCCGTAAGATTATCTTTTGCACACTCTTGAAAACCAATGAGATCAGGTTTGTAGCGGTTAATAACTGAAAAGGTCAAAGGCGCACGTTTCTCCCAGGCGTTATCACCATCAGTGGAAGCCGCATTGATATTCAACGACATGATTCTATGAGACAGGGTCATAAGCCTCCTTTTGATCTACTCTCATTTGTCATTCCTTTGGTCTGCCCAACGGCTTGCGGCCTGTCCCGCATGCTCCTGCGGGATACCCGCTGGTGGGCGGGACGAGACAACACCACTTTGACGGAACCAATCCAAAGCCACGAAAATGCTTGAAAAACGCGCGGCCCACCCACCGTCAGCTGCACGTCGTAGATCCCGCTCTGCGGGGCTTTGTTAGCCCGCATTATCTGGACCAAGCGCGCTCTTTCGGAGCCAGATGATAAACACTTGGAGAGGAATCTCAACCCATTTCTTGTGCATACTACAACACCTCAATTATATTCACATCGCTAATATCGAGCCTACCCTGATAGAGAATATGGGGGACGTACAAATAGACCAAAGGACGCTTTCCCTGCTCGAACATCTCCCGATAATACGTTAGAGTTGCGGCTGGAATTTCCCCAAGCGAACTTAATTCTGCAGGATTGAACACCCGAAAATCGGCTTCCGCCAGCTGAAACTTCTCCAGATTGAGCTGTTGGTGTAAAAAGACAAGAGCATTCGTGGCATTAAACCCTTTTGCCAGCGGATCTACTTCGTAGTAACGACGCAGTTTGCGTCTAAATCCAGCCTCCGCTAAGGCCTCTTGAACCTTACTTGGATGCACCGGGGAGAAGTGTAGTGCATCATTCCATAGACAGTCCAAGAGGGGAAGACGAGCCTGCATAATTGCTTCACGATTTTGGTATTTAGCAGCCTTAGTAATATACAGGGATGGATAGATGCTTTTGAGCTGATTGAGGGGATACAATATATGACCTTCCAAATCAGCCGGAACCCAATGATAGACATAGCCAGTTTGGCTCGTTTGCATCTCGGAATCTTTCCTGATCTCTTGCGGGCTAACGGCTTGCGTTACTAGCGCTGGGGCGGACGGGGTGAGCCGTCCGAGCGGAAAAAGGCTGAGGCGTAGAGAACTGCTTGCGCGAAGCGTGGCGCAGAATCCCAAGACAGTTGCTGGACGCATTGGGCAGCGCTCTTACACGGCACCTAGCACAACTTCCGGGTGATGTAGGTAATCCTGCAGCTTTTCATAAAATCTGCCCATGTGTATTCCATCCATGATAGCATGATGCCCTTGTACGCTTAGCGGCATCTTCAATGCGTCGCTCTCCTTGAAGTATTTTCCCCACGCAAAGCGGGGTACAGAATCCGCTGGGTGTAACTGCATTGGATGGGTAAAGCTTGTGAATGATACCCAAGGTATGGGGCTCATGTACAACACATCATCCTTCTCGGGGTTGGCTTCCAGATCAGGATGTGCTTTCACATCCGAAATATTTTTTGCAGCCCTCCTTGCAAACTCGGAAAAATCCTCAGCATACTCAATGGCACAAAAGCTGAAAAGATCTTTGTCAATCAATATTGCAAAACCGGGGTTCACGATCTCGTGCTCTACAACTTGATCCCCTCGAATGCGATGCCTGAATTCTGGAATCGCATTCGAAGCCCGAGAGATGACGTACACCATGGATACGGTGAACGAATATCCATTGCGCTTCACAAATGGATAAAATGCTGTCATATCGACGTTTACACACATACTGAAATGGGGGTGATTAAAGGTACTAAATAATCTAAAATGATTGCGTCGAGACCAAGTCTGCATATCAATATAACGCATATTTCACCTCTTGCTCAGTAAACACACTTCAAATGCATGGTTCTATCCAAATTCCGCTGCCCAACTATGAGTTATACAGCTTATGCTGTAAAATATCC